>NZ_JAHGUP010000028.1 GCF_001989995.2 Vibrio anguillarum
CAGATTGATAGGTTTATATTTTTAAAGAGCTTGCTTGGATGCTTATCTAAAAGCATTCAAAGCGGACGAACATTCTAGCGATATAACCTTAAGTGTCAAACACTTTATCGATTATTTCTTTTAAACAAGTGTCCATCTATCATCAGCAGAAGTAACTAGCACTGCCCTGACAACGAGGCGCATTATAGGTAGTTTAGAGAAGGACACAAGTCTTAAAATGAAACTTTCTCATAAAAACGAACCGACAGCTCACAAAAGAACCAATGAGAGTAATTTTCAAACAAAAAGGGCCATTTCTGGCCCTTTTGAATGTAAATGTTTAGTCTTGATGAGCAATAATTTGGTCATTGCTAACAACTAGCTTAACTTTTTTATCCGGTAGGATTCTTCCTGCCAAGATTTCTTTCGCTAATGGATTTTCAACGCTTTGTTGAATAGCGCGTTTCAATGGTCTTGCTCCGTAAACAGGATCAAACCCAACTTGAGAAATCAGCTCTAACGCTTTTTCAGATACCTCAAGCTGATAACCTTTCTCTTCCATTCGTTTACCAAGACGGGCTAATTGAATAGAAGCGATCGATTTAATTTGTTCTTGCGCCAACGGATGGAATACTACACTTTCATCCACTCGGTTTAAGAACTCTGGTCTAAAATGTTTACCTACAATCTCCATTACCTCTTTTTTAATGCCTTCATAATCCAAGCTTGCGAATTTTTCTTGAATTTGCGAAGACCCTAAGTTTGAGGTCATAATTACCACTGTATTACGAAAATCAACTGTGCGTCCTTGTCCATCAGTTAAGCGCCCATCATCTAATACCTGTAGCAGGATATTAAAGACATCAGGGTGTGCTTTCTCAACTTCATCCAACAAGATAACCGAGTACGGTTTACGACGAATAGCCTCGGTCAAGTAGCCACCCTCTTCGTAGCCCACATAACCTGGAGGCGCGCCGACTAATCGCGCTACTGAGTGTTTTTCCATAAACTCAGACATGTCGATTCGCACCATGGCATCTTCACTATCAAACATAAAGTTTGCGAGTGTTTTACACAATTCAGTTTTACCCACACCAGTTGGCCCTAAGAATAAGAAGGAACCAATCGGTCTATTTGGATCAGATAACCCAGCCCGGCTACGGCGAATCGCATTTGATACCACTTCGACGGCTTCAACTTGTCCGATAACTCGTTGATGCAGCGCATCCTCCATTTGCAGCAGTTTTTCTTTCTCAGCTTCCAGCATTTTAGAAACTGGAATACCAGTTTGCTTTGAAAGCACTTCCGCAATTTCTACATCAGTTACTTTGTTGCGCAGCAAAGTCATCTCTTGCATTTCAGCTTGAGTTGCAAGGTCGAGCTGCTTTTCAAGTTCAGGAATTCGACCATATTGAAGTTCTGACATACGGTTCAAGTCACCCGCTCTACGTGCGAAATCCATATCCATACGCGCTTGCTCTAATTCGGACTTAATATGCTGAGTACCCGAAAGAGCTGCTTTTTCCGCATTCCAAACTTCTTCCAGCTCGGCAAACTCACGCTCTTTCACTTGTAACTCTTCGTTTAACACCTGTAAGCGTTTTTCACTCGCTTCATCGTGTTCATTCGTTAGCGCTTGTTGCTCAATTTTTAGCTGAATAATTTTGCGCTCAAGCTTATCTAAAGATTCTGGCTTTGAATCTATTTGCATTCGAATACTTGAAGCGGCTTCATCGATCAAGTCAATCGCTTTATCGGGCAACTGGCGATCAGAAATATAACGGTGCGATAAGCTCGCAGCAGCAACAATAGCGGGATCGGTGATCTCCACATGGTGATGGAGCTCATAGCGCTCTTTCAAACCACGCAAAATAGCTACTGTGTCTTCTACGCTAGGTTCATCAACCAGTACCTTTTGGAAACGTCGCTCAAGTGCCGGATCTTTCTCTATATATTGACGATACTCGTCTAAAGTGGTCGCACCGACGCAGTGTAGATCTCCTCGAGCCAGAGCGGGCTTAAGCATATTCCCCGCATCCATTGCGCCTTCGCCTCGACCTGCACCGACCATAGTGTGCAACTCATCAATAAAGAGGATGACATTACCCTCTTCTTTCGCTAGCTCATTAAGCACAGATTTTAAGCGTTCTTCAAATTCACCACGATACTTAGCCCCTGCGACCAAAGACCCCATGTCTAATGACAATACTCGACGACCACGTAGACCTTCAGGTACCTCATTATTAATGATGCGCTGTGCTAACCCTTCCACAATCGCTGTTTTACCAACACCAGGCTCACCTATGATTACTGGGTTGTTTTTGGTCCGGCGTTGCAATACTTGAATGGTACGACGAATTTCGTCATCACGGCCGATGACAGGATCAAGTTTGCCTTGTTCCGCTCGTTCAGTTAGATCTATTGTGAATTTCTCAAGCGCTTGTCTTAGCTCTTCTGCATTTGGATCATTCACTTTCTGACCTCCACGCACTTTTTCTATTGCTTCAGAAACTTTTTTCTCGGTGAGCCCTATTTCTTTGAGTAATTGACCAAGCGCGCCCTTATCTTCTAGTGCGGCTAGCAAAAACACTTCCGAAGAAATGTAGGAATCTTGCCGTTTTTGCGCGAGTTTATCGCACAAATTGAACATAGTACCCATTGCGCTAGAAAGCTGAACATCACCACCGATACCGCTAACTTTTGGCAAACGGTCTAATATCTCACTGAGCTTCGAGCGCAATTGCATAACGTCCACACTTAACATAGTAAGAAGTGGACGAATTGGACTGCCATTTTGATCGAGCAATGCCACCATCAAATGAACAGGCTCGATATATTGATGATCACGGCCTAATGCCAATGATTGAGCATCAGAAATGGCAATTTGAAATTTGCTTGTAAATCGATCAAGACGCATACCAACTTTCCTCACCTTAATTGAGAAACTAATCTTACGTAGCTAAAGATGGCTACGTACTAGTGCTTTTTCAAGGGGCAAGTTAGGGAAGATTGATCTTGCGTAAGTTACTCTTCGATCCAAATAAATGAAGCTTGGCGACCTGTGATTCCGTCGCGTCGATAGGAATAAAACTGATGAGGATTATGGAAGGTACAAAGGCCGCTATCTGATATTTCTGAAACACCGCATTGATGCAACCTTAACGTGGCTAACTGTGCAATATTTGCTAGCCATTTTCCATTCTCTTGAAGAGAAAATGCGGCCTTTGCTTTGATATTTTGATCAACAAAGGCATGGTATACATCATCACCGACTTCAAATGCCGTAGGACCGATAGCAGGACCGAGCCAAGCTAGGATATCACTAGAAAATTTGGCGAGCGCATTTTCGAGTATCCCATTAGCTAAACCGCGCCAACCAGCATGAACTGCAGCCACTTCGCTGCCTTGGTGATTAGTGAGTAGAACAGGTAAGCAATCAGCGGTCATTACAGAACAAACCACATTATGCTGATGGGTAAAAACGCCATCGGCACTCAGAATCTGCTGAGTAGGTTGAGTAACCTCTAGCACTTGTGTTGAATGCGTTTGTTCAAGCCAAATTGCTTCAGAGGGCATCGCCGCTTGCTGCGTTAGCCATTGGCGATTTTTTTCAACGGATAAAGGATCATCCCCAACATGCATGCCTAAATTCAGCCCTTGATAAGGAGCTAACGAAAAGCCACCGACTCTAGTCGAGGAGAAAGCTTTTACATGTTTAGGTGCATTCCAGTTAGGGATGATCTTCTGCATTAGAACTCGTCTTTTTTATTCAACTTAGTATCTACGCGTAAAGCTTCCGCCATAATGATCATATCGTCAGGTACTGGCGCATGAAATTCTAGCATTTCACCAGTCACAGGATGCTCAAGTCGAAGCATAACGGCATGCAAAGCCTGACGATCAAAACCACGGATCATATCGGTCAGCTCTTGCGTTGCCCCTTTCGGAATGCGAGCGCGGCCACCATAGGCGGTATCCCCAAGCAAAGGATGCTGTAAATATGACATATGCACACGAATTTGGTGAGTACGGCCCGTTTCTAAACGCAAACGAAGTCGCGTATGTTCACGAAAATGCTCGGCCACACGATAGTGAGTTACCGCTGGTTTACCCATCGGGCTTACCGCCATCAATGTACGTTTTGTTGAGTGGCGGCCAATCGGCTTATCGATCATCCCACCAGCAGTCATAGTACCGATCACAATCGCTTCATATTCACGCGTAATCTTACGCTTTTGCAACGCTCGAACTAAGTGTGTTTGTGCAGGAACCGTTTTAGCAACCACCATTAAACCAGTCGTATCTTTATCCAAACGATGCACAATCCCCGCACGAGGTACTTCTGCAATAGCTGGATAGTGGAACAACAGTGCATTTAAGACTGTGCCATCTGGAGTACCCGCGCCTGGATGAACGACAAAATCTCGTGGTTTATTGATGACCATAATATCGTCATCTTCATACACGATATTTAAAGGTATATCTTGCGCTTCCCAACGCTCTTCATCTTCAAGCTCGGCTTGGACCGTAATGATTTCTCCCCCCATGACTTTCGTTCTTGGTTTAGTGATCACCTCACCATTGACCTGAACTTTGCCTTCTAAAAGCCACTCTTTTAGACGTGAACGAGAGAAATCTGCGAATAATTCAGCGACAGCTTGGTCTAAACGTTGACCTAACTGGCTATCTTTTACTGTATTTGTTAATTCAATCTGCTGAGCCATATCGAACTTTTTTAAAAACCGTGAGACTAATAGCGTCTAGTATGGATAAAATATGGCGTCATTGTATCTGTTACTGCTAAGAAAGTAACGAAACGATTTGTAAAGCGATTACGCACTCAATTAAGAAGCATTAATTCAAGGAAACGACTCCTGTCATGAAACACCACACTTTATCAGGCTTACTCGCATTATCACTGTTATTTGGCTGTTCAAGCAGCGAAGAGATTGTCCCTGATGTGCCGCCTTCTGAATTATACTCAGAAGCACAAACCTCACTGCAAAGTGGTAACTGGTTAACGGCCATTCAAAAACTTGAGGCGTTAGATTCACGTTATCCCTTCGGCGCGTATTCAGAACAAGTTCAACTTGACCTTATTTACGCTTACTATAAAAACGATGATCTTGCGTTAGGTTTAGCGACCATTGAACGCTTTACCCGTTTGAATCCAACCCATGAAAAAATGGATTGGGTACTCTACATGCGTGGTTTGACGCATATGGCGCAAGATCGCAACTTCATGCATGACCTATTTAATGTCGATCGCGCTGATCGTGACCCTGAACCGGTAAAAGCTGCATTTGCTGATTTTAAGAAACTGCTGCAACGCTACCCAACAAGCCCTTATGCAGAAGATGCTCATAAACGTTTATTTGCGTTAAAAAATAGACTGGCTGAATACGACCTCGCCACCGCTGATTTTTACTTACGTCGTGAAGCTTGGATTGCAGCCATCAACCGTGCTCAGGAGCTACAAAAAACGTATCCAGACACTGAAGCGGCTCGCAAATCATTACACATTCAGTTGGAAGCGTATAAACAGCTCAAACTGAACGATGCCATTGCCAGAACTCAAAAGTTAATTGCACTCAATCCACAATAGTTTGCAATAAGCTTAAGTACGCCATGAAAACCACTCACGCTTTGAGTGGTTTTTTTATTTGGAGTCGATGGGAATAATAACACGCCAGCAAAAGACGGCTGGAAAATGAGTGGTGCAGGGAAAACTGAAATAAAAGGGAGGTGTTCAAAACATCGTTAGAATAAAGATCACAAAAAACACTTGAATAAGAAATGAACAGTGCTCTTTTAAGGCCGCAAAAATACCCTAAAAATGGGAAATTCTTAGCTTAACCTTTTAACTAATCTATCCAGATTGATAGGAATCACAAGCTTTTTCTTTACTCTTTGTCAGCACTCTTTGCGTGAGATCACGTTTAAACTCGCCCTTTGAAATCACATTCAATAAGGTGATCTATATCACATTACTTTGGTGTTAAATCAGTAATCTGAAGTTAACCCATGAGGGATGCAACAGAGGAAAACATCTATGAAAGTAACTATCACTGGTAAAAATATCGACATCACCTCTGCAATCCGCACTCACATTGAGAGCAAATTTAAAAAACTAGAAAAATGGCAAGTGGATATCATAGGATGCCAAGCTAGCTTTAGTGAAGAGCCCAATAAACAAAAAAGATTCGAAGCTATTATCACGGTACCCAAAGGACAATTAGTCGCTTCTGCAACCCATGAAGATCTTTACGCAGCTATCAATGAGGTAGAACAAAAATTAGAACGCCAACTCAACAAACTGCGCCATAAACCGGAAGCTCGTCGTACCGACAAACCGGAAGTAGAAGAAGAAGTTGAATAAAGTTTAATATGATGAAAAATAGCGCTTTCAAGCGCTATTTTTTTGCTTGACGCTCTACGGTTGCTTGCTTATTGTGTCTTTACATTCAAAGAGAAATCACCTTCTTATGCACTTAACCTCACTGTTCTTTTTTGACTTCTTTTTTCTCCAATAACCTTGGAGGCATGGTCGTTGACAGAAGATAAGTCAAAAACGAACAGGAAGCCTCCCACTGGGAGGCTTTTTTACAAGGACATTTTTATGACTGAAAAGCACTATTCACTTGAAGAGATCCGCTTGCGACTGAACGAGCTTGATGATCAACTGCTAAACCTACTGGCAGAACGTCGAAAGTTCAGCATTGAAGTCGCTAAAAGCAAAGTGGAAACCGCAAAACCAGTGAGAGATGCAATACGTGAACAGCAACTTTTAGTCAAATTGATTAATACTGGTAAAGAAAAATACAATTTAGATGCTCAGTACATTACTAAACTATTTCATACCATCATTGAAGACTCCGTCTTGCTACAGCAAGCATACTTGCAGAATCTAGCCAATCCGCAACTGAGCCGTAAACCGCTGGCAAGGGTTGCTTTTTTAGGAGCCAAAGGATCTTACTCCCATCTCGCAACACGTGAGTACTTCAGTCGTAAAAATACAGAACTGATCGAACTTAATTGCGATCAGTTTAAAGAAGTCACTAAAACAGTTGAATCGGGTCATGCCGACTATGGGGTATTGCCGATTGAAAATACCAGTTCAGGTTCAATTAACGAAGTGTATGATTTGCTGCAACATACTACCTTGTACATTGTCGGTGAGCTCACTTTACCGATTGAGCACTGCTTGGTCGCCACCTCTGAATTACGTTTGGAAGAGCTTAAAATCCTTTATTCACACCCACAGCCCCACCAGCAGTGCAGCGAATTTTTAAGCCGCCTAAAAGGCGTTACACTTGAAACCTGTGCGAGCACCGCTGATGCGATGCAAAAAGTACAGCAGCTTAATCGCAACGATGTTGCCGCAATTGGCAATGCCTCCAGCGGTAAACTGTACGGCTTACAATCGATCAAATCTAATATCGCCAATCAAACAGAAAACCAGACTCGCTTTATTGTTGTTGCGCGAAAACCCGTGGAAGTCTCTACTCAAATTCCAGCGAAGACGACATTAATCATGTCGACATCGCAACAAGCTGGTTCACTTGTTGAAAGCTTGTTAGTGCTGCAACGCTACGGCATCAATATGACCAAATTGGAATCGAGACCTATTATGGGTAATCCTTGGGAAGAAATGTTCTATGTTGATCTTGAATCTCATCTTGATTCCATTGAAATGCAGCAAGCATTGAATGAGCTAACAAAAATCACTAAGCATTTAAAAGTATTAGGTTGCTACCCAAGCGAAAATGTTAAACCGACCCAAGTAAAACTTCAATAATCACATTTAAGTCAAATATTTGACAGAAGTCAGCTGACAGCCATCAACATAGTTCATATAATGCCCAATCATTTCACACATAATTAATCACTATGTTTTGGGCTGTCAGCTTACTTTGAATTTACGGAATATATTCCGCACGTCATAAGATATCTGTGACAGTTTCATTGTGAACGATGCCCTTTTCCAATAAATAAGGTTCATCTACTTATATCATGATGAAAATCCATCCTTTGGCTTTAATGCTATTTCTGCTAGGCATTTCAGCGCACATTCGAAGCTCAGAGCTCAATATTTATTTGTGGGAAGACACTATGTCACCGCAAATCGTTGATCAATGGCGGCAAAGCAGCGGCATCGATATTAATCTATATCATTTTGATAATGACGATGAACGCAGTCTATTGATGGTCAAAAGTGTCCAGCTGCCTTTTGATATTGTAGTGTTAGATAACGTATCCGCTCTTATCTACTCTCAGCTCAACACCTTTGAAGATCTGAGTACTCTGCCCAATAGAAAGCATAATGATACGAAATGGAATCAAGCTTGCGGTAGCCACGCCGTTCCCTACTTTTGGGGAACCGTAGGCATCGTCTACAAAAAAAGTAAATTTCCAGCCAAACCCAAAAACTGGGCTGATCTCATCGACATGCCACCAGCACTCCAAGGCCATGTGGGGATGCTTCACGATACCGTTGAAACCCTGTTGCCAGCATTGTATGCCCAACAACAATCGCCAATTACAAATAACGATAATGCACTGAAACAGGCTTATCAAAAGATGCTATCCGTGAATCACAACATCTTAACCTATGAATATATATTGAGTTACGTCCGAAGCCATCCTGACAGTGATAGCTTAGATATGGCACTCGCATACAGCGGTGACCAATTTTCATTGAATAAGTATTTTGGCAGCAATGATTGGGATTTTGTCACCCCGCAAGGCCGACCCTATATTTGGGTGGATTGTTTAGCCATCAACAGCAATTCAAAAAATAAAGAGCATGCAAAAGAGTTTATAAACCACTTATTGAGCCCAGAAGTTGCCGCAATAAATGCAAAAGATATTAAAGCTGCGACACCAAACTTAAGTGCCCTAAATTTAATGACAGATAATTACCGAAATGATGCATCATTATTTCCAAACCCAGCTTTGTTAGAACAAGGCATTATTGATAGCGAATTGCTCCCTGCCGATATTAGTTTGAGAGCAAAAATCATTAACAGTATTTTGGAACAACATGAAGCTCAACAATAGAATTCTGTTGCTGATAACACCGGTTATTCTTCTCAGTGCAGTGGCATCTAGTTACATTATCTACTCCAATCAAAAAGATGCTTTGCTGAAAAGAGAAGAAAGCTATCTTCAACTGAGTATGGAAAAACTCGCGGGTCACTTTCGTCAAACCCAATACCTGGTGAATAGCTACGCTTACACCCTAACGAAAAGCGATATCATTCGTCATTACGTTGCACATGAGCGCAACCCTTATCGAGAGTTAGAACTGGTTGATAACTTTCAGCAAACATTGGACATTCTCCAATCACAAGAGAATAATTTCATTGCGTTATCGATTTTGGATGGCAGCAAAAATGTTCTTTATTATGCCGAAAATAGTGGTGATCCCTTCGCCAAAATCGATACAAAAATTCTCAACCACATACAAGACACTTTCGATAGCACACAGAAAACCTCTTATGTTGACTATACGACAAATTCCAGCGGTGAAGGTATTCTAGTTCGGTATGATGTTTTAGATACTCAAACACTTACGACACCGCTTAGCTATAACCGCGATAAAATTTTCTTTGTTGTTGTTTTCGTCGTACTCGAACCCTTTAATCGACTGATGAAGAAAATAGAATTTGATAACCGAAGTACCATTTTTTTCACTGACGCAGCGGATATTAAAAAGGTAGGATTAACACAAACTGTTGAATTAAAATCAGATCTTTATGCCACGCTTGATCCTGCACAGTATCTAATTAACGACAAACTTTATGCCATTAAAAAACGGTTAGCGTTGTCGTTTGGAATATCGACTCTAGTGACTGTGTTGCTGCTTTTGTATTTATTATACCGATATGTAATCAAGCCCATATCCCAATTAGATCAACAATTGAAAGAAGTAGAGAATAAGCAGCGTGACAATATCGAAACTCTCAAGAGTAACGATGAAATTGGCCGGCTATCCTCTCGTTTTTACGATATGTATCAGGAGCTTGATACCACATATAAGAAAACAAAAGCACTTGCAGAATACGACCACTTAACAAAACTTGCCAATCGCCACCACTTTCAACAATCAGTAGAAAGAGTGCTAGCAAACGCAAGACACACAGATAACATCTGGGTTTTGTATATTGATTTAGATAATTTCAAATACGTCAATGATAAATATGGACATCAGGTCGGTGATGCATTATTAGTCAACTTTGCACAGCATATTGGCTCATTGCGCAACTTTTTCTTTGAAAAGTATCAAGTAAAAAGCCTAGCAGCGCGACTATCAGGGGATGAGTTTTCAATTTTTATTTCTACACCTGATAGTAGTTTTATACAAGCGGCAAGCGAATTTGCCACTCAGCTACTGATCCCATTACAAAACCAGCATAACTCACCACTCGGAAATTTCCCTATCACAGCAAGTATTGGTATCGCTACCTACCCAACCGATGGCTATACCTTAGAAAAATTATTATCTAATGCTGATACGGCCATGTATCAAGCAAAAAATGCTGGGAAGAACCAAATAGCTTACTACTCGCCAGAGCTCAATAAGGGTGTTCTGCGCAGAGCCAATATTGAGCAAGCATTACGCCGAGGTGATTTTGATCAGGAATTTAGCTTGGTCTACCAACCTTATTTAAATCGTGCTGGCAATACAGTCTCAGGATTTGAAGTTTTACTTCGTTGGGAATCCAAGCTGCTCGGTACGATTTCACCAAAAGAATTTATTCCGATAGCTGAACAAACTGGGTTATTTGGCAACATTGATCGCTGGGTCGTCCGTTCAGCTTTCGAGGAGTTCCATGCACTGCAAGCAATGTTTGAACACCCTGTTCAGTTATCGATTAACCTTTCATCAGCAGAATTAAACTCTTTACAGTTAGCTCATTACATTCATAAACATGCGCAGGAGAATGCAGTTCCTCCCCATTTGATTGATTTTGAAATTACAGAAACTTTTTCTGCCAATTCAAAAGGTTTTCCACTGCTTCACGAACTATCGCATTTAGGCTACGGATTGGCGATTGATGATTTCGGTTCTGGTTACACCTCCATTACTCAATTGGTGCAATATCCAGTACAAAAAATCAAGTTCGATCGGCTTTTTTTAGATACACTCATCACCACTGACAATCACAAGATCATTAAGCCTTTGATCGAACTTTGCCACTCTCAATCAATGCAAGTCACAGCTGAAGGTATTGAAAGTAAAGAGATGCATAATTGGCTTGCTGATTACCAATGTGATTTCATGCAAGGCTATTATTTTGCCAAACCAATGCCATTAAATGCGTTGGTTTCATGGTATCAACAACAAAAAGAGTTAAACGCTGTTTATGAAAAATGTGATCATTGCCTCTCTTAACCCAGCAAAAATCAATGCAGTCAAAAGTGCATTTGAAAGTACCTTTCCACAGGATACTTTCTCATTTAAAGGGGCAAGTGTGCCCAGTGGTGTCGCGGATCAACCGATGACAGATGAAGAAACCCACCAAGGCGCACTTAACCGAGTACGAAATGCGAAAGAACAAGATCCCACGGCAGATTATTACGTCGGGTTAGAAGCGGGCATTGAGAATACCGTGACTTTTGCGTGGATGGTGATTGAATCCGCCACTCATAGAGGAGAATCGCGTTCAGCCAGCTTAATGCTACCACCTCAAGTATTAGAGCTATTAAGTCACGAAAATGAGCTAGGCGATGTGATGGATAAACTGTTTGACTGCCAAAATATCAAACAGAAAGGCGGTGCGATCAGCCTACTCACTCATAACCAGCTCACTCGCAGCTCGGTCTATCATCAAGCACTGATCCTTGCTCTGATCCCTTTTATCAACACAGAGCATTTCCCTGCTAATTTATAAAAAGTTAGCGAACTCAAGGGGTCACTAAGACACCTTGAGTAGCAGAGCGGCTAATTGCGACTTTTCTTGTTCTGATTTACTTTTGAGCTCATTTGAGCCACGCGTAATGGTCGCAATTCCTACTCCGAGCAATTGGCTAATCTGCCGCTGTGATAACTCCCCTTTAAGTAGCTCACATAAGATGTTCGCACGCGCCACGAGCGCATCTCGCTCATCTGGGGTCATCATCATGGTGAGTAGCATTGCGTGCTGCTCTTGCTCTGTGGCTGATTTAACCAATTCCATTAGCTGCTGCCAATCAGTGTACTCAGGTTGGTGTGGCATGAATGTACTCGCAAAGTGATACGTTCCGCTATTGTAGAACTTTCACTTCGTATTGGAATTAATATTTTGTATTGAGCTCATCTTGGTTGAGAAATTCACCTTCAATGCCCATCAAATCTCGATAGTAAGTCTCAAACATCAAAATATTTTGCACATACCCGCGGGTTTCCCGAAAAGGGATCGCTTCAATAAAAGCGTAAGCATCTAACTTGCCTTGTGTTTTCTCTCGCCATTGATTGACGCGATTTGGCCCAGCGTTATAGGCAGCAAATGCAAAAATTCGATTGTCGCCGTATTGCTCTAATAATCCATTTAAGTAATGGCTGCCTATTTCGATATTTTTGCCCACCTCATATAGCTCTTGCTCATCGTTATAGGTCAGCTGATATTTTTTAGCCGTATACTTAGCCGTGCTCGGCATAATCTGCATGATACCACGAGCGCCAACGGGCGATTGAGCCTCAACATCCATTCCACTTTCTTGACGAGCAAGTGACATCAGCATAATTGGGTCGATGTCGTGTTTCTGGCCATAGAAGTTAAACCACCATTGATGGGCTAATGGAAAACGCAATTGCATGTTGTCCCACATCCGCGCCGAAATAGAGGCTGTCACAGTTAAACTATACCAACGTTGGGAGTCGGCGTAGGCCGCTAGCATCTCTTTTTCTTTTGTATCTGCACGATCGAGTAACCATTTCCATTCACTTTTTGCAGCAGCGATTTTATCTCGTTCAATCAGCTCTTGGATCCGTACTAAGGCTTTTTTATACGGCGTCAATAAATTAGGATTAAGCTTAATCGATGTACTGGGATAATTTACTGACTGTTTCACCATATTAGCGGCCGCGACACTGTAGAAATTACGTTGCCCAATCATCGCATTTAAACGTTGTAATCCTTTGGCTTCATCACCCAACGCAATATCAGCGCGCCCAAGCCAATATTGCCAACGTAAGCTGGCTTTTTCATCAGCGGGGAGCTGCTCTGTCCAGAATTTAACTTCATCCCAACGACCAACGGTCAGTGCCTTGCGGATCCTTTGCTCGAGCAAAAGACTGTTTGAGCTTTGCGCTATCACACTATCTCGCCAGTTTGCGAGTGCTTGCTCCTCGGTATCAAGCAATATTCTGGCTATATATTCTGCAATAGGACGTTGATAAGCATCCGCCAGTATTTTCTGATCGAGAAGAGTTTGATACACACTTTGCGCAAGCTTTGCATCTTGGCGTGCTAGCTTTTCTAACGTAAATTGAATCGACTGCTGATTAAAATCACCATTGGAGTGTTGCTGGGCAAAAGTCAGCACATTTTCTGGCGAGCGGTAGAGATCCATCATCGCTTGCGCTGTCGCCTGTGATTTTGGCTTAACTAATTTTTTCTGTAAGTATTTCATTAGCGTTAAATTACGCCCATCAAACGCCAATAACATTCGTTTAAGCAACCAATCATCGGTTAACCCGCCTTGCTCACTCCATGCGGTGAAGAGTGGATCACAGGCGTCAGAAATGCTACTGCCACTGAGCCATAATTTTTGTGCGCCTTTGAACGCAATATCTCGCTGGCCTGTTTGGTAATGCGCATTGTAGTAATGACAGCGATAAGGCTCATCATTCGGCTCCGCTTTTTGAAAATCAAGCAAGGTGGCCCATTTCCCTTTCGCCGCCAACGCATCTAAATACGGTGCTCGAATGCGGTTTGAAAACGGGAAATCTTGATGTGTATCGATAAAAACCTGAACCGCTAATGGCGGTTTATTACCAATATCGACCAGCAGAGTTCGATAATCCAGATAAGGCGTCAATGGATAGTTTTTGATCTTATTTCTAATTTTTTTAGCTTCATCAACTTCATCTTCATCAAGCCACCTCTGAGCTTGATCGTACAGCTCTCGTTGACTATCCAAATCCTCTATTGCGCCTGAAAACGCGGTGCCGCACACCAAGGAGCTCAACGCTAATATTGATGATAACAATCGCTGCGGTCTTATAAAATGCATGAGCGCCATGTGCTCTCGTCCTATCCAAAGCAAGGGAATTTCCGTTTCATTACGCTGATTCTAGATAAAAAAGTAAAGGCCATAGATGTAAATAATATTAAATTCATAAAAGTGCGACATATGAACTTAGTAACTTAATGTTTCGTTACTTTTTTATCGATGAAAAACACCATCTAAGCTCTAAAAATTAGGTACCTAGTAACAAATGCGATCGCTTTGGTATAAAATGACCACTTTCTTCTGTTACTAAGATTAGGAACAATCGGCAATGGCTGAATACGTATATACCATGTCGCGGGTGAGTAAAATTGTCCCGCCTAAGCGTCAAATTCTCAAAGACATCTCTCTGAGCTTTTTCCCTGGAGCTAAAATCGGTGTTTTAGGTCTCAATGGTTCAGGTAAATCCACCCTGTTACGTATCATGGCTGGCATCGATACTGATATTGATGGGGAAGCACGCCCGCAAGCAGGATTGAAAGTCGGCTACTTGCCTCAAGAACCAGTACTGGATGAATCAAAAACCGTGCATGAAGTGGTGGAAGAGGCCGTTTCTGATGTGGCTGGCGCACTAACTCGCCTCGATGCTGTTTATGCGGCATATGCAGAACCCGACGCCGATTTTGATGCGTTAGCCAAAGAGCAAGGTGAGCTCGAGGCTCTGATTCAAGCTAAAGATGGCCATAATTTAGAGAACGCTTTAGAGCGTGCGGCCAATGCACTTCGTCTACCAGAATGGGATGCTAAAATCGCCGTTTTGTCTGGTGGTGAGCGCCGCCGTGTGGCGATCTGCCGTTTGCTACTTGAAAAACCAGACATGCTGCTGCTTGACGAACCAACCAACCACTTAGACGCGGAATCTGTTGCTTGGCTAGAGCACTTCCTTGTCGACTATTCAGGCACAGTCGTCGCCATCACCCACGACCGTTACTTCCTTGATAATGCTGCTGGTTGGATTTTAGAACTTGACCGCGGTGAAGGCATTCCTTGGCAAGGTAACTATACCTCGTGGCTCGAACAGAAAGATGAACGCTTAAAACAAGAATCATCTCAAGAAAGTGCTCGTCAAAAAACGATTGAAAAAGAGCTGGAATGGGTTCGTAAAAACCCGAAAGGCCGCCAAGCAAAATCCAAAGCACGTATGGCACGCTTTGAAGAACTTAATAATACTGAACATCAAAAACGTAATGAAACCAACGAACTCTTCATACCGCCGGGCGAACGTTTAGGTGACAAAGTATTGGAAGTTCGTAACTTAACCAAATCGTTTGGTGATCGCGTACTGATTGATAATTTATCATTTAGCATGCCGAAAGGAGCGATTGTCGGCATCATCGGTGCTAACGGTGCGGGTAAATCAACACTGTTTAAAATGCTAAGTGGCGTAGAGCAACCAGATTCTGGTGAAATTGAATTGGGTGCAACCGTGAAATTAGCCTCGGTTGATCAGTTCCGTGACAGCATGAACGACAAAAATACCGTCTTCCAAGAGATCTCTGAAGGGGCGGATATTATCAAGATCAACAATTTTGAAATTCCTGCGCGTGCTTACTGCTCTCGCTTTAACTTCAAAGGCGTCGATCAACAAAAAGTGCTTGGTCAACTATCGGGCGGTGAGCGCAACCGTGTTCACTTAGCCAAATTGCTTAAAGCTGGCGGTAACGTCCTATTACTCGACGAACCAACCAACGATCTGGATGTTGAAACGCTACGCGCATTGGAAGAGGCGCTGCTGGAATTCCCTGGTTGCGCCATGGTTATCTCGCACGACCGCTGGTTCCTAGACCGTATTGCGACCCACATTCTGGACTACCGTGATGAAGGTGAAGTGAAGTTCTATGAAGGCAACTACAGCGAATACACTGAGTGGTTAAAACAGACGTTGGGCGCTCAAGCGGCAGAACCACACCGCATTAAATACAAGCGTATGACCAAATAACTCTGTATTTGAAGTCTCTGGCCGCAATCTATTGCGGCCTTTTTGTTACTTGTACATCACGCATCACACAACAAGATGCAGGATTCGCGACACTGCCTTCAATTAGGTCTAAACTTAATGGATATAATTTTTCAATGATCGATACAGAGCCGAAGCTGGCACAGGTCAACGCTCAACAAGAGAGAGTACCATGATTGAAAGACGTCGCTTTTCACGCATCATCTATCAGATGCCTGCCACCTTATTGCAAGGTAAACATACCGTCACCACTACGATTCAAGATTTGTCGCTGCATGGGTTATTGCTCTCATGCCCTGACGCGGACAAATTAGTGCTCAATGAAATGGCACAAGTCCATTTCACACTGCCAGACAGCGATGTCACTATTAATCTGGTCGCCAAGTTGATCCACATTCAAAACAACATTATTCGTGTCAGCATCAATCACATTGATATTGAAAGTATTGGCCATTTGAAACGTTTAGTTGAATTGAACATGGGTGATGAAAGTTTGCTCCATCGCGAACTGGAATACTTGTCTGATTTAGGGAATGAACCGGAAGAATGAGCGGCGGCCGTATTCACAACAACCGCACTCGCCGTTCAGACAGCCTTAAACACGATGAATGGCATCGTTCGCTTGTTTTAACAGGTTTTGACTTTCAAGCATAAATTGTTGTGAATAACTGCCAAACCAATCACTCACTTTGCTAAAGTTTTCCACAAAAGCTTGCTTCTCACGCCCGTCAAGTAAGGTTAACGCCTCGCCAAAACAAGCATGAAAACGTTTTATCATCTCAACGTTCTCTTCCGATGAGAAAATGATATCGCCATACAAGTGAGGGTCTTGACCAAAAAGCCGTCCAACCATCGCCAGTTCTAAACGATAAATCGGTGAACTCAGCTGCAGTAATTTTTGGATATTCGGATTTTCTTTAGAAAGATGTAAACCGTATACAAACGAAGTGAAGTGACGCAGTGCTTGGATCAAGGTCATGCCGTGATCGTGTTCTGCGGCATCAATCTGGCACAAACTCGCTCCCCATATCGAAAACTGTTTTAGCAACCACTGATAACTCTCTTCTCCTCGCCCATCGCAATAGACGATCACTTGCTTGGCCATACTAGGGACATCTGGGCCAAACATTGGGTGTAATCCAACCACTGGGCCAGAGTGTGTTTTAAGCATCGCCTGTAGAGGCTTAGACTTAATCGATGTGAGGTCGCACAAAATACAATCGGCAGGCAAATGAGCAAGTTTTTCAATCACACCGACAGTTAAGTGAATAGGAACCGTCACTACAACCAAACCGGCATCATGCAGTATCTCATCGGCTTGATGCCAATCTTTACTGCCTAATACTTTCACCTGATAGCCCGACAGTTTGAACATACGGCCAAATAAGCCACCAAGTTGACCATGACCGCCAATAATCACCACAGAGCGCAGCTCTGGATTTAAGCACTTAAAGCCAGAATCCTTTTCACTGGCATAAGATTCACGCATAGTACGGCGCAAAATATCTTCAATCAGTTGTGGCGGGACGCCTTTTCTTTCCGCTTCAGCGCGGCGAGAAGCCAGCATCGCCGCTTCTCGATCAGGAGCATAAATCGGTAGACCATGTCGGCTCTTGACTTCCCCCACCTTTTCAACCAAAGCTAATCGGCGTGCAAGCAGCTCGACCATTTGTTTATCGACAGCATCAATTTGATCACGTAATTCGTTAAGTTCAACAGCCATGGCACTTCCCTTTATTCACCTTTTTTTAGGCGATTTTCTAAGAACGGAACGAGCTCTTGATGAGCATGTCGTAATAGTGCCTCAGTTGATGACCAATTAATACAGGCATCCGTAATCGATACACCGTATTCCATTTCGTTGCGAGGAAGGTCAGAAGATTGATTACCTTCATTGAGGTGACTTTCAATCATCAAACCAATAATAGACTGATTTCCTTCACGAATTTGATGAATCACATCTTCAGCGACTAACGGCTGACGACGGTAATCTTTACGTGAATTAGCATGGCTGCAGTCCACCATTAACGAGGCATCCAATTTATGTTTTGCCATCTCTTGCTCACACTCGGTGACCGACACTGAATCGTAGTTGGTTTGCTTACCGCCACGTAAAATGACATGTCCATTTGGGTTGCCTTGAGTGGTAAGTAAGGCCACTTGCCCTTCACTATTAATGCCCATAAAGCGGTGGCTGGATGATGCCGCCTGCATCGCATTGATTGCCGTTGCTAAATTGCCATCGGTGCCGTTTTTAAACCCAATCGGCATCGACAAACCACTGGCCATTTCCCGGTGTGTTTGGGATTCCGTAGTGCGTGCACCAATCGCCGCCCAACTGAATGTATCGGCTAAATATTGAGGGCTGATCGGATCAAGCGCTTCGGTCGCCAGAGGGATCTCCATCTCCGCTAGCTCAACTAACAATTGACGACCAACGTGTAAACCATGTTCGATATCAAAACTGCCATCAAGATGAGGATCGTTAATCAGCCCTTTCCAGCCAACCGTTGTACGCGGCTTTTCAAAGTAAACACGCATGACAATGTACAATTGATCACTCAACTGCTCTGAGAGTGATTTCAGGCGCTTTGCATACTCTTTGGCCGCATCAATATCATGAATAGAGCAAGGGCCGCACACCACCAGTAAACGGTGATCTTTTTTATGGATAATATTGGCAATTGTCTGACGAGAGTGTTGAATGAACTGGCGAGCTTGATGACTGAGCGGCAGCTTAGCTTTTAATTGTTCCGGAGTGATCAGCACTTGCTCATCACTGATATTAATGTTAATTAGTTCACTTTTTTGCATCTCATCACCTGTAATTTTTTGTTTACACAAAATCTTTTTGCATACCTAAACACCAATAAAAGACAAATTAACAGGCTTTAAAAACATTTCAAGTGTAAATTTAAAAAAACATCATGTGTAAAAATAAAATTACACGCATATTTATCTTATCTTAAAACGAAAAATATAAGCTGACGCGTATTTTATTCTCTCTATCTCACCTAAAATAGTGAGGATGAATCGTAAATCATACCCAAAAAGATTGGCGTTACAGTCGGGCCATCCGTACATAAATCCTAATGTATATAGAAAACTCTACGCTTAGGAAAATGAACAAAGCCAATACCACTGTAGCTTCAAGTGAAAAGGGGATCACCAAACCAACGGGTTTTTGACATGGATTTAATTCTTTCCTTACTGCAACAGATGTGTGTTTACCTCGTTCTCGCTTATATGTTGAGCAAAACACCCATTTTCTTGCCGCTGCTTAACATTTCCAGTCGAATTAGCCACAAAATCAGTACCTATGTTTTGTTTTCCCTCTTTTGCATCATGGGCACCTATTTTGGTTTGCAGATCAACGATGCGATTGCCAATACGCGGGCGATAGGTGCCGTCATGGGTGGGTTATTTGGTGGCCCCATTGTGGGCTTTGCGGTTGGATTTACTGGCGGTATGCATCGCTACACTTTAGGCGGTTTTACCGATGTGGCATGCGCCATTTCAACCACTGCAGAAGGGTTGATTGGTGGATTGCTCCACACCTATTTACTGAGAAAGGGCAAAGGGCGACTCCTGTTTAGCCCCAGCATTGTCTTTGCCGTAACACTGTTTGCTGAGATAGTGCAAATGTTGGTGATTTTGTTAGTCGCTAAACCATTTGTTGATGCGTACGCCTTAGTCTCGACCATCGCCGCGCCCATGATCATCGCTAACTCAGTCGGCGCAGCGCTATTCATGAGCATTTTACAAGACAGAAAAACCATTTTTGAAGAGTACTCCGCCACCTTTTCTCGTCGCGCACTGAATATTGCTGAGCGTTCAGTTGGCATTTTGGCCAACGGTTTTAATCCACACAATGCAGGTAAAGTCGCTCGAATTGTTTACGAAATGACCAATGTTGGCGCGGTATCCATCACCGATAGAGAAAAAATACTCGCGTTTATCGGTATCGGTGATGACCACCACAAACCCAATACGCCGATCTCATCACAAAGTACACTGGATGCGATCACCAAAAACCGCATTATTTACCTCGACGGAAAAGATTCCCCTTATCAATGCTCACTCTCTAAAAACTGCAAACTCGGTTCAGCGTTAATCATTCCACTTAGAGCAGGTGATCGCGTAATTGGAACCATAAAGCTGTACGAGCCGAAGCGTAAGCTTTTTTCAACCATTAACATGTCAATGGCGGAAGGGATTGCACAATTACTGTCGAGCCAAATTCTGTACGGCGAATACCAACAAAAGCAGATGCTGCTTTCTCGCGCCGAGATCAAACTGCTGCATGCTCAAGTCAACCCTCACTTTCTGTTTAATGCGCTCAATACCATTAGTGCCATCACCCGCCGTGATCCCGACAAAGCGCGAGAACTTATCCAGCATCTTTCGCACTTCTTTCGTAGTAACCTCAAACAAAATATTGAGACCGTAACTCTTAAAGAAGAGTTAGCACATGTCAAAGCTTACTTAACCATAGAGCAAGCGCGTTTTGCCGATCGCCTTGAAGTGGATATTGCCATCGATGATGCATTACTGCTTGAGCGCAATGTACCCAGTTTTACTCTACAGCCACTGGTAGAAAATGCGATAAAGCACGGCACCTCTAACTTGTTAGAAGGCGGGCGGGTACGAATCTACAGCCAAGTGCAAACGGAAGGATACAAAATTGTAGTGGAAGATAATGCGGGCAGTTACCAAGCTCCGAATGAAGATTACGATGGTTTAGGCATGCAAATTGTCAATAAACGCTTAACTAATAAATTTGGCGAACAAGCCGCACTAAAAACGGAAGTATTGGCTAATCAATACACACGAATGAGCTTTCTCATTCCTCATCAAGGATTTAACTAAGGGAATAACATGCTATCGGCACTGGTTATTGATGACGAACTGCTCGCTCGGGAAGAACTGACTGAGCTACTAGAAGAGACGGGCGATGTTGATGTGATTGGTCACGCCAGTAATGCGATCGAAGGGTTAAAAAAAATCAATCAGCTAAAGCCAGACGTGGTGTTTCTAGACATCCAAATGCCACAAGTTACTGGCATTGAGCTGCTAGGGATGCTTGACCCAGATACGATGCCCAATGTGGTGTTTGTCACCGCTTATGATCAGTATGCACTGCAAGCGTTTGAGGAAAATGCGTTTGATTATCTACTCAAGCCAGTTGACCCTGAGCGCTTAAAGAAAACGCTGCAACGTTTAGTTCGCCAAGGGCACAAAAAGCAGGATTTTTCGATTTTATCACCAGCAGGGTTAGATCAAGTTCCCTGCATTGGATTAAATAGAATTGTGATCATTGCCACCAAAGATGTCGAGTTTGCTTTGAGCGACATCAGTGGTGTTCATGTGCAAACCCATTTACAACGAGCCACCAGCCAATTAACGCTCAAAATTTTGGAAGAAAGAACGCCACTGGTTCGTTGTCACCGCCAGTATTTAATCAATACTAGGGCCATTAAAGAGATCAAATTATTGGACAATGGGCTGGCGGAAATCATCACCCTGAGTGATCACAAAGTGCCCGTCAGCCGACGTTATCTAAAAAATTTAAAAGAAGTTCTGGGTTTTCACTAACCGCAACGAATAGAAAATAACGGCGCTGAAGCTTTCACGCACAGCGCCATTTTTTTACTCACCAAGCAGTCGTTTCATCGCTTCTGAAGCTTGCTTCCACTGTTCAGTACTTTGCAGTTGAGGAAGATTAAAAGCACGACGTTTGAGTAGAGACTCAGCCGCTGGCACATCCAAAATCGGCAAATTATCCAATACTTCAATTTGAGCTGCGCGTTGATTGCACACTAAAATCATGTCACATCCAGCGGCTAGCGATTGATGCGCGCGCTCGGCAGGACCGCCCATGACAGATGCCCCTTCCATTGTTAAATCATCAGAAAAGACTAATCCTTTGAACCCTAACTGCTGGCGAAGTACTTGCTTCAACCAAAACGCAGAACCGCTGGCAGGTTGATCATCATAGTGAGGATAAATCACATGTGCAGGCATCATGGCATCGAGCACTCCAGCTTCAATCTGCGCTTTGAATATTGCCATGTCCTCTTCCATCACCGTGCTGCGCTCATCGTAGGGCGTCTCAAGATGCGAGTCAGCGATTACCCCACCGTGACCGGGAAAGTGTTTACCTGTTGTTGCCATGCCAGCCTCTTTCATGCCTTGCATATAGGCTGAACTGTGGCGAATGATGCTCTGTACATCATCGCCAAAAGCACGATTACCAATCGCTTTACACGCATGACCTTTATCCAATACAGGAGCAAAGCTGAGATCAATATCATGAGCAATCAACTCCGCCGCCATCAGCCAGCCACCTTGGCGAGCTAATGCTTCACCATTATTCTGCTTAGCATACTGCTGCGCGGCAGGGATCAGCGAAAACCCATCACGAAAACGCTGTACTCGCCCACCTTCTTGATCAACACCAATTAAAATCGGACGTTTTGCTGCGTGGCGAATCGCTTTATTAAGCGCAAGCAACTGCGCGTTATCGTGATAATTACGCGCAAAAAGAATGACCCCGCCGACAGTGGGATGCTCAAGAATCTCTTTGTCTTCAGCGCTCAATTCACAGCCTGCCACATCTAGCCACAACGGTCCCATGCTCACTCCAAAAATTTACTTAAACAGTTAATTTAACGAGGTTATTCGCTTTGAATTTCTATTACAATGATTTTGTTTTCGAGTTGAAGGAGAAGCGAATGAAGAGCATTGAACGCTACATTGGTGTGATGTCTGGCACCAGCATGGATGGTGTCGATACAGCGCTGGTCGAAATGGATGGCAACCAAATTCGTTTATTGGCTCACGCTGATTTCCCAATGCCAGAAGATCTCAAACAGCGTTTGCTGAATGTCTGTATTGGGCAATCAACCAATGTGCAAGAGATTGGCGAGTTAGACCACTTGCTCGGCCATCTGTTTGCTGATGCAGTCATCGCTTTACTAGCTCAATCAGGCTATCAAGCGTGCGATATTCGCGCGATTGGCTGCCATGGCCAAACGGTTTTTCATCAACCCAACGGCAATACGCCTTTTACGATGCAACTCGGTGATGCCAATATTATCAGCAGCAAAACTGGCATCGACACGGTGGCTGATTTTCGTCGCAAAGATATGGCGCTCGGCGGCCAAGGAGCTCCATTAGTCCCTGCATTTCACGACACCATTTTCAAATCAACCGATTCGAGCGTTGTAGTACTCAATATTGGCGGCATCGCTAATATTTCGGTACTGCGGCCGCAGCAAAAAGTATTAGGCTACGATACGGGCCCGGGCAATATGTTGATGGATGCGTGGTGCTTTGAACAGACAGGCCATAAATTTGATGATAATGGCTCATGGGCGAGATCGGGAAAGGTGTTTCAGCCACTACTCGAACGTCTCAATCAAGAGCCGTACCTTGCGTTGAATGCACCGAAAAGTACGGGCCGCGAGCTGTTTAATCTCCCTTGGCTTCAGCAGATATTGGCTGAGTTTTTGTTAGCAGCAGAAGATGTTCAACGTACACTCTGTGAATACACGGCACTCACCATCGCCACGCAAGTCGCTCACTATCAATGTGGGCCTGCGCCGGAATTGCTGCTGTGTGGCGGCGGCGCCCGTAACCCGCTATTGGTAGAACGTCTGCAGGCCCATTTAGCACACTGGCGCATCATGCCCACCAGCGATAAAGGGGTGGATAGTGACTACATGGAAGCGATGGCTTTTGCTTGGCTTGCTCAACGTCGTCTGCATAATTTACCCAGCAATCTACCAGAAGTAACCGGAGCAAGCGCTCTCGCTTCGTTGGGTGTGGTCTATTTTGCTCATTAATAAGTAAGGAATGGTATGACTAATGACGCGCTGCTCTCTGCGCTTTCTCACCTTATTTCCGAAGGTCGCAATCCTGACACAATGGATATTGACCTACTATCAGCACAAGAAATTGTAGAACGGCTCAATCAACAAGATAAACACGTTCCGCTGGCCGTCGAAAAAGTCCTTCCGGAGATCGCCTTAGCCGTGGATCGAATTACCTATGCATTCAAACATGGTGGTCGATTAATCTATATCGGTGCAGGAACCAGTGGTCGATTAGGCGTTCTTGATGCATCAGAGTGCCCTCCAACATTTGGGGTTAGCGATCAGATGGTGATTGGTTTGATTGCCGGTGGGAAAGAGGCCATGTTCAGTGCTAAAGAAGGGGCGGAAGATTGCGCAGAACTCGGCATTCAAGATCTCAAAAGTATTCATTTTACGGATCAAGATGTGGTTGTTGGCATTGCCGCTAGTGGGCGCACACCTTATGTCATCGGTGCCTTGGAGTATGCTAATGATTTGGGCGCGACAACCATTGCCCTATCATGTAACCCGGATTCCCCGATTGCAGAATTGGCTCAAATAGCCATTAGCCCTGTCGTTGGGCCAGAAGCTCTGACCGGTTCAACGCGCTTAAAATCCGGTACAGCGCAGAAGCTGGTACTCAACATGCTCACCACCGCTAGCATGATCCGTCTTGGTAAGAGTTACCAAAATTTAATGGTCGATGTTAAGGCCACTAACCGAAAGCTCATCGCCAGAGCGGTGCGAATTGTGATGCAAGCAACCGACTGTGAACGCGCTGAGGCTGAATACTTATTAGCCCAAAGCAACAACAATGTAAAAGTAGCGATATTGATGCACTTGACGGGGTTAAGTTATGCAGAAGCTATGGATAAATTGACTGAGTCTGATGGTTTTCTTCGCCGGGCAATGGAAAGCGAATAAGAGAGCCGCTAGCGGCTCTCAATCAAAAAATCAGTTAGAAAACTCATTCCAACCCCGTTGCCATTCCATGCGAAAGCGCTGTGCTTGCTCGGTTCCTTCGCACGCACCTTCATAATAGAGTCCTGACAATCCAATTTGATAGGCGAAATTGGGGTTACAATACTCGCCAAGCCCTTTAACGTATCCCGCTTCGTAATCCGCTTGTTGCACCGAACCCAGCTCAGAAAGCTTTTTATAGCTGCGCTGAGTATGACCTGTGACTCCATCTTGATAACCAATTTGTTGCCAATCTCCGTTTTGTGCTAATTGCGCATCAGAGGCCGCACACCCAACCATCAATATAGCAGCGCACAATACACTTAATTTTTTCATTGTTGTCCTTAAGTTCTTATTTTCATTCAATTAGCCTAGCAGATTGCTTGTAAGATGCCACTCATTGCCTCCCAGCAGTAAAGCATTATTGATCCAGATGATGAGACGAGCCCTAAACCACTTATTGTGTGAAATAGCCACTTAACTGGCTATAGTGCCGCTCACTGGAAAAGCAGATGTTTCTCGTCACAGAGCCCTTTATTATCCACAGTGAGCTTAATTCATTCATAAAGGACAATTGCTATGATGTGGTTTCTTACCTGTGTCGCAGCCCTACTGGCCGGATACTTTATCTACGGCGCTTTTGTAGAAAAAGTATTTGGTATTAACGAGAACCGTAAAACACCGGCCCACACCATGAGTGATGGCGTGGACTATGTTCCTATGTCGACCAAAAAAGTCTACTTGGTACAATTGCTTAATATTGCTGGCGTAGGCCCAATTTTCGGCCCAATCATGGGCGCA
The DNA here is from genome assembly GCF_001989995.2 of Vibrio anguillarum. Classification (GTDB taxonomy): domain Bacteria; phylum Pseudomonadota; class Gammaproteobacteria; order Enterobacterales; family Vibrionaceae; genus Vibrio; species Vibrio anguillarum. The sequence goes on from NZ_JAHGUP010000028.1 coordinate 25,771, forward strand.
CTCTATGGTCCTGCAGCAATGTTGTGGATTGTCGTCGGCTGTATTTTTGCAGGTGCGGTACATGACTACTTTTCAGGCATGTTGTCAGTACGCAATGGCGGCGCTTCAGTGCCCACCATTACAGGCCGTTACCTAGGCAATGGCGCCAAACATTTTATGAACATTTTTGCCATTGTACTGTTACTGCTCGTGGGGGTTGTTTTCGTTTCAGCGCCGGCAGGAATGATCACCAATTTGATTAACGAGCAAACGAGTCTAACGGTGAGCATGACCTCAATGGTGGTGATCATTTTCGCTTACTACATTCTCGCCACCATCGTTCCTGTCGATAAAATCATCGGCCGTTTCTACCCACTGTTCGGCGCATTGTTGATCTTTATGTCGGTTGGCTTAATGACCGCGATTGCCCTTTCCAGTGAACACACTGTGATGGGCGGTTTTGAAATGAGCGACATGTTCAGCAACATGAACCCGAACGACCTACCACTTTGGCCAGCGCTCTTTATCACGATTGCTTGCGGTGCTATCTCTGGTTTCCATGCAACTCAGTCGCCATTGATGGCTCGCTGTATGGAAAATGAAAAAAATGGCCGCTTCGTGTTTTACGGTGCCATGATTGGTGAAGGCATTATCGCACTTATCTGGTGTGCGATTGCACTCTCTTTCTTTGGCTCATTGGAAGGATTATCAGAAGCGGTGAAAAACGGCGGCCCGGGTAACGTTGTGTACAGCGCATCCTTTGGCTTATTGGGCGTATTTGGCGGCATCATCGCCTTCTTGGGTGTGGTTATCCTACCGATCACCTCAGGCGACACTGCATTTCGCTCTAGCCGTTTGATCTTGGCTGAATATTTCAATATGGAACAAAAAACGCTGCGTAATCGCTTGTTCATGGCACTGCCGCTGTTTGTTTTGGGTGCCATTCTCACTCAAGTGGATTTCAGTATTATTTGGCGCTACTTCGGTTTTGCCAACCAAACCACAGCAGTAATGATGCTTTGGACCGCTTCCGCCTATTTACTACGCCATAACAAACTGCATTGGATTGCGACTATCCCCGCGATGTTTATGACCACGGTTTGTGCCACCTTCATTCTTAATAACAGTGCATTAGGCTTTGGCTTACCGATGCAAGCATCAACCATTGCCGGTATTTTGTTCTCACTGTCCGTAACCATATATGTAATTAGAATCTCCAAAGGTAAAGGCGACATCGAACTTACCGATGAAGAAAAACCGAAAGCAGTCACAGAAACTGCATAGTGTGAATGACGCTTCGCTTGCGTTATAGAAAAGGGCTTCCATTTGGAAGCCCTTCTTCTTTTATTGGTACGTCTAATTCAAATACTTTTTATTGACTAGTCGATTTGCTTGATTTGCAGCTCTTTGGGCACTTCAAAAAACATGTTCTCTTCTCGTCCAAGCACTTCTTCAACCGATTGAGCACCAAGCTCTTTAATTCGATCTAGGATCTGATTCACTAATGCTTCGGGTGCCGATGCGCCGGCCGTGACGCCAACGGTTTTCTTGCCATCAAACCACGTTGGATCAATATCTTCAGGGCAATCAATCAAGTAACCCGGCGTTCCGAGCTTTTCCGCCAATTCTTTTAAACGCGTAGAGTTTGATGAGTTTTTCGAGCCCACCACCACCACCAAATCAACATCCAATGCAAGTTGACGCACCGCATCTTGGCGGTTTTGTGTCGCGTAACAGATATCATCTTTACGTGGTCCCTGAATATCCGGAAACACTTCACGCAATTTATCAATCACATCGGCTGTTTCATCCACCGACAAGGTGGTTTGGCTAACATAATGTAAATTAGTCGGATCTTTAACGATAGCTTTTAGCGATTCAACATCTTCCGGTTTTTCAACCAAGTACATGCCGCCTTTTTTACTGGCGTATTGGCCCATGGTTCCTTCCACTTCAGGATGACCTGCATGGCCAATCAGCACTACTTCCATACTGCGGCGACTGGCTCGAGCCACTTCCATATGCACTTTAGTCACCAAAGGGCAAGTGGCATCAAACACGGTTAATGCACGCGCTTTCGCTTCAAGTCTCACCGCTTGCGAAACGCCATGAGCAGAAAAGATCACAATATTGTCATCAGGTACTTCGTGTAAGTCCTCAACAAAAATGGCCCCGCGCTGCTTCAGCCCTTCCACCACAAAGCGGTTATGCACCACTTCATGTCGTACATAAATCGGAGGCTGATACAGCTCAAGTGCGCGTTCAACGATGCTGATCGCACGATCAACACCGGCGCAAAAACCACGAGGGTTGGCTAACAATATTTTCATTTCATTGCTCATTGAATAGGGTTATCGCAAGTTGCCAATTATTCTACAGACAAAATTTCAACATCAAAAATGACATCTTGTCCTGCAAGTGGGTGGTTAAAATCAACCGTCACCGAATCGCCCGCAATAGCGGTGATAATACCAGGAATTTCTAAGCCATCGCGGCCACTAAACGCCATAATCGTGCCAACTTCCACCTCAGTATTACCGGCAAATTTGGCGCGATCCATATGGTGGATGTTATCTGGGTTAGACAACCCAAACGCGTCTTCGGCTTTTAACTCAATGGTTTTGGATTCTCCGGCACTCAGACCGATTAAGCACAACTCAAAATTGTCGCTTAGACTGCCATCACCAATAACCAATTTAGCTGGTTTGCCCATATTATGAGTGCTATCCGCAATAGAGCCATCTTTTAATTTAATGGTGAAGTGTAGGGTTAACGCACTGTTTGCTTTTATCGTCGTCACGTGATTTCTCTTTATTTATTTTAGTGTGGAGACAAGGCATCCATAACGACATAAAAATGCCCGTTTTTAGTACGCCTATCGCCACCGTATTTTTAGAGATGAAGAGTAAACAAAAAGCGCCACCTGAATCAACAGACAGCGCTTAGGGTTATTCAACTATTTTAGCCATTATGAGTGCGCATCGTCTTTTTTACGAAAGCCATCAAGGATAATCATTGCTGCACCAAGGCAAATGGCACTGTCAGCCAAGTTAAACGCTGGCCAGTGATAATTGCCCCAGTAGAAATCAAGATAATCAACCACAAAACCGTGCACGATACGATCAAACACGTTGCCGATTGCGCCACCAATAATCATGGCATAAGCGATATTATGCCACTTCTCTTGCGCAGGCAGCTTACTCATCCAGTAAGTGAGGAGCCCCGTCACCGCAAAGGCAATAGCGGTAAACAACCAACGTTGCCAACCCGCTTGATCGCCTAAAAAGCTAAATGCCGCACCATAGTTATGTACATAAAGTAGGTTAAAAAAAGGCATTACTTCGATGCGATTTGCCCAACCATACCCCATGTTATCCATGACCATCAGCTTTATACCGACATCAAGGGTAAAGACCAGAAGCGCTAGCCATAGCCAGCGAACTCCTGATTGTTTCCAAGTAAGCGTCTGCTCTGCCATATTGAATCCCAATATTATTAAGCGAACTTACGAACTTCGCCTTCACCATCCACGTTCGACACACAACGGCCACAAATAGTTTCATGACCAGTGATAGTGCCAACGTCAGGAGTATGATGCCAACAGCGATCGCACTTCTCTGCTTCGGTTGCGCTCACCAACACAAACAAACCTGCAGTTTCCGTTGCTTGTGCCGCATCGCTTTTCTCAGCCAGAGGCTTCACTATCGCTTTTGATGTCAGCAGTACAAAACGCAGTTCATCTTCAAGCTTGTTTAACTGAGCCACTAAAGCGTCATCAGCAAACAGCACCACTTCAGCTTGTAATGAGCCACCAATGATTTTTTCACTGCGAGCAGTTTCAAGCAACTTGTTCACCGAGCTACGAACTTTTTGCATCTCTGCCCAAAATTCATTGTTCAACTCTTCGCCTTCAGTTAACCCAAACAGACCTTCAAACCACTCACCCGTGAAGACAAATTTTTCACGCGGCTCGCCATTAGCTTGCATCGCTGGCATTTCGTTCCAAATTTCATCAGCCGTAAATGACATGATCGGTGCCATCCAACGAACCAAAGCCTCAACGATGTAATACAGCGCCGTTTGACAGCTACGCTGTGCATGTGCACCTTGTTTAGCGGTGTATTGGCGATCTTTAATCACATCAAGGTAGAACGAACCCATTTCAATTGAGCAGAAGTGCATCAAACGTTGGATCACGCCATGCGTATTATACTCTTCATATGCTTTGACAATTTCTTGTTGCGCCGCAAAGGCACGACCTACGGCCCAGCGATCCAGCGACACCATCTCGTCAGCTGCAACCATATCCGTTGCTGGGTTAAACCCATTGAGGTTGGCTAAGAAGAAACGTGCTGTATTACGGATACGGCGATAAGCATCCGCCGAACGTTTTAGAATTTCGTCAGAAACCGCCACTTCACCAGTGTAATCAGTCGATGCAATCCATAGACGCAGGATGTCTGCACCCAGTTTATTGGTGACATCTTTTGGCGCAACCACGTTGCCGATTGATTTTGACATCTTGCGGCCATGACCATCGACCACAAAGCCATGCGTCAATACTTGTTTGTAAGGCGCAGCACCTTTCATTGCTACCGATGAAATCAATGAAGATTGGAACCAACCACGATGCTGATCTGAACCTTCAAGGTACAGATCTGCACCGTGGCCATTGAACTCTTCACGCTTATCAACAACGGCGTAGTGAGTCACACCAGAGTCGAACCACACATCCAGTGTATCGAGTACTTTTTCGTAATGCTTGGCATCTTCCTCGCCCAAGATCTCAGCAGTGTCGGCATCCCACCACGCTTGAATCCCTTTTTGTTCTACCAATTGCGCCACTGTTTCAATCAGCGCAGGGCTATTAGGATGAAGTTCTGCCGTCTCTTTATGCACAAATAGCGCAATCGGTACACCCCAAGTACGCTGACGAGAAATACACCATTCAGGACGACCTTCAATCATTGCTTCGATGCGGCTTTGACCCCATTCCGGCATCCATTGTACGCCTTTGATCGATTCTAGAGCTTGGGCGCGCAGACCGGCTTGTTCCATAGAGACAAACCATTGTGGTGTTGCACGGAAAATGATTGGGGTTTTATGACGCCAGCAATGAGGATAACTATGCTCGTAGGCATGGTGGTGCAACAAAGCACCTTTTTCTTTCAGTACTTCAAGTACAGAGTCATTCGCTTTAAACACATGTTGACCAGCAAATAGCTCGGTGTCTGCTAGATATACGCCGTTTGAACCGACAGGGTTGGCTACTTCAAGACCGTATTGCTGACCGACCACGAAGTCTTCTTGACCATGACCAGGAGCAGTATGAACGACACCAGTACCCGATTCAGTAGTTACGTGCTCACCCAAAATCGCAGGTACAGTAAATGCGTAAAATGGATGATTAAAAGACATTAGTTCTAGGTCTGCACCTCGGCAAAAACCAAGATTGTGGTAATGACTGATACCAGCACGATCCATGACACTTTTTGCAAGTTCTGACGCAACGATAATGCGTTCAGCAGGGCGTTCACCGTCTGCTTCAATTTGCAGCAAAACATATTCAAGATCATCACGTAAGCAGACTGCGCGGTTAGCTGGCAAGGTCCAAGGTGTGGTTGTCCAAATTACAATCGACACTTGACCGTGGCCGGCGTGATCAGCCGCGAGCGTGAACTTTTCAAGCAGCGCCGCTTCATCGGCTGCTTTGAATCGTACGTCAATCGAAGGTGACACTTTATCTTTGTATTCAACTTCCGCTTCAGCCAGTGCTGAACCACAATCAGTACACCAGTGAACGGGTTTGAAACCTTTCAGCAGGTGGCCTTTATCGGCAATTTTACCCAATGCGCGAATAATGTTCGCTTCGGTGGCGAAATCCATGGTGCGATAAGGTTTATCCCACTCACCCATGATGCCCAAACGCTTAAAGCTCTCTTTCTGGCCTTCCACTTGACCTGCTGCATATTCACGGCATTTTTCACGAAACTCAGCCGCGGTCACTTTCTGGCCCGGTTTGCCGACTTTTTTCTCTACCATCAATTCGATAGGTAGGCCGTGACAGTCCCAACCTGGGATGTAAGGCGCGTCAAAACCAGATAAGGTTTTCGATTTGATAATAATGTCTTTAAGAATCTTATTCAGTGCGTGACCAATATGAATATCACCGTTGGCATAAGGAGGGCCATCGTGCAATACGAAAGATTTTTTGCCTTTTTTGGCTTTACGGATTTCGCCGTAAAGATCTTCTTGATACCAACGCTTTAACATTTCTGGCTCACGTTTAGCCAGATCGCCACGCATTGGAAACCCTGTTTCAGGTAGGTTCAGGGTATCTTTATAATCACTCATCGATTCTTAATTCCGTTATATTGGGCGACGTTAGACATGATATTAATCGGTGGAATAATCCGACTAATTCTTTAGCTGATGCAACCACACCCTTGCCGCATCAGCATCCAATTCAATTTGTTGCTTTAACGCTCCAAAAGATTCAAATTTCTTTTCATCTCGAAGCTTATGTAAAAGTGCCACTTCTAGCTGTTTGCCATATAAATTGGCATAAAAGTCAAACAAGTGTACTTCAAGTTGTTGGCGAACCCCGTTGACTGTTGGCCTATTACCAATATTGGCAATTCCTCCGATAGGCGAGTTATCAAGGCCATAGACATTGACGACGTAAACACCAGAGACCGGTGAAACACAGCGCTTAAGCGGAATGTTCGCTGTAGGAAAACCAATGGTTCGCCCTAACTTTTGACCATGCGACACTCGACCACTGATACCGTAATCACGACCGAGCATCTGCTTAGCTAACACTAAGTCATCGCTTGCTAAAGCGTTACGAATAGCAGTACTACTCACTCTTTGTTGTTGCAAGCAAAAACTGTGGGTACTTACCACCTCAAAACCGAACTGTTGCCCAGCTTGCTGCAGCATACTGAAATTACCTTGGCGATTTTTACCAAAACAAAAATCATCACCAATCACCAGAAACTTAACACCCAACTGAGCGACCAACAAGTCACGAATAAAAGCTTCTGCCGTTAAATTAGCAAAGTGCTGGTTAAAATTCACACATAACAATCTGTCAACCGACTGCTTGTTCAATTGCACAAATTTATCACGTAATCGAGTTAATCGAGCTGGTGCATTGTGCTTGGCAAATAATTCTAATGGCTGTGGTTCAAACGTCATGACCACCGAAGGTAAACCCAATAATTGCGCTTTCTTGGATACTTGCTTCAAAACTTGCTGATGTCCTAAATGAACACCATCAAAGTTTCCGATGGTTAATACACAGCCATGATGCTGTGGCTTGATATTGTGAATGCCGCGAATCAATTCCATTAGAAAATGCTTAAAACCTATAGTTCTCAATTAGCAAGGTGCGAAACCGACGGATTATATACTAATCACCATTAATCTGTCGCCGCTTTTAAGTCTTTTAAACGCACGCCAAGCACGGCTAGGCAAAGCAAATAACTGACCGCACCGATACTGATCAGCATCACCAATGATGTAGCCCTCTGTGTCAGGCTCCACTCTAGCCACGTTGACATTTCTTCCAATTGCCAAACAATGACCACAACCATCGCACTGCTGGCCACCATTAAGCGAATAATAAAACCAATAGTTTTACGGGTGATCTGATACACCCCTTGCACATGTAACCCTCTGTAAAGCAGTGCCATGTTGATAAAAGCAGATAATGACGTAGCTAACGCCAAACCAACATAACTTAAATGCCACGCTAAAAGCGCATTGAAGACCATATTAGAGATCATGGCGATAATGCCATAACGAACTGGCGTTTTGGTGTCTTGCCGAGAGTAGTACCCTGGTGCAAGCACTTTGATCAGCATAAAACTGATCAAGCCCAAACCAAATGCATAGAGTGACAACGCCGTTTGATTGACATCATTCGGGGTAAACTCACCTCGCATAAATAGCACCATAAGCATCGGTTTTGCCAACACAATCAGGCCTAACATCGCAGGAAAACCGAGCAGACAAACCATACGAATACCCCAATCCATGGTTTGCGAAAATCCTTCGCTGTGGGCATCAACATGTTTACGGGATAATGCAGGCAAAATAACGGTAGCGATCGCAATACCAAATAAGCCTAACGGAAATTCTAGCAAACGGTCTGAATAGTAAAGCCAGCTGATGGAGCCCGTTTGTAAGAAGCTGGCAATGAAGGTGTCCAGCAATAAGTTAATTTGACTGACCGATACCCCAAAAAGAGCGGGCAACATCAAAGTGCGAATTTTCACAACCCCCGGTTCATTCCAGCCCCATTGAGGCCAAACCAATAAACCTGCTTTGAGCAAAAATGGAATTTGGAATAAAAACTGGACCAATCCCCCAAGAAGGACACCAATCGCCAAGCCAATTTCCGGTTGCTGTAAGTGCGGCGACAAAAACCAAGCGCAACCGATGATCATCACATTCAAAAAGACAGGGGTAAAAGAAGAGACGGCAAATTTGCCTAAGGTATTGAGAATCGCTCCTGATAAAGCAACAAAAGTGATGAACCATAAGTAAGGAAAAGTGATTTTTAATAATAAACTCGCAAGCTCAAACTTATGCGCATCAGGACCATCATTAAGCCAATCTAAAAACCATCCGGCCCCAAACAGTGCCGTCACGGCACCAGAACATAAGATGCCAACGACCGTTACTAAGGTCACAATCACTCCGAGTGTGCCTGATGCTTTGGCGATGAGCTCACGTGTTTTATTGAGGTCTCCAGATGAATGATATTCGGTCAATACCGGTACAAACGCTTGAGAAAAAGCCCCTTCGGCAAATAGCCGACGTAAAAAGTTAGGAATTTTATTAGCAAAGAAAAAAACATCGGCACTCGCACCTGCCCCCATCAAATTCGCAACAACTACGTCACGAACTAGGCCCAACACACGAGAAATCAACGTCATAGCACTGACAATCAAGCCAGATTTGAGTAGGCGTTTGCTCACTATTACCTCGAAAAACAAGCCAAAACGTCATTATCCACAGCAACACATAAGGAATGTCAGTGCGAGATCAGATAAGTATTAGCATTGGAAAAAAAATACTGTTAGAATCCCCGCATCTTAACCGCGATGACCTTCCTATACCAAAATTTGTTTGGCCTAGAACGGTTTTTGCACAAATCATTTGACAATTGAGAGCAAATAAGGGATATTCCCCGCCCTTAAATTGTCACCGAACTAAGTTTTTGGGAGTTAGACCCTTGGCAAATAGTAAATCTGCTAAGAAGCGCGCTATCCAAGCTGAGAAACGTCGTCAGCATAATGCTAGCCGTCGTTCTATGATGCGCACTTACATGAAGAAAACCATCGCAGCTATCGCAGCTGGCGATAAAGAAGCTGCAACTGCTGCATTTGCTGCAGTTACACCAATCCTTGACCGTATGTCGACTAAAGGTCTTGTTCACAAGAACAAAGCTGCTCGCCATAAGTCTCGTTTCGCTGCAGCAATCAAAGCTCTATAATTTAGACTTGGTTCCAAGCGAAAATAAAAACCGGCCAAGGCCGGTTTTTTTATATCTGCAGCGTCGAGTAAAGTATTTACTCTAATTTCAATATAAAAAAATCCGAACTATGTTACTGAAACATAATTTCGGATTTTGTGTTTTTCAAAACACTAGCGGCAGTATAAACCGTGTAACAACTCAATCATCGCCTTGATCTCATGGCTGCTGAGTGTGTAGTAAACCGTTTGAGCTTCTTTTCTCGTATCCACTAACCCATCTCTTCTTAACCAAGCAAGATGCTGCGAAAGTGCCGATTGACTTAATTCTAATTTCCCACATAGCTCACCAACCGACAGTTCTTGATTGTGTAATAAACACAATATTTGTAGGCGTCTTTCGTTAGCCATAGCCTTTAACAACACCACTGCTTTAGCGGAATTTTTTTCCATTTCTTGTAGGTTCATGAATAAGCTCCCTTGGAACAACTTCTTACATCAAACACATCACAAGTTTGCATCTTCCTTAACCCAACAGGTTATGAGTTTATAAGTAAGGTTAGTACCTTTTCTACGTAGTTTAATTGTTATACCGTTTATGACGGCAACCATTCAATAGAGCGTCAATAACGGCATCAGAAGGCGTATGACCAGTTTAGATTAGTATTACTTGGCAAGCGATAATTAATAATATTGCTAGATAATGAGATAGTAATCTATTTATCGTTAGTAGTGAAAGCATCATACAAACAAATTATTAAAATCTGCATCGCAAACATTTTTCACTGCTGGGTGTTGGATCATCCTCTCAGCAAAAATGACGTAGTACTCTTCTTTTAAATCATCAATCTGACCGATAAGTTGCAAAGGAAGATCATCACCAACTTCAGTCACATAGATTGAGGGAGCTAAAAAAATTGCATCATGATGATAACGCGCAAAAGCTTTCATCAATGCCGCATCATCAAACTCCCCCAGAATATTCGGCTTCAGGCCTTGACGGTCAAACCATTGCAATAGATTACGCCCCATCGCGGTTCGGCTTCCCGGTATCAACAACTTTCTCTGCTCTAAAATGGCGGGAAAAGAGACATTTTCAACCTTGCCTGAACAAAAAAAACTCATGTGACTCTCACCCAGTTTTTTACTGAACAGGCCCGGGCTTTGGCTGGAATCGACGGGATAATCAGAGAGAATCATATCCAATTTATGTTGTGAAAGTTGCTCTAACAACATTTCATGGGTCGATTCAAAACAACGCAAGTGGATACTGCTATCGGCCGGGACCGTCGTCATCAGTATTTTACTGACAAGCCGTTTAGAGAGGGCATCAGCCACTCCTACATCAAACAGCAGGTTAGAGCGCTGACTATAATTGACAATATCGAGCATCTCATAACTTAAGCCGAACATCCGGTCAGCATATTTAAAAACCAGTTGTCCAAGTTCTGTCGGTTCAATGCTACGGCCATTACGCTTAGTAAGCTTACCATCCATGCGCTCTTCAAAAGCCTTAATTTGCCCAGTGACGGTTTGCGGAGTCAAGAAGAGTGCTTCTGCAGCTTTAGTGACCGATCCCTGCTTGCATACCATCCAGAAGTAGTAAAGATGATTGTAGTTGAGGTGAAACATGATAAGGACACTCAATTTTATCTGGTCGTTGTTTATAACAAACCCAAGCCAAATGAGCAATTAACTCGGAAAAACCGAACTTAAGAACGTTAGCTAATCTTAATACCGAGCAGTTAGAGTTCAAAAATGACAACTTCGTCATAAAATATCTAAAACTAGCGTCCATCGCTCTCCTCCTCCACGTTGTTAACGTCGCATAACATCATGAAAATTCAATAAATAAAGAATTAAAAGTCACCGTGAAACTTGTTTTTATCAGAGTTATCAATGAGAAACCCACTGTCATATAAATGAAATAATTATTCTCTACTATCTCGCTCAGATTCAACAACAGACCGAACAACACTCAAAAGGTCAATGGAGAAAAGAAAATGAACCAAGCGACAACTACTGCTGCACCCATTGCGAGTACCACTCGTTGGCTGCGTTGGGCGAACTTGGCATTCATGCTCTACCTACTGCTACTTGCAGTGGCGATGGTAGGTAGTGGATTTAAATGGGCAACAGGTGATCAAGCTAAGGTACTGTTTGAGTTTGCCTCACACCCAATAGCGGGGTTGATGATAGGGTTAGTCGCCACAGCATTGATTCAATCTTCAAGCACCGTAACCTCTATCATTGTCGGTCTTGTGGCTGGCGGATTACCTGTTGAAATGGCGATCCCAATGGTCATGGGTGCCAATATTGGCACCACAGTAACCAACACGCTTGTTAGCCTTGGACACGTTCGTTGCCAAGTCGAATTTAAACGCGCTTTTGCAAGTGCAACAATTCACGACTTCTTTAATCTTTTGGCGGTACTGATTTTCCTACCGTTAGAGATGATGTTTGGTATTTTAGAGAAAATTTCTCATTGGCTTGTGTCACCGCTGCTTTCTACTGGTGATATGAGCATGAAAGGACTCGATTTTATCAAACCTATCACGAGCCCAATTATCACGGCACTAAAAGGCCAACTGATCACTTTTGGTGAAGTTGTAGGTGGCGTGATGTTGATTGTTCTTGGTATTGCGACCATTTTTGTGGCTATCACTGTCATGGGTAAGCTCATGAAGAGTTTGATGGTGGGTCGTGCGAAAGAGATACTCAAGGATGCCATTGGGCGCGGACCGCTGCACGGTATCCTTTCAGGTTCAATCGTCACTGTATTGGTTCAATCTTCTTCAACTACCACCAGTTTAATGGTTCCGCTGGTCGGCACTGGTGTATTGAAAGTACGCGATGTTTACCCATTCACTTTAGGGGCTAATATTGGCACTTGCATTACCGCCCTACTCGCGGCAACGGCCGTTTCTGGTGAGTTTGCGGTATTTGCCTTGCAAATTGCTTTAGTCCACTTAACCTTTAATGTATTAGCCACTGTGTTGATCTATGGTGTGCCGTTTTTACGTGAACTGCCAATTAAAGGCGCAGAAATGATTGCTGAGATGGCAACAAAGAATAAAGCGGTCGTTGCGGGTTATTTACTATCGGTCTTTATCATTATGCCTGGCGGTATACTGGCACTAACGGCTTAAGTAACGAACAAACCACACGACAGATCAAAAAAATCCCCGAGCAACGCTTCGGGGATTTTTTACAACTAGAAAACAGTACTTTTTAATAATGCGAGAGAGCAACTAAACCGAAAACGGGTACTGGATGGCATCATGGCATTGGTAGCCTTCAATCCAGAAATCATCCAAGGTAACCCAAGTTTCAAGATCTTCTAGCGTTTTAATTTTCGGGTTAATATGAAACTTCGCCATAGGGAGCGGTTCACGCTTAAGTTGTACATCTTTCATCAACGCCAGTTGGTCTTCATAGATATGCGCATTGACGATCTTATGGTAGGCCACGCCCGCTTTTTTGCCGGTAATTTGCGCCATAATTGCGAGGAACACGTAGACCTGAACCATATTAAAATTCAAGCCAATGAATTTTAAACCCCCAAAATATTGCACAATTAGTAGATATAAGTCGCGGTTTATTGAGCTTATCAACTATGCATTTTATACCTTGCACAATTACTATGGCCAGGTACCTTTTTCTCAATGCGCTCATTATGGTCGATTTCTTTTCAATTGCTAACATCATCTTTCGAAAGCTGATTGAGTAGAAAGCATTGGCTATCCGATGAAACACGTTTGGACAACAACGTGTTATATGCCTCAATAAAATAGCATTTGGCGGATTACCTTAGGGGCTCTTCTCCGCTTTAAT
>NZ_JAHGUP010000029.1 GCF_001989995.2 Vibrio anguillarum
AGGGCTTTTTTCGTTTGAGTAAAATAGCATTTTATTTTTTATCACTCTCAGTGCCGTCTTCTAAAAATCAATTCCACGCATACTTACATACTCACTCCTTGTAATTCGTAACACTCTGATTAGCTAGGGCTCGCTTACCGGTCCGTAGTTTTACTTGGTGTCCTTCTTCAATAATCATTGAACCTGTTTGTTCAAACTTGTTCGGCTGACTTTAAGCTATTGTGTGATTATTTGTGTACATGAATGACTTTCTTTGGGGTGTGCGAGAGCCATCATCACACCTTCATTTGAATAGGGTTCGCCAGCTTTTTAAATAAGTGTTACTAAAGCTATCCATAGTGATATTTCACCATAGTTCAACAGCCTTAATTAGATCATATTTTTTTAAATTGGTATTACAGTAGATATAGAGAGAGGAGTAACAAAGTAAAGATAGCAAAAGCCGATGTTCTAGAACATCGGCTAGAGGTAAAATTGGTTTGATCAGTCATTACTGACAGTTTTCTTTCTACATTGACGATTTTTCAGCTTGTTTTGCTTTATCTATCAATGGGGTAATTGTTGAACCTTGAATAAGTATTGAGAACACCACGACAGCGTATGTCATAACAAGGATTATCTCTTTTACATCAATAAGCTTGTCTGGGATAACTAATATGCCAGATGGGATAGAAAGTGCCATTGCTAGTGCTAGCCCACCTCGTAGCCCTCCCCAAGTTAGTATCTTTATTGACCATGGATTGTAGGAGCGGTAACGCTTGAAGCCGATGTAAGAGAAAAAAACGCTTAGATAGCGAGCAGATAAGACAAGAGGAATGGCGAAAGCCATCAATATCCAGTCCTCTTCATGGAATTTGAAAAGTAGCATCGACATACCGATAAGTAGGAAGAGCACACCATTCAAAAATTCGTCAACCAATTCCCAAAAGTGGTCAAGGTGTTCTTCACTTTCTTTTGAAAAGCCAATGAAGCGTGTCCAGTTGCCAATCATTATCCCTGATACAACCATAGCTAAAGGTCCGGAAACATGAATAACATCTGCAAAAACATAGCCAGCAGTCGGTATACCAATGGTTAAAAGCAGTTCCATTGAGTGATCATCGGTGGCGCTGATGAGGTAGTGGAATAATAGCCCAAGAGCTAGGCCATACAGGATGCCCCCCATTGCCTCTTGAATAAACAACATAGTTACACTACCTATGGTTGGTGCTTCTGTACCAAATGCAATAGTGAAAATAGTGACAAAGATAACCAAACCAAAACCATCATTAAAGAGCGATTCTCCCTCGATTTGGGTTGAAATACGTTTTGGTGCATTTAACTTTTTAACAATAGCTAATACGGCTATTGGGTCTGTTGGTGATATGAGTGCACCAAATAGCAGACAGTAAACGAGATCGAAGTGAATACCGATAAATTGACAGAAGGCGTATAGCCCAAAACCGATGAAGAAGGTTGAAAATAGCGTTGCGCCTAGCGCAAGAACCGCGATTTCCCATTTCTGATCTTTTAGGTTGGGTAATTTGATGCCTAGGCCACCAGCGAAAAGTAGAAAACCGAGTATTCCTTTGAGCAGAAAATTTTCAAAGTTAATACTGTTGACGGTTTCTGTCGCTATTTGAGTTAGATGAAACCAATCATTTTGACCTGCAACTAAGATCAATAATGACAACATCATCGATCCTGCTGTAATGGCGATAGTGGTTTGCATATTGCCTATCTTACTGTTTAGAAAGGCAATCAACATTGCTGCTCCTGATAGGAAGCATAAAGTGTAATAGACAGACATTGTTTTCTCGTCGTGTAACAAAATATGAATGAAATTCTCCTTGGATGATGTACAAATAGCAAACACTTTTTAGCCATGATTGCAGATGTATCAAACGATAATTAAAGTGAAGTTTAGACGTCTAGATTTCTAATGGTTATATGATAGGATGAGCGAATAACCAAAAGGAATGAGGCTGTACTGTGGGAAGAGAAGTTAGAAGTCAAATTGAAGCTCAATTGCAACAGAGAATATTATTGATTGATGGTGGCATGGGCACCATGATTCAGAGCTATAAATTGGAAGAGCAAGATTATCGCGGAGATCGCTTTGCCCATTGGCCAAGCGATCTGAAAGGAAATAATGACCTTCTCGTCTTGACGCAGCCTCAGTTAATCAAAGAAATTCATAGTGCTTACTTGGAAGCAGGTGCTGATATCCTAGAGACGAATACCTTCAACGCGACGAGCATCGCAATGGCCGACTACGATATGCAAGCCATTAGCAATGAGATCAATTTCGCTGCTGCAAATCTTGCACGCCAAGCTGCTGACGAATGGACGGCGAAAACGCCTGATAAACCTCGTTACGTGGCGGGAGTGCTAGGGCCAACAAACCGCACTTGCTCGCTCTCCCCTGACGTGAATGACCCTGGGTTTCGAAATATCAGCTTTGAGCAATTAGTTGAAGCTTACTCAGAATCAACACGTGCTTTAATTCGTGGCGGCAGCGACTTAATTTTGATTGAAACCATTTTCGATACTTTAAATGCTAAAGCCTGTGCCTTTGCGGTGGATTGTGTGTTTGAAGAGTTGGGTTACAAACTGCCCGTGATGATCTCAGGGACAATCACCGATGCCTCTGGTCGAACGCTTTCTGGGCAAACAACCGAAGCCTTTTATAATGCACTGCGACACGTTGAGCCTATCTCATTTGGTTTGAACTGCGCACTCGGTCCGGATGAATTGCGCCAATACGTTGAAGAGCTATCACGTATTTCTGAATGTTATGTCTCGGCTCATCCCAATGCGGGGTTGCCTAACGCATTCGGTGAGTATGATCTTGAAGCTGATGAGATGGCGCAGCACATCGGGGAATGGGCGCGAGCGGGATTCTTGAACCTTGTTGGTGGCTGTTGTGGAACCACTCCTGAGCACATTAGACAAATGGCAAAAGTGGTCGAAGGTGTGAAACCAAGAGCGTTACCCGATATTCCAGTGGCTTGTCGTCTATCCGGTCTAGAGCCGCTGACGATTACCAAAGAGAGCTTATTCATCAACGTAGGTGAGCGAACTAACGTCACTGGTTCTGCGCGTTTTAAGCGTTTAATCAAAGATGAGCAGTATGATGAGGCGCTGCATGTTGCTCGAGAGCAGGTCGAAAACGGTGCACAAATCATCGATATCAATATGGATGAAGGGATGTTGGATGCGCAAGCTTGCATGGTCCGCTTTCTCAATTTATGCGCTTCTGAGCCGGATATTTCCAAAGTACCAATCATGGTTGATTCTTCTAAGTGGGAGGTGATTGAAGCAGGTCTCAAATGCATTCAAGGCAAAGGGATTGTGAACTCGATTTCCCTCAAGGAGGGAAAAGAGAAGTTTGTTGAACAAGCTAAACTCATTCGCCGCTATGGTGCTGCTGTGATCGTGATGGCGTTTGATGAAGTAGGCCAAGCGGATACCCGTGAGCGAAAACTTGAAATTTGTACCAAAGCTTATCGAATTTTGGTTGATGAGGTTGGTTTCCCTGCTGAAGATATCATTTTTGATCCGAATATTTTCGCGGTTGCGACTGGTATTGATGAGCATAATAATTATGCTGTGGACTTTATCGAAGCCGTGGCTGATATCAAACGTAATTTACCCCATGCGATGATTTCCGGCGGGGTTTCCAACGTCTCTTTCTCTTTTCGCGGTAACAACTATGTGCGTGAAGCGATCCATGCTGTATTCCTTTATCACTGTTTTAAAAACGGCATGGACATGGGTATCGTCAATGCCGGTCAGCTTGAGATTTACGATAACGTGCCTGAGAAACTGCGTGAAGCAGTCGAAGATATCATTCTCAATCGCCGCAGCGATGGCACTGAACGCTTACTGGATATTGCGGCTGAATATGCGAACAAAGGTGTCGGTAAGGAAGAGGATGCCAGTGCGCTTGAATGGCGTTCATGGCCAGTCGCAAAACGTTTAGAGCATGCGTTGGTCAAAGGTATCACCGAGTATATTGTTGAAGATACGGAAGAAGCTCGTCAAAATGCCACTCGCCCATTGGATGTGATCGAAGGGCCTCTAATGGATGGAATGAACGTGGTCGGCGACCTCTTTGGCGAAGGGAAAATGTTCCTGCCGCAAGTAGTGAAATCGGCGCGCGTTATGAAGCAAGCCGTTGCGCATTTAGAGCCCTACATCAACGCCCTTAAGCAAGCGGGTTCTAATAATGGCAAAATCCTTCTTGCCACAGTTAAAGGGGATGTACACGACATCGGCAAAAATATCGTTGGCGTCGTTTTGCAGTGTAATAACTACGAAATCATTGACCTCGGCGTTATGGTGCCATGCGAGCAGATCCTCAAAGTCGCGAAAGAACAGAATGTCGACATCATTGGGTTATCCGGCCTCATCACTCCCTCTTTAGATGAAATGGTGCACGTCGCCAAAGAAATGGAGCGACAAGGGTTTAAATTACCGCTTTTGATTGGCGGAGCAACCACCTCTAAAGCACATACCGCAGTTAAAATTGAGCAAAATTATCACCAGCCTGTTGTGTACGTGAACAATGCTTCGCGAGCAGTAGGCGTTTGTTCTTCGCTTCTTTCTGATGAGTTACGTCCTGCTTTTGTTGAAAAATTAAACCTCGATTATGAACGCACGCGTGATCAACATCACCGTAAAACCCCCCGAACTAAGCCTGTCTCAGTAGAAGTGGCAAGGGCAAATAAAGCGGTTATCGATTGGGATAACTATACGCCGCCAGTTCCGGCTAAATTGGGCGTACATGTGTTTGATGATTTTGATGTGGCTACCCTTCGTCGTTACATCGACTGGACACCATTTTTCATGACATGGTCATTGATGGGTAAATATCCAACGATTTTTGAACACGAAGAGGTGGGAGAGGAAGCGCAAAGTTTATTCCATGATGCTAATGCATTGCTTGATAGAGTTGAGCGAGAAGGGCTACTCAAGGCTCGCGGTATTTGCGCTTTATTCCCGGCCGCGAGTGTGGGGGATGATATCGAAGTGTATCGCGATGAATCGCGCACCGAGGTTGCTCATGTTCTGCATCACTTACGCCAACAAACTGAAAAGCCCAAAGGTTATAACTACTGCTTGTCCGATTACATTGCACCAAAAGAGAGTGGTAAACGAGATTGGATCGGCGCATTTGCCGTGACAGGCGGAATTGGTGAGCGAGAATTAGCAGACCAATATAAAGCGCAAGGCGATGACTACAACGCCATCATGATCCAAGCGGTAGCTGATCGTCTTGCTGAGGCTTTTGCGGAATATTTGCATCAGCAAGTTCGTAAAGAAATTTGGGGCTATGCTGCTGACGAAGAGTTGTCGAACGATGATTTGATCCGTGAGAAATACCAAGGTATACGCCCAGCGCCGGGCTATCCTGCGTGTCCTGAGCATACGGAAAAAGGCACCTTGTGGGAGATGTTGCAGGTTGAGCAAACCATCGATATGTCTTTAACCACCAGTTACGCTATGTGGCCGGGTGCTTCGGTGTCAGGTTGGTACTTCTCGCATCCTGACTCTCGTTATTTTGCAATTGCACAAATTCAGCAAGATCAGATGCAAGATTACGCGCAACGTAAAGGCTGGAATGCGCAAGAAGCGGAAAAATGGCTTGGGCCGAATTTAGATTAAGTAATAAAAAACAGGTTGGCTAAGCCAACCTGTTTTTTATTCAGCGTGTTACTACTCAATGTGGTTTTATCGTTCAAACAAATCTTGATGAAGTTTCTGAATTGCCGCTTTAGAAACCGACTCGTGTAATAAAAAGCAGAGGTTGTGCGGGCTGGCACCATAGCAAATCATACGCAAATTGAAATCTTCTAAGGTGCTAAAAACTTGTTTTGCATAGCCTTTGCTTTCACTCATGTTATTGCCGATCAGCGCAACTAAACACAGATTATGTTCGACTTCAACTTTACACAGCTCTTCTAATTCTAAGCGCACCGCTTGAGGCAGTTCAGGCGCTCCACCTGAGGTATCGGTTTTATCTAATGTTAATGAGACGCTGATTTCAGAGGTGGTGATCAGATCCACCGAAATTTTGTGTTTGGCTAAAATTTCAAACACCTTCGAAAGAAAGCCGTATGCGTGAAACATGCTAGCGCTGCGTAGTGTAACCATGGTTTGATTGCAGCGTAGGGTTAAGGCTCTAAATAGAGGTGAGCTTTCCACACGTTTACGGATCCAAGTGCCGCCTTTTTCAGGCTCTTTTGAGGAGCCGACAAACACAGGGATATCGTGGCGAAGCGCGGGCAGCAACGTCGATGGATGCAAAATCTTAGCGCCAAAGTTTGCCATCTCCGATGCTTCGCTAAAGCTTATTTCCGCAATCGGAGCGGCTTTAGGCGCAATGCGAGGGTCGGTCGTATAAATCCCCGGCACATCAGTCCAAATTTCTAAGCCAGAAGCTTGTACCGCTTCGGCGATCAAGGCCGCAGAATAATCACTGCCGCCTCGGCCCAATGTGGTTGTATTCCCTTGTTCATCAGCGCCGATGAAACCTTGAGTTACCACTACGTGTTGCAGGCAAAGTGGTGTTAACTTCTCTTGGGCTAATTGCTGGATCTGCTCTAATTGCGGTTCCGCCCGACCGTAGTGGTCATCAGTACGCAGCACTTCTCGAATATCAAAACGGATCGCATCCATGCCACGTTCACGCAGTAATTGCGTCAGAATGAAGGTCGACATTAACTCGCCACAAGCCACTAAGTGATCGGTCAGCTTTTTACTCGCTTGAAAAGAGGCCGCTTCTGCGACACTGGCCACCATATCTAAAATTGAGTGTACCTCTTTTTCAACTTGTAGCGGGTCGGCAAGTTTATCAATAATCGCATGATGAATATCAGCTAACTGTTTGATAATACTTAAGCGTTGATTGGCATCTTGTACGCCATTGGCTAATTCAACCAATAAATTCGTCACGCCAGAGCAGGCACTGCTCACGACTAATTTGGTCTCTGGATTATTTTCGATCACAGCGGCACAAAGGCTCATTGCTTCAAAGTTAGCAACGCTTGTTCCGCCAAATTTGGCGACATTGAATGCGCTCACGGCATTTCTCCCACGACTTCCTGAAATAAAAATAGTGTTGGTGTACCAACGTCCAATGTTTGAAGAGAGTTTTTCTAGAGCAAATAAAGAGGTGTTTTTATGATTGGTTTACCTCAGAAGCTCTTCATCAGGGTTGCTGATGACAGTTGAAGGGATTCAGCCCATTCAACCGATAAACCAAATCCACAACCTTGGTTTATCTCGGCACTGCTCCCCATTAATGTTTTGTATTGGAGTTGAGGCTCCACAAAACATCTGCCTGGGCAGTGCTCCTCTTCTGCTAGATAGCTCATTCATTGAACGTTTTTGAACTGTTAATGTCAATCGCTAATTAAGTCCAAATGTAAAATAAAATTAACCAGAGTGTGACACTGGTTTGACCTCTAGACTTCGGTCGAATTGTTGCATCAGCGGATTTGTTTTACTCTGGGTATTCGTATTTGGCCGCAAGCAAGGAGCAACTATGTCCATTACCAGTTTTAACCCACCCCAGCGAATTTTGATGGGGCCAGGCCCGTCAGATATTTACCCCCAAGTATTACAAGCGCTGAGCAGGCCGACTGTTGGCCACTTAGATCCGCTTTTTATCCAGATGATGGATGAGCTAAAGCAGCTGCTTAAATACGCTTTTCAAACGGAAAATGAGTTTACCATCGCGGTTTCCGCGCCGGGCAGCGCTGGTATGGAGGCGTGCTTTGTCAACCTGATTGAGCCAGGAGATAAGGTCATCGTGTGTCGCAATGGCGTTTTTGGCGAGCGTATGCGCGAGAATGTAGTGCGCTGTGGCGGAGAAGTGGTGCTGGTGGATGATGAGTGGGGAGCCCCCGTTTCGCTCGATAAAGTCGAGCAAGCCATACAGGCTAACCCTGATGCTAAAATTCTCGCGTTTGTCCATGCAGAAACGTCAACTGGTGCATTGAGTGATGCGCAAGCATTAGGTTTGCTGGCTAAGCAAAACAACATGCTGAGTATTGTAGATGCGGTGACATCCTTAGGCGGCGTGCCACTTTATGTGGATCAATGGCAGCTCGATGCCGTCTATTCTGGGAGTCAAAAGTGCTTATCGTGCCCTCCGGGTTTATCGCCACTGACTTTTTCAGCGCAAGCGATTGAAAAAATTCAATCTCGCACAACCCCCGTTCAAAGCTGGTTTTTAGATCAAAGCTTAGTGCTTGGTTATTGGAGCGGTGCAGGCAAGCGCAGTTATCACCACACTGCGCCAGTTAACAGTTTGTACGCATTGCATGAAGCCTTGCTGGTGTTGAGAAACGAAGGTCTAGAGCAGGCTTGGGCACGTCATCGTGTGATGCATGACAAATTAAAGCAGGGTCTAGAAAAATTAGGATTTGAATTTGTCGTTGCTGAAGATTGTCGTTTACCGCAATTGAATGCGATCTATATTCCAGAGGGGGTTGATGAGGCTAAAGTGCGAGCGCATTTGCTCAATCAATACAACTTGGAGATCGGCGCAGGCCTTGGCACTTTAGCGGGTAAAGCGTGGCGTATTGGTCTAATGGGGTATGGGGCGCGCAGTGAAAACGTGGCCTTATGCTTACGGGCGTTAGAAGAGTCATTAACAAATTAGCAAAAAAACACATAAGGGAGCATTTGCTCCTTTTTAGTGGTGCTGATGCTGAACGTTGTTCGTCTCAGCATCAATCATAAAATTCATTTTTATTGTTAGCTCTTCCCTGGCCTGAGTGGAATACTCGTGATTGATATCTTAAGATAAAGTTTGTCGTTAATGGTTTAATTACTCGTATGAATATAAGTGGCATTTTGTGTATTTATAATAAATATACGATGACAAAGTTCGTGGCCTAAATATTAGAACCAGTTTGGATACTACTTTGTATTGTCATGGTATTGTAAAAAATGAACATTGTTCGATTGTTTTGGTTGACCATTATTTTATCTGCGTTAGGATAACCGCGCTGAGAAAGCATACTTATTATTAACTTTTTAGAGGTGCAATAGAAACCTATGGACTCGTCGAGTAGTCGATTATCCAAGTGTGGTATTTTCTGGTTAGTAGAAAAGCCTACGTTTTGTTGCCAACTTTTCATTTAAAGCCTCGCTTTTGCTAAGTTGGTATTCATACTAACGAAGCTCCTTTTCTTGTTCTCTCCTGTCAATATCACACTCTTTTTATAGAGTATCGTGTTTGTTTAAGTCGATCATATGATTTATTCAATACAGCGTTTCTACTGGCTAGAGCGTGAATGCTTTTGAATTTCTTGCGTGTCATCTGTACACCGCTAGAACTTTCGCAAGTACACGGCTTCTCTATTTGACTGACTTTATCTTCTCCTAACTTGCTTGTTCAAAGCGGGGAATGCTTGAGCTTGATGGTATAAGCTTATTGCAGTTCAGTTACGTGGATTTTCTGCATAATTTGGTTTCTTTGCCTTGATAGTTTCAAGGAGATACAAAGATGGTTATGTACAATACATCATTAGCTATGGGCAACCGGCTACCTGCTGCTCACTCTATTCAAACCGAAATGGATAACAACTTTATTTGTGTAGGCGCATCGCTATCTGTAGAAGCGGTGATTGCGATTCTACGCTCATCGTCCTTAACCGATAAGCGCTTAAACCTTATCTTTATCTCTGGTGATGCAGGTGAATACTTAGGGTTTGTTTATTTAAGCAAGGTGGTGGTATCACAGATGAATATCATCATGAAAGATATTATGCACAAAAGCGATATTGCCGTATCGGCCTTAATGGATAAGGTTCAAGCTAGAAAGTTATTATTAGACAGTCATTTGCCTATGATTCCTATCATCGATAGTCGGAATCGAGTGATTGGCGCCTATTCTATATAATAAATATTAACAAACTTTAAAATAAGTCGCTCAACTTCACTAAATGAAATTTTAGTGAGATTGGAACAGTGTGCTTAAAATTTAAGTTATTCATTGAATACATTGATTCTAAAAATAAGCTTTAAAATTATTATGTTTATTTTTAAAGTTAAATATCGGCTGAGATATGATAATGAAATTACAAAAAATAGCGTTAGAACTCGCTGCGATTAATTTTAATCGTGACCCATTAAACTTAAATCAATTAATGGAACAGTATCCCATCGCTGATATTGCTCAAGTCTTCGCTGAGCAGTTGGCTAATCAGACCTTGAGCGAAGAGGATGTCTTTGAGCTGGTGCAATTGATGCCAATCGCTCGTCAAGCGGCGCTATTGGGGTATTTTTCTGAGCCTATCAGAGAAAAAGTGGTGGAGAGAATGCCGCTCGAAGCGCTTGCGAAAGTGCTTCAAGTTATGCCCCATGATGAAAGGGCTGACTTATATGCTCACTTGGATGAGACGCGCCAACCGCCGCTACTTGCTCTACTGGATCAACAAGAGCGGCAAGATGTACAACAACTTGCTGCCTACCCGCAAGGCTCGGTCGGCTCCATTATGACGACAGATTATGCGATGTTAAACGCCGATGATGATGTGCAGCAGGCGATTGCGCGTTTACGTGAAATGGCCAACGAGAGGGAAACCATCTATCAAGCGTATGTGATTGATAAACAGAATCGCTTACTTGGTACACTTTCGCTTAAGGATTTAGTGCTGGCACAACCGACCTCGCTTGTCTCTGACATCATGACCAAAGAGACAGTGTTTGTTCGAGCCGATGAAGATCAAGAGTGTGCAGCGCAAGCCATCAGTAAATACGATTTACTTGCGGTGCCTGTTTTTGATGATCAATTTCGTTTGGTCGGTATTGTGACTTATGACGATGCGATGGACGTGGCTGAGCAGCAAGCGGATATGGATTTTCATAAAGTCGCTGCGGTTGGTTTTACCGGTAACCTTAAAGAAGCCAGCGTATGGCTAATGTACAAGAAACGTGTGTTTTGGCTGGTGTTGTTAGTCTTTGGTAACCTTTTTTCTGGTGCCGGTATTGCGTACTTTGAGGAGACGATTCAAACCTATGTCGCCTTGGTCTTCTTCTTACCACTGTTGATTGATAGCGGCGGTAATGCAGGATCCCAGTCAGCAACGTTGATGGTTCGAGCCTTAGCCACTGGTGAAGTGGTGATGAAAGATTGGCTATCCATGTTGGTGCGAGAGTTAGGGATTGCGGCGTTATTAGGGGCAACAATGGCCATTGCTGTCTCTTTATTGGGTTTTTGGCGAGGCGGCAGTGATATCGCTTTTGTCGTTGCGGTAACGATGCAAATTGTGGTGATTATTGGCTGTATTGTTGGAATGCTCCTTCCGTTCATTCTGAATAAGTTTAAGCTCGATCCTGCATCAGCCAGTGCTCCGTTGATCACGACCATTGCGGATTCTATTGGGGTGATCATCTATTTCAGCGTTGCTACCATGGTGTTGGATTTTCCACCAGTGACGTAAGCCACTCATCTGGCAGTGAGATCTACTGGTTGGAGTGTGAAATAAGCTCAACGGTTAAAAGCTTTCTCTCTTTTGGGGAAAGCTTTTTTAATGAATAAGGCTCATATCCTCGATTTAATTGGCAGACGAACGATCAGCCGAACTGGCTGGTGGGCTATACTGCACCTCACTGAAATCCATATTGGGGAACAAAAATGCGGCTTCGGAGCGAATTTGCTCGGCGCGGCTTTCGTCACCAATACCTTGGTAAGCCAAGATCAGATTATTGTAAAAAGCAGGACGCGGTTTATGTTTTATGATGGCCAATGACCAGTCGATGTATGGCGTAATCAATTTAGGATCTTGATTATACAGGCCAATGTTGAGGTAAGTGCTATAGACATCCCAATCAAAACGGTCTTTCCAAACCACAGGGTTCGTCACCTTTTGTAGGATATCCGGGTTCTTGGGTTGAGATTTCTCAAATTGGGTAAGCACGTAATTACTGTGCAGTGCGCTGAGCATATAAAAGCCAGTCAAAATCGGCACTACTAAACTCAATACTCGAAACAGGGATTTACTGATAAGGCCAAAAGGGGCCGAACGGTATTTAGCCACGCGTTGATCAACCCAAAAAAGCAGAATAATGAAGGTTATCCAATGAATGGCAGAATGGTAAAATGGGTATTCGAGTTGGCTGTGCAACACGATAGGGATGAAAAGGGCGAACATCGCAAGCCTGGTCCCTTTCTTGGCCGAATACATCCGCATGAGCACGAAAAGCATGGCCAGTGTGATCCCTAGCACAGGTAACAAACCGCCTTCCACCGCCCAGAATAGTAATTCATTATGAGGATGATCCATCGACGCCAACCCTGGTTGGTAGCTAGGGTTTAATTGGTGTTGCCTTGCGGTATAAAGCAAATATTCAGATTCAAATTTGCCATAGCCATAACCCGTGAAGGGTTTTTCTATGACCATATCGATGGTTTGAGGAAAGGTATAACGACGAGGGCTCTCTAAATCAGCCTTATTCTCTAGAAAATCACCCGTGCCTTGGGAATAGACAGCGACAAACCCTAAAGCAATACCCAATAGCGTCGCAGCGCTCCATCCCCAAAATCGTTTAGGCGTCGAAAATTTAAATAGGTAAGGCAGAACAAAAAGCGTGCCGAGTACCGCGCCAATCCAGCCAGTGCGCGAGACTAATATCACCAGCAACGGTGCAGTGAGCAGTGGAGTGACATAAAGTAGGCTCACTTCGCTAACATGCTGATTGTACTTTTTCGGTTGACGAGCCAGTAAATAGCCGGACATAACCAGCCCTGTCGCGAGAAAGCTTGCCATCACATTCGGTTGCTGAAAAATGCCGTAAGGGCGGTTGATGAGGGTGTTGTAGCCAAAAATATTATCGGGTGAAAGCAAAAAGTATTGGTACAGACCAAATAGAGTTTCAATCAATACCGCGAGTACGATAAACCAGAGTAATCGCTGCTTATGTTTGTTACTAAAACGAAATTGTTGCAGCAATACAAAAAAAAGCAGCCCAGTCCATAGTCCTAACATTCGACTCAGCGATGACTCAATTAGAGCATTCGTATAAAGCAGCGGAATCGTCATGATGGTACAACTGATGAAAAGACCGATGGTCAGTTTGGAATAGCGTAACCTACGGTTAGATGCGAGTTGATACAGACCTAATGAGAGCGTAAAACTAAGGGCAAGCCAAGTGGTTGGATTAAAAGATAAAGCTAGACCTGAGCCACCAGGGTTGGGCATAAAAAAATGCATTGCCAGTAAATAGAGAATGCCAATCGAAAGCAAAAAGGGTTTGTTTAAGGGGATGGCGGGTGTTTGTGCTTCAAGTTGTGTACCGCTTAGATGCAATGTTGCCATAGGTCTCGCGTTCCAATTAAAAGAAACCAGCAACCACTTGCTGGTTTCTTTACTTTACCGTTTTTTTCTATTTCAACATAGGCTTAAGAAAGCGTGCTGTGTGTGAACCTTCGATCTGCGCCACATCTTCGGGCGTTCCTTGAGCAATAATTTCGCCGCCGCCTTGTCCACCTTCTGGCCCTAAGTCGATCACCCAGTCTGCGGTTTTAATCACATCTAAGTTGTGTTCAATCACCACCACGGTATTGCCGTGGTCGCGTAGGCGATGCAGTACGGTCAAGAGCTGTTGGATATCATGGAAGTGTAAGCCTGTCGTTGGCTCATCCAAAATGTACAAGGTTTTTCCTGTATCGCGTTTTGATAGTTCACGAGCCAGTTTGACGCGTTGAGCTTCGCCCCCTGACAATGTCGTCGCCGCTTGTCCGAGGCGTATGTAGGATAAACCCACGTCAATCAAAGTTTTGAGTTTGCGAGCGATCATCGGTACGGGCTCAAAAAAAGCGTAAGCATCTTCGACGGTCATCTCCAACACTTCATCAATCGCTTTGCCTTTGTAGCGGACTTCCAATGTTTCACGATTATAGCGTTTGCCCTTACATACATCGCATGGCACGTAAACATCGGGTAAAAAGTGCATTTCAACCTTAATCACACCATCACCTTGGCATGCTTCGCAGCGTCCACCGCGTACGTTAAAGCTAAAACGACCCGGTTTATAGCCTCGAGAGCGAGACTCTTGAGTGCCTGAGAATAGCTCACGGATCGGTGTGAAAATGCCCGTATAGGTGGCCGGGTTTGAGCGGGGAGTTCGGCCTATCGGGCTCTGGTCAATGTCGATGACCTTATCAAAATGCTCTAACCCTTTGATTTTTTGATATGGAGCAGGCGTTGCTGTGGTGGCTCCATTTAAGGCCGTATGAGCAATTTTAAAAAAGGTATCATTAATTAAGGTTGATTTACCGGAGCCTGAAACTCCGGTTACGCAGCTAAATAAGCCAACAGGAATTGATAAATCAACCGTCTTGAGGTTGTTACCCGACGCGCCGATAAGCTCCACCGTTTTCTTGGGATCTCTCGGGGTACGCACGGTAGGAATCGCAATTTTTTTCGCGCCGCTCAGGTACTGTCCTGTGAGCGAATTAGGGTTGGAAATTATGTCATTCACATTCCCTTCTGCGACGACTTGTCCACCATGCACACCAGCGCCAGGGCCAATATCAATTACATGATCGGCCATACGAATGGCGTCTTCGTCATGCTCTACAACCAATACCGTGTTGCCTAGATCGCGCAAATGCGTGAGCGTTTTTAATAGCCGTTCGTTATCACGCTGGTGGAGCCCAATCGATGGCTCATCTAAGACGTACATTACCCCAACGAGTCCAGCGCCAATTTGGCTCGCTAAGCGAATCCGTTGTGCTTCCCCTCCTGACAGGGTTTCAGCACTCCGAGAAAGGTTGAGATAATTCAGCCCAACGTTGACGAGGAAATGCAAACGGTCATTGATCTCTTTCATTACTTTTTCAGCAATTTGTGCTCGTTGGCCTTCTAAATCAAGAGATTGGAAAAATTGCAAGGCATCGGCAATGCTCAGTTCCACCACTTCCGGTAGCGCGGTATCATTGATAAATACGTTGCGAGCTTCTATGCGTAAACGGGTGCCATTACAACTGGTACAAGGCTTAGTCGAGATGTATTTCACCAAATCTTCACGGACAGAGTTAGATTCTGTATCGCGATAACGCCGTTCAAGTGTATTGAGAATGCCTTCAAACGGATGGCGTTTAACCCGAATATCACCACGATCATTAATGTAGTTAAACTCAATCTCAGTTTTCCCCGAGCCTTTCAAGATGATTTCCTGAACCTTTTTGGGCAGTTTGTTAAATGGGGTATGTAAATCAAAATCATAATGCGCAGCGAGTGACGTGAGCATCTGGAAGTAGTAGTAATTCTTCTGATCCCAGCCACGAATCGCTCCTTGCGCGAGGCTGAGTTGGCTATCTTGGATAACGCGTTCAGGGTCAAAATATTGTTGTACGCCTAAACCATCACAGGTGTGGCATGCGCCTGCTGGGTTATTAAATGAGAACAGCCGAGGCTCTAACTCCTGCATACTGTAGCCACAGTGTGGACAAGCAAAATTAGCTGAGAATACAATCTGTTCGCCTTCACCATCCATGTCAGTAACCACAGCAATACCGCCTGACAACTCGAGCGTTGTCTCAAAGGATTCGGCTAGGCGCTGCTGTAGGTCAGGGCGAACTTTGAAGCGATCAACCACCACTTCAATAGTGTGCTTTTTGTGCAGCTCAAGGGTTGGTGGATCAGTCAGATCGCACGTTTCACCATCAATGCGGGCACGGATAAAACCTTGCGCGGCCAAGTTTTCCAGCGTTTTAACGTGTTCACCTTTGCGCTCTTTCACAATCGGTGCAAGCAGCATCAGTTTTGAGCCTTCAGCTAATTCCAACACCTTATCAACCATTTGGCTGATGGTTTGAGCGCGAAGTGGAACTTTGTGCTCAGGGCAGCGCGGCTCACCGACTCGCGCATAAAGCAGACGCAAGTAGTCATAAACTTCGGTAATGGTGCCAACCGTAGAACGAGGGTTATGCGAGGTTGATTTTTGTTCAATAGAGATAGCCGGTGAAAGACCTTCAATATGGTCAACATCCGGTTTTTCCATCAAAGATAAAAATTGGCGTGCATAGGCAGACAGAGATTCAACATAGCGGCGTTGGCCCTCTGCGTAGAGTGTATCAAAGGCGAGAGACGACTTCCCCGAGCCTGATAGCCCTGTAATCACCGTTAATTTATCGCGTGGAATGGTCAGGTTGATATTTTTCAGGTTGTGGGTTCGAGCGCCCCTAACTTCAATTTTGTCCATCATCTAGGCTCTATGTAACACAAGTTAAGCAAGTATTGCATAGTGTGAGTTTTGTGCAAATAGGTACTGGATAAAAAAACAGTAAATAAAAACCACGGGACTTGCCGTGGTTTTTATTGGGGAGGTGCTAGGTGATTAACGCATTAGGTGACTAACGCATTCGGTTACTTAAGCTTTATGAGTCGAATGCTTATCCAACGCGACTTTTTGTTCGTTCTTTTTGTACATGTTTTCAAAGCAGTAGTTAGTGGCTTCGATATAGCCTTCTACGCTACCACAGTCAAAGCGTTGGCCTTTGAATTTATACGCCAATACACAGCCTGATTGCGCTTGTTTGAGTAGCGCGTCGGTAATTTGAATTTCGCCACCTTTACCCGGCTCTGTTTGCTCAATCAGATCAAAAATATCTGGGGTTAAAATGTAGCGACCAATGATGGCTAAATTGCTTGGTGCGGTGCCTGGTTCTGGTTTTTCAACCATGTCATCCACTCGGAACAGATCGTCTTTGATCATTTCACCGGAAATAACACCGTATTTATGTGTTTCATTTTCAGGCACTTCTTGAACGGCAACAATTGAGCAGCGGAACTGTTTATACAGAGCGACCATTTGTGCCAAAACCCCTTTTTCTTGATTGACACATAAGTCATCGGCCAGCACCACCGCAAAAGGTTCATCGCCGACTAACTCTCGACCTGTTAAAATCGCATGGCCTAAACCTTTCATTTCACGTTGACGAATGTAGGTGAAGTTGGCGGTATCAATGATTTCACGAATATCAACCAGTAGCTCTTCTTTGTTGGTGCCACTAATTTGATGCTCTAGCTCATAGTTTTTATCGAAGTGATCCATGATCGAGTGTTTTCCACGCCCAGTCACAATACACATCCCGGTCATTCCAGCTTGAATCGCCTCTTCAACACCATATTCGATCAAGGGTTTATTGACGACTGGCATCATCTCTTTAGGCATTGATTTGGTCGCTGGAAGAAAACGTGTACCGTAGCCAGCGGCTGGGAATAGGCATTTTTTGATCATGCTATAACCTTATTTTTATTTGAATTGTTAATTGATGGCGCAACCTTATCATGCTTTATGAAACGCTATCACCACTAAAGCGGTGAACTCAGTTAAATTCTGCGTGAAAGCACATAATTAAGACAGAA
Organism: Vibrio anguillarum; assembly: GCF_001989995.2. GTDB lineage: Bacteria > Pseudomonadota > Gammaproteobacteria > Enterobacterales > Vibrionaceae > Vibrio > Vibrio anguillarum. Next base: position 17,373 of record NZ_JAHGUP010000029.1, read on the forward strand.
TATTTTGATTGGCCCACGCAATCGCTTGGACCCTATTTTTGACCGATAGCTTTTTGAATATTTGGTAGAGATGTGATTTGACCGTGAATTCACTGATGAATAAATCTTCCGACATTTGGTTATTCGATGCGCCAGTTTGTAAGCAGCGGAGGATCTGTATTTCGCGGGCGGTTAAGTCTGTAATCACTTGAGCAGTATGGGATTCAAACGCGTAGCGATAGTAGTGCAGTAACTGGCTTACAGCGTGTCTGGGTAGCCAATTTTGTCCGTTAATGATTTCACCAAGCCCAAATGCAATTTTATCTAGGGTGTCATTTTTATAAAATAGCCCCTTTAAATGGCCAAAGGTTAATAAGTCATTCGTGGTTAATCTTTGCAACACATTGATAAGGATCGTTTCATGATGCTGACTGTTTAATGGGCAGTTTCCCAAGCGTCGTTGCAACTGCGCATAATCGGCATGGTCAATCATCAATATTTTGTGTTTATCTGAGCAATACGTTTGGCGCAGGGTTTCGGGCTCAATTTTAGGAATGGGCAGCCCAAGCCGATCGGTTAAATGGTCAATATAAGGGTGTTCTTGCTCTTTATCTAAACAGAGAAAGTAAATGGTGCGGGTATAGTTTGCTTTTCTCATGGTCACTTCCTGTTGACGAGAATGTTAGACAACTGTCTAGAAAATGACGGAAATTAGGTTATAAAGCCAACGAGATAAATAAAATTGCGCTTAGTTTCATATAGTAAGGTAACTGAGTGTTTTGTCATTCTTAAATTAGAGGTAGTGGTTCTAAAAAATAGGAAATTGAGCAAGATTGTGAGATGAATTTTGACAACTATTTCTGTGAAGATTTGTGCCTCGCATAAAGCGTGGTATCCTAGTCAGCTATTTAAAGAACACTCATGATGGAAGACGGAGCAAAACATGGCAAGCCGTGGAGTAAATAAAGTTATTTTAGTGGGTAACCTAGGTAACGACCCAGAAATTCGTTATATGCCTGGTGGCGCTGCTGTGGCAAATATCACCATTGCAACGTCAGATTCATGGCGTGATAAAGCAACTGGCGAGCAACGCGAAAAAACCGAATGGCACCGTGTTGCGCTGTTTGGCAAATTAGCTGAAGTGGCTGGTGAATACTTGCGTAAAGGTTCACAAGTATACATTGAAGGTCAGCTACAAACTCGTAAGTGGCAAGATCAAAGTGGACAAGATCGTTATACCACCGAAGTTGTCGTACAAGGTTTTAATGGTGTGATGCAAATGTTGGGTGGCCGTGCTCAAGGTGGTGCTCCAGCGCAAGGTGGAATGCCACAACAGCAGCAACAAGGTGGCGGATGGGGGCAGCCTCAGCAGCCTGCGATGCAAAAGCAACCACAGCAGCAGTCAGCTCCTCAACAGGCTCAACCTCAGTATAATGAACCACCAATGGATTTTGATGACGACATCCCGTTTTAAACGTTCGAATGTCGAAAAAAGCCGCGAAAACCGCGGCTTTTTTATATAGTTATCACTATTAGCATTTTCTTATTTGTCAGCACAGCTTAGTGATCGACAAAGTTTACGTTGAAAAGGAATTCAGCATTCATGCGGTATACACCAACACTGAAACTGAGTACTCGGTTAGTAGCTTTTTTTACGCTCATCGTAACCAGTGCAATGTTCATTTTGTTTATTGGTGGAACTTTGTCTTTTCAACGGCTTGGACAAGAATATCTCAATCACTACCTAGCAGGAATTGTGGAGGTAGTCGATAAAGAAATAGAAGATCCTGATGCCGCTTATTCATTGCAACGTTGGATGCCCAAAATGTTGCAAGCCAGTAGCATTGTTGAAATGCAGCTCTCTTCACCAGCTGGCGTTATTTACCGTTTTAAAGATACCTCGTCCAAAGTCGACCCTGCCCGTTTGTACCATATTGATATTATCCTTGAACGTAATCCAGGCTACAGCATCAGCTTTAAAGCCGTTCCGCCCTATCTCAGTTATAGCTACTCATTGGGTGCCATGTGGTCTATTACGTTGGCAGTTGGTCTCATCGTGTTTTGCTTGATTCGTGGAGTAAAGTGGCTTAAAGAGCAATTGCTGGGATCTGAGTTGCTGGAGGAGCGAGGGCGAATGATTCTCGCCGGCCGTGTGGAGCAGTACGCCAAAGGTGATCACCGCGAGTGGCCTTATACGGCGAGTGAGGCGCTTGATGCCCTGATTGATGAGCTGCAAGATGCTCGTCAAGAGCGTAGCCGCTTTGATACTTTTATCCGGACCCAAACCTTCTTAGATAAGTTGACGGGTACGGCCAACCGTGTCCTTTTTGATAGCAAATTGGAATCAGCCTTGTTAGAGAATGGCGCGCGTGGTGGCGTTTTGTTAGTGCGTATCGATGATTGGGATTCTCTGTGCGAAGAAAATGATAAAAAAGCAGCGGATGATCTCGTTGTGGAAGTCGGGGAGAACATCTCCAACGTCATACAGCGTTACCCGGATGTTATTTTATCTCGCTATTACGATACCGATTTTGCCATTTTTGTGCCGCACCAAGGGGTAAAAGAGGTCGCTTCTATTGCTACACAATGTTTGAAGCTTTTAGCGCGCATATCGCCTCCTGAGCCGCTCGATAAAGAAAACTGGTGCCATATAGGTATCAGTATGTACAGCGAAGGCGAGCGGCGTGGTCGAGTGTTGGATGAGGCAGAAACGGCCTTAAAAAGTGCTCAGTTACAGCGAGTGAATACGTGGAGCCGCTTTAAAAAGAGTACTTTTTTCCAAGAGGAACGGGGTAGTGTGCGTTGGCGAACTTTGTTTGATCAGGTGCTGACGCCTGAGAAAATAATTTTATTCCGTCAACCTTGCTATTTGCTTGAAAAGACGAATGATTTAGTATGGCTGCACGATGAGTTGTTTGCGCGTATTGATGATCCAGAACAAGGTATTATAAAAACCTCTCGCTTCCATTCAGCCTTAGAAACTGTAGGTTATGAAATGGTGATGGATCGAGCCGTATTGCTGCAGGTGGTTCGTTTACTCAAACGCTCTGAAGTTAAGGTTAATGTGTCAGTGAACTTGCATGTCGTCCCATTCGCCGATAAGTCGTATTTTAAGTGGTTCCGGCATGAATTGTTGCAACTTACCTCGAGTAGCCGATCGCAGCTCTCCTTTGAGTTTCCTGAAGGTCGGTTAGTACAGCATCTCGATTATATGCGCCCCGTTATTAAGATGATCTCCGGCCTCGGTGCTAAGGTAATCGTAGGGCAGGCGGGCAGAACCATTGTCAGCACTCACTACATAAAAGATCTTAAGATTGATTTCCTGAAATTGCACCGCAGCTTGATGAAGAAAATCGATCAACGGCATGAAAATCAGCTGTTTGTTCGTAGCATGATCGGTGCTTGTGGCGGTACTCAGACTCAAGTTATTGCGGTCGGTGTCGAAACAGAACAAGAGTGGCAAACGCTAAAAAACCTAGGCATTCATGGTGGGCAAGGCCGACTGTTTGAAGAAGAACAGCCTTTGTTACCTGAGAAAATAATTAGCCCTAGCGTGACCTTAGGGCGAAGAAATCGTTGGCGTAAAAAATAAAAGCGAACCTATATGAATCTTCAGTCACTGATTGATAAATTAAAACCATCTAAAGCGACGTTGCGGCAATTGTTCGTTGTCGTAAGACCTGATGCTCTCTATTTCTCGGCTTTGGATGATGCGACTTTGCCGACAGAAATCCCGCTTGATGGTGCAACGTGGCAACAGGTACTCTTTCACGCACTCAAACCGCTCAACATCAAGGGTACGGTAATTAACCTTGTCCTCCACGCTCATTTTTATCAAACTTATCAAATAGAAAAACCGCAGTTACCCAAAGAAGAGTGGTCAGTCGCCCTGCCATTTTTATTGAAAGATCTGGTGACAGAGAAAGTCACTGACATCATCGCTGATGCTTTTCCGTTACCCGCAGATAATAAAATTCAAGCCTACGTGGTCTCAAAACGCACGGTATTGGAAGTGGCGTCGCAACTGAGTGCGATGGGTTTAGAGTTAGGCAAAGTCATCCCCGAAGATGAAGTGTGGGCGAGAAGTGCCGGTGATCTTGAGCATTTTTTGTTGCTACAGCGCAGTAAAAACAGCAGTTTTAAGTTTGACGCATTTGTGGACCAAAAATGCTGTTTTCAACGAACGATGAGAGGTGTTGTCTCTCCCATTACTGGTGTCGCCAGCTCGGTTTTACAGCTCGATGGCTTAGCGTTAGAACTGCAACGTTCGATCGATTACCTTTCCTCGCAGCTTAAAGGGGCCTCATTACATCAGCTAAAAGTGCTGTGTGATGAAGAAGCGCAGCAAGAGTTGGTCGATGCATTAAATGAACGCCTAAATGTCAAAGTTTCCCTGCTTGATGAGCGGTTACCGAGTTCGGCGCATCTGCTGGTGGAGCAAGTGACTCGCATTGACGATTCAATGCTCAACTTATACCCGGCGCATCTGAAGCCGAAGAAAGAGTATTTTTCACTGTCCATGGTCTGCGCGATTTGGGGCATTGTCGCTTTAGTGATGCTATTGGCCTATGCCAGTTATCAATGGCAAAATAGTCAATTGAAACAGCAGCTACAAGCTAAACAAGCGCAAAATAAAGTCCTTGCTGCTGAATTAGAAACGACCAAACAGAAAGTTGATAAGCATAAGCCATCGGTTGAAAAAATGGCGGCGATTGAGCGTTTGAAGCAGCAAATTAAGGGCAAACAAGCCACATTGGATTCGATTAATGAGTTTGATCAATCACAACAGGTCGGTTACTCAGGAGTCATGCGTTCGCTAGCCACACTCAGCCGTGATGATATTTCATTAACGACCATTACCATCCATCATGAGCAGCTCGATTTGCAAGGCTTGGCTAGAGAGGCGAAAGATATTCCAAACTGGTTAAGTCAGTTTAAAAGCGAACTGAACCTAGTGGGACGTGGTTTTGAAAAGTTAAAAATTGCGCGCAATGAGCAAGGCATTCTCATCTTTGAGCTTAAAACTAAAGCGGAGGATAGCCAATGAATTGGCAGAGCATCAGCAACAAATTCTTAGCCATCAGTTCGCGTGAAAAAATGTTGATCGCCCTGTGTGGCTTAGTGGTGATTACACTGCTCTTGTTTAGCTTGTTACTTGAACCCGCGATGAAATCGGTGGCGGCTAATCGGTTACAGCTTCAGTCTGTTGAGCAGATGAACCAGCGAATGCAAGGTGAAATTCTGTTATTGACTGCTAAGCTTAATAAAGATCCGAATCAAGAGATCAATCTAGAATTCAAACAGTTAATGGCGCAGAGCCAAACTCTCTCGCTTGAGCTGGCAGCATTGGTTGATTCACTGATTACACCCGCGAAGATGGCGCAATTGCTTGAAAGTGTTTTGGCAACCAGCCCAGAGTTGACTTTGGTCTCCATGGAGTCATTAGCAGCAGAGCCGATTGCAAATAACAACCAATCATCTGAATATTCAGGCTATTATGTTCATCCTGTGAGATTGGAGTTCACCGGTAATTACTTCGCGATATTGAATTATTTGACCAATTTAGAAAGTTTACCGATGAAGTATTATTGGCGTCATTTCCAATACAAGGTAGAAAATTACCCCCAAGCCAGAGTCATTATGGAAGTGTACACATTAGGCATTAGACAGGAGTTTATTGGTGGTTAGATCCGTTTTTTTACTGCTGTTGATGTGTGTTGTATGCAGTAGTTGGGCAGCGCAAGATCCTACCGCGCCATTAGGTTGGGTAAGTGAGAGCGCATCACCTGTCAATAAGATAGAGAGTTACCCGCTACCTAGGTTGCAAAGTATTGTATGCCAACAAACCATACCTTGTGTGGCAGTGCTTAACGATCAAGTGGTTGGCATCGGAGAGTCGCTATTTGGCTACACAGTAGAAGCCATTGAACCACAGCAAGTGACCCTTTCTCGCAGAGGAAAGACGTGGGATTTAGGCCTCTTTTCTCTGGACATCAAGCAGTAAGGTATAGAAATCGTATGCGTAAAATCGTATTAGGCGTAGTCATCGTATCCTTAATGGGCTGTTCTATGGGGCATCGCGATCCAGTTGAGATGAAACAGTCTTTGAATCAGGCGATTAATGAAGCCAATAGCCGAAATCTAGCCGTTCTACCGGCCTCCGTAGAAGCTGACTTGATGCCTGACATTGAGGGAATCACAGCGCGCAGTCAAGAAACGGTTAAACGCTTTCGTATCCAAGCTGATAATGTGGATGCAAGGGTATTTTTTGCCAGTTTAGTGAAAGGAACTGAGTTTAGTGCCGCCATCCACCCTGAAGTTACTGGAAGTGTAACAGTAAACCTAACCGACGTGACTTTGGATGATGTATTGGCCGTCGTTCGTGACATGTATGGCTATGAAATTATCAAAAAGGGTAAAGTGATTCAGGTTTACCCGTCAGGCCTGCGTACTGTGACTATCCCGGTCGATTATTTACAACTTAAACGTACGGGCCGTTCTTTAACTTCCATCACCACCGGTACGATCACTAATACGGATACCGGTTCTAGTTCCTCGAGTAGTTCTAGCTCAAATTCCAGTTCTAATTCCAATTCGAGTAACTCATCCAGTAATTCGAAAGGTGGAACGGAAATTGAAACCACCAGTGAAAGCGATTTCTGGCCGCAGCTTGAAAAAGCCGTTGCACAGCTGATTGGCTCGGGCAAAGGTCAAGGCGTTGTTGTCACGCCACAAGCGAGCGTAATCACTGTTCGAGCCTACCCAGATGAAATACGTGAAGTGCGAGAGTTTTTAGGCATTTCTCAGCAACGTCTGCAGCGACAAGTGATCCTTGAAGCAAAAATTTTAGAAGTCACCTTGAGCGATGGTTACCAGCAAGGGATCAATTGGTCAAATATGTCCTTTGGCAATGGTGATGTTGTGATTAATAAGGTCGGTAGTGCGGCCTCGTTACTGCCGGGGATGGATGCGATTGGCACTCTGCTGCAAGGCCAAACCAATGTCACCATTTCAGATGGCAGCTTTAAAGCAGTGCTTAACTTCATGGGAACTCAAGGGGATTTGAATGTCCTGTCTAGCCCTAGAGTTACCGCGGCTAACAACCAAAAAGCGGTGATCAAAGTCGGCACTGATGAATATTATGTCACCGATGTGACAGGTGTAGTCGGAAATGGCGAGAACTCCAATGTCGCACCAGATGTTCAACTCACGCCATTTTTCTCGGGTATCTCTCTTGATGTGACGCCACAAATTGATGATCAAGGTAATGTGCTCTTGCACGTTCACCCTGCTGTGATTGAAGTCGACGAGCAGACGAAACAAATTGAATATGCAGGCAACCAAATTGTGTTGCCATTAGCGCGCAGTACGATCCGCGAATCAGACTCGGTAATCCGTGCACAAGATGGTGACGTGGTGGTGATTGGTGGATTAATGAAATCCAACACCTCCAATCAAGTATCTAAAGTCCCTTTTTTGGGGGATTTACCCGGTTTAGGATATCTGTTTCGTAACACCTCTGAGCTGACTGAGAAAACCGAATTGGTGATTTTGCTTAAACCAACGGTTGTGGGTGTTAATACGTGGCAAAAAGAGCTCGAACGCTCGCGTGAACTACTACAAGAGTGGTTCCCAGACGAAGAATAAACATCATGTATCTTGAGCACTTTGGTTTTGAGCAACTGCCTTTTCATCTCACGCCTAATACATCACTGTTTTTAGGCTTAGCGCCACATTACGAGGCGATTCAGACAGTGAGTGCTGCCATTGATTTAGGCGAAGGGGTGATCAAGATAACCGGAGAAGTCGGAACCGGAAAAACCATGGTGTGTCGTATGTTGATCAATTATTTACATGATCATATTGCACTGATTTATTTACCCAACCCAGCGCTTAATGGTCGAGAACTTCGCCAAGCTGTCGCCAGCGAACTAGGCCTTAGTAAGCAAGATGATGCGGATATTGTTGATCGTATTCAGCAACAATTGATTGTGCTAAAGCAGCAGGGGAAACGAGTAGTCGCGATTGTTGATGAAGCACAAGCGTTACCAGACGATGCATTAGAAGTGCTGCGTTTATTCGGCAATTTAGAAACAGAATACACAAAGTTGTTGCAACTGGTGTTGATCGGCCAACCAGAGCTCGATGAGCGTTTAGCGCAGCACCATCTGCGCCAATTTCGCCAACGAATTACTTTTAGCGCTTATCTGCGGCCGCTCTCTTTAGATGAAACAGTCGCTTATATCGAGAGCCGCTTGAGCAAAGCCGGAGGTGATGCGCAACTGTTTAATCTTGAACAGAAAAAAGCGTTGTGGCGAGCCAGTTATGGTACCCCTCGTTTGATTAACCAAGTGTGTCACAAAGCTCTGTTGCTGGCTTTTACGCAAAACGACAGCACGATTCGCAATCAGCACCTATTTACAGCGATTCACGATACGTTTGATACCTGTAAGCCTAAGTTTAAACGCCCTTTTATGTGGGGATGGAGTCAATCATGAGTGCGATGAACGATGCACTATCAAAACTGGCACAAGCGCAACGCCAATCGGTGGTGAACTTGCAACCAGCGCAAGTTGCGAAAGTAAAACGCAGCCGCGCTTGGTTGTGGATGGTAGCCGGGTTTGCTGCTAGCTTAGCGGTCGGTGGATGGGCGGTGTCACAGCAGCAAGCTATGGTTGACCAAGCTGCGGTTGACCAAACTATGGTCAGTCAAACACTGGCCAATCAAGCGATAGTGGATGAACCTGAGAGCCTGTTGTTAGAGGTTGATGAGCGAAGCTCTTCGCCTGCGCTTGTTTCTCCGACCACCAAAATTGTTCCGGTTCATCGTCCTGTTTACCAAACTGCCGTTGTTGCAGTAGACAAAAAAACGGCAAATTCAGTGACGCCCACAGCGACGGTTAAACAGGATTCGGCCTTAGCCAATCAACAGCCGTTGTATTCTAACCGTGCGGTCGCGCTCGGTGCTGAAAGTGGCCAAGAAATCTCAAGTGTTTTGATTGAACAAGTGGATTTGACGCCAGAGCAACTGGCGGTAAAAGCAATGAGCCGCGCTGATAAAGCCGTGGACAGCAATGAGCTCAAAGAGGCACTGGATGCGTACAGTGAAGTGCTACGCTTTACCCCAGAAAATGAACTCGCCCGTCAAAAATTATCCGCGCTCTATTACGGCAAAGGTGATGCGCGCAAAGCTTTTGAAATTTTACAAAGCGGTATAAAGCTCAATCATAACGGAGAAAGTTTGCGGATCGCGTTAGCCAAATTACTGATTAAAGAGAAGCAGAGTGAAGCGGCGTTAACCCCTCTAGTTCATTTACCTGACAATGCTTCGATCGATTATCTCTCGCTAAGGGCAGCCTTGGCACAAAAAGCCAAGCAAGATTCACTCGCATTAGAAAGCTATCAACGCTTAGTCAAGCTTGATGCTGAGAACGCACGCTGGTGGTTAGGGCTTGCGATAGCACAAGAGCGCACGATGGATTTTCAGGCGGCCAAATATACCTACCAACAAGCGCTTGCGAAAGTTGGCCTCTCGAGTCAGTCACAACTGTTTATTCGTGATCGCCTAGTCGTACTAAGCAGTTTAGAGGAGAGTACGAGTGCAAATTAAGCTACGAAAACGCTTAGGTGATCTGCTGGTTGAAGAAGGGATCATCACTGAAAATCAAGTTGAACAAGCGCTCGCTGCGCAAAAACGCAGTGGACGTAAACTGGGTGACACACTGATCGAACTCGGCTTTTTGTCAGAGCAGCAGATGCTTAGCTTCTTATCGCAGCAACTTTCGCTGCCGTTGATCGATCTCAGCCGAGCCAATGTTGATATTGATGCAGTGCAGATCCTCCCGGAGGTACATGCACGCCGTTTACGCGCCTTAATCATTGGCAAAAATGGCGACACGCTGCGCATCGCAATGAGTGATCCGGCGGATCTGTTTGCTCAAGAATCTCTGCTCACTCAATTACCCCAATACAGTTTTGAATTTGTTATTGCTCCAGAAAAACAATTGGTTGAAGGGTTTGATCGTTATTATCGCCGCACCAAAGAGATTGCGTCCTTTGCCGAGCAGCTACAACTGGAACACCAAGGCAATACCGCCTTTGATTTCGATATCGGTGATGATGACAGCGATGAAGTGACCGTTGTTAAGCTCATCAACTCTCTATTTGAAGATGCGATTCAGGTCGGGGCGTCTGATATTCATATCGAACCTGATGCTAACGTATTGCGTTTACGCCAGCGGATTGATGGGGTATTACACGAAACCCTACTCAATGAAACCAACATCGCTTCGGCTTTAGTGCTGCGTTTAAAATTGATGGCCAATCTTGATATCTCTGAAAAACGCCTCCCACAAGATGGCCGTTTTAATATCCGAGCCAAAGGTCAATCGGTTGATATTCGTATGTCGACCATGCCAGTGCAATATGGTGAGTCGGTGGTGATGCGTTTACTCAACCAATCATCCGGGGTTCGTAAACTAGAAGAGTCAGGTATTCCTGACGATATATTACGGCGTTTACGCCACCAGCTTAAACGCCCTCACGGCATGATTTTAGTGACCGGCCCAACCGGCTCAGGGAAAACGACGACGCTGTATGGCGCGTTATCAGAGCTCAATGTGCCCGGTAAAAAAATCATTACCGCCGAGGATCCGGTTGAATATCGATTGCCACGCATCAGCCAAGTGCAGATCAACCCTAAAATTGACCTTGATTTCTCAACTGTGCTGAGAACCTTTTTGCGTCAAGACCCGGACATTATTCTAGTCGGGGAGATGCGTGATCAAGAAACGGTTGAAATTGGTTTGCGCGCGGCCTTAACGGGGCACTTAGTTTTGAGCACCTTACACACCAATGATGCGATTGATAGCGCCTTGCGCATGATGGATATGGGCGCACCGGGCTACTTAGTGGCCAGCGCCGTGCGGGCTGTGGTTGCCCAACGTTTAGTGCGTAAAGTTTGCCCCGATTGTAAAGCGGTGGATGAGGTTGATGAAGCCCGTAAACAGTGGCTGACGGTGCGTTTCCCAAATCAAGTTGAAGCGGCTTTTACGCGTGGGCGTGGGTGCCAGAACTGCAATTTGACGGGGTACCGTGGGCGAATTGGGGTTTTTGAAATGCTCGAACTTGAACATGAAATGATGGATGCGCTGCGCGCCAACGATGCAGTTAGTTTTGCGCAAGCCGCTCGTCAGTCGAAGCAATACAAACCGCTGCTAGCTTCGGCGATGGAGTTGGCGCTACAAGGGGTTGTCAGTTTAGATGAAGTGATGAGCTTAAGTGAAGGTGATTCATCCGGCATCATTCAAGCCATCTATCTATAGTTAAGGTTACTCATGCCAACGTATCGTTATCAGGGTCGAAATTTAGATGGTAGCAAAACCTCGGGGCATGTTGATGCGCCGACGGAAGAGCTCGCGGCGGAAGCGCTATTTAACAAAGGCGTGATTCCGACCTTAATTTCGTCAGACCAAGGGGCTGATTTTTCGATTGATTGGAAATCGCTGTTTACCCCAAGTGTGCCACTTGAGGTGTTGGTGATCTTCTGTCGTCAGCTTTACAGCTTGACCAAGGCGGGAGTGCCGCTGCTGCGCTCGATGAAAGGACTTATCCAAAATTGTGCTAATAAACAGCTTAAAGAAGCATTGGAAGCGGTTAGTAATGAGCTAACCAACGGGCGCAGTTTATCGAGCTCAATGCAGATGTACCCGAAAGTCTTTAGCCCGTTGTTTGTGTCGATGATCCACGTCGGTGAGAACACAGGGCGGCTTGATGAAGCCTTGCTGCAATTGTCTCATTACTACGAGCAAGAAGTCGAAACTCGTAAACGGATTAAAACGGCGATGCGTTATCCGAGTTTTGTCATCAGCTTTATTTTGGTCGCGATGTTCATTCTCAACGTTAAAGTGATCCCACAATTTACTAGCATGTTTAGCCGTTTCGGGGTTGATTTACCGCTGCCAACTCGCATTTTAATTGGTATGTCAGATTTCTTTGTCAACTACTGGCCGATGATGATAGGCGTATTGCTTGGGTGTTTATTTGCTTTCAGAGCTTGGTTGAGCACAGCCGCAGGGCGTCAAAAGTGGGATAAGTTTCGCTTAAGAATGCCTATTGTCGGCGGCATAGTGAACCGAGCGCAATTGGCGCGTTTTTCTCGAACTTTTGCCTTGATGTTGAAAGCGGGGGTGCCGTTAAACCAATCGATAGCATTATCTGCCGAAGCGTTGGATAACAAATTTCTAGAATCTCGCCTGTTAGAAATGAAAGCTGCCATTGAAGCGGGAACAAGCGTATCCACCACCGCGGTAAACGCCAATATTTTTACGCCATTAGTTATTCAGATGATTTCGGTGGGTGAAGAGACAGGGCGCATTGATGAGTTGCTACTTGAAGTCGCGGACTTCTACGATAGAGAGGTGGATTACGATCTCAAAACCCTCACCGCGCGCATAGAGCCGATTTTATTGGTGATTGTCGCCGCTATGGTGCTGGTGCTGGCACTTGGCATCTTTTTGCCAATGTGGGGAATGCTCGACGCGATCAAAGGATAAAGGTTGTCAGATGAAAACGGCGATAGAGCGTTCTCAGTTCGTAATTTGGGGGTTGATTGTCTTTGTTCTTTTGATGGCTTTGCTATCAGCATGGCAGTCGATAGAAAAAGAAGCCAATCAAACCGCATTAGCGATGGCGAGCAGTAAAATCGTAGAAAGTGCTAATTTTTATAAGCAAGATTGGTTATTAAAGGGGCGGCCCTCAACTTTAATCGCGAATGGTCGATTACTCAATATGAGTACAACGGGCTGGGTATTACCATTGGCTGAGAATGAATCAAGTATAGATTGTCGTTATTGGTTAAGCCTGCTATACCCAGATGAACAACTGCTTGAAAGCAAAGTGATTTCAATTGAATCGGCACATCAAGCAAATCAGTATCAATGTCGCTATGTTTACAGTCAAAAACAGGTGATAACCATTGAACTTTTAAGGGATAAGTTTACAGTAAGCGTCGATTTTTCAGCATGAGTTTTCGACGTAAGCAGTGAAATGGGCACTCGCCCCGTAGCGATGCGAGAACAAGTGCGTATAATACACGGTAATAACAAAGAGATAGGTAGAGCATGGATAACAAACAAACGGGCTTTTCCTTAGTTGAATTAGTCGTAGTGATTGTGGTTGTCGGCTTATTGGCCGTTGCAGCGCTACCCCGCTTTTTAGATGTCACCGATGAAGCGAAAAAAGCCAGCATCGAAGGGGTTGCCGGTGGTTTTGCTACTGGTGTTCTATCGGCGCGTGCTCAGTGGGAAGCTCAGGCAAGAACCTCTGTGACTTTGGGCTCGGAAAAACAAAACACCGTCAACTATGATGGTGTCAATTTCTGGCTGACTCGCTCTACAGATAGCAGCGGTGCCGCGACAGGTTTTAGGGACGGTTATCCGTTGGCGCTCAATACCGATAATACCAGTTATCCAGCGGCGATTACGGATCAGTCATGTATTGATTTAATGGATAATTTGCTGCAAAACCCACCAAAAGTTGACACAGTCGCTAATGCAGCCAATAACGCTAATGTAAAATATTCAGCACAAGCCGATGACGGTCAAGCCACTTGTACTTATGTGCAAAAAGAGGGCGGAACCGCGCACCAGTTTGTGTATGAGATAAAAACTGGTCGTGTGACCGTCACTTTGCAGTAAGTCTGCGCATTGATTAAAACATAGAGAGAAAGTAACTATGAAAAGACAAAACGGTTTCACCCTAATCGAACTTGTGGTTGTGATTGTCATTCTCGGCATTCTCGCCGTCACCGCTGCGCCACGTTTTTTGAATTTTCAGAATGATGCACGTAAAGCTTCCTTGCAGGGCTTGAAAGGCGCTATTGATGGTGCAGCTGGTATTACTTATGGTAAAGCAGCGCTTCTTGGAAAAGATACACAATCGGCCGCTGTTGATGTTGATGGTATATCTACCAAGTTTGGTTACCCTGTTGCCGCTGATGGTGGGATAAACAAAGCTGTTCTTGGTTTAGATACTGATTGGGCAGCAGCAGTATCAGGCTCTTCTCGTGTGATTACTTTCAAGGGTAGCGATGTTGATACTGCCGCAAAAATTGTAGCAACAGAGTGTTATGTTACATATACAGAGGCTAGCGGTAGTGGTGGTGTTGCATCTGCTGCCTCAACATCAATTGATTTGGATAAATGTTAACTTTGTAAGTAAAGGCCAGCATTGCTGGCCTTTATTTTATCTATAACGAGAGTTATTTCTCATCCACAAAAGTCAGTAAAACTTAAGCCCACTACGGAAATTTCTTATATACTTTAAGCACTTGTTTTTTCGCTAGAGGTATAAAATGCAGCAACATTTGGCAGCGCGGCGTGGTTTTACGTTGATCGAACTGGTCGTGGTGATTGTGCTGCTGGGCATTGTTGCTGTGTACGCAGCAAGCCGTTATACCGGCATATCCTCCTTTTCAAGCGTGACTACACAAAGCGAAGTGTTGGCCTCACTGCGTTTGACCCAAAACCGCGCTATGCAGCGTACCGACCTCTGTAATCGCTGGTTGGTCAGCAATAATCAAGCGCAGCAAGTATCTCCTTCTGTTTCTGCTGGTGCCTGCACTACTTCACTGCTCAGTCCTGCAACCGACAGCAGTTTTGTCGATGCTGCGGCGAACGATATCACCCTGACGTTAACCAATAATGATGGTAGCCATTTTTTAGATTTTGATAGTTTAGGTCGCGCCGCGCAGTGCTTAACGGCAAACTGCACTGTTACCTTAAATAATCTGCAATCGGGTGAATCTCGCCAAGTGTGCATCAATAGAGAGGGGTACATTTATGCGTGTTAACGCGCCGCGCGGGTTTACTCTCATTGAGATGATCATCGTTATCACGGTAACGGCAATAGCCATGACAGGCATTACTGCCGCGCTTTATCCTCGCTCGCAACAAAGTGCTGAACAGGTGCTGGCGGTAAAAGCCGCCGAGTTAGGCCGCGCGGTTATGGATGAAGTCATGGGCCGAGCCTTTGACCAAAACTCCGGCCCTAATGGCGGAGTGCCTGAGTGTGTATTAGTGACAGCATCAGGACGAACAATGTGTACGTCTATTGCGCAACTTGGTCCCGAACCTAGTGAAACCAATAATACGTTGTACAACGATGTGGATGATTTCCATGGCCTAACGGGATCGGTTAAAGATGTATTAGGCATTGATATCAGTGCTGATTACCAACGTTATAACGTTGAGATTCAAGTATTTTATGAACAGGACAGTGGCGGGCAACTCAGCGGAGTGAACGCTAACCAACTGACTCACTATAAACGGGTATCTGTGGTGATTATTGACCCGAAGGGCAACCGCTACCCGTTTGCGGCGATTAAGGGCAATTTCTGATGCGTGGTTTTACCCTGATTGAAATGGTGATTGCGATTATTCTGTTGTCGGTAGTCGGGCTATTTTTAGGCTCTGTGATCCGCCAAAGTATGGGTATTTATGTTGATACCACCGCCCGCGAAGCTTTGATCCAACAAGGGCGCTTTATTACTGAGCGGCTGAGCCGAGAATTGCGTGAAGCGGTGCCAAACAGCGTGTTGGTGGAAAATGGTTGCATTGAGTTTTTACCGATCACTGACAGCGCGATCTACAGCGAGCTGCCAACCGTGCAATCGCCTTCGGCTGCGGTGCGTTTATTGCCGATCGACAAAAAGGTACTCAATGGCGATCGTCTGGTCGTGTTTCCAACCAACGCCGCTTCGCTACGCCAAACGCCAAGTGCCAGCGGACAAACAGCGCAAGTAAACGCAGATGTGGATTTTACATCACCCAACAACACAAGAATGGTCGATGTAGCCTTGACACAACCGACTGGGTTTGTAATTCAATCGCCAGCTAAGCGAGTCTATTTTTATCGCACGCCAGTGGCTTTTTGTTATCAGAACAGTCGTATTTATCGTTACGCGGATTACACGCTTAATCGCAGTGCGCTCAGCCCTGAGCAGCTTGGCACTCCAGTATTGATGGCTGAAAACATTAGCCAAGCTAATTTTCACGTCACACAGCCAGAGCTACAACGCAACGGCTTAGTGAAAATTGAACTGACATTTTCCGACCGCGGCGAGGAGGTAAAGTTTGACCATGATGCGCTTATCTACAACACGCCGTAAACAGCAAGGCAGCGGCTTAGTCTTGGTCATCTTTATCATTGTGGTGGTCGGCTTTGTTGCATCGGTCGCTAACCGTAATCAACAGCGCAATAGCCAGCAATTGGTTTCGATGGTGTTAGGGACAAGGGCTGAAATGGCGGCGCGATCTGCGATCAACGTTGAACTG
This sequence comes from Vibrio anguillarum, assembly GCF_001989995.2. Classification (GTDB taxonomy): domain Bacteria; phylum Pseudomonadota; class Gammaproteobacteria; order Enterobacterales; family Vibrionaceae; genus Vibrio; species Vibrio anguillarum. Next base: position 33,686 of record NZ_JAHGUP010000029.1, read on the forward strand.
AGTCGTTTTTATCAAACGACAACCAGCGGGAGTTGCCATACTCATTCTGTACAATCACTCACGTTTGAAGGTGAAGGATTAGCGCAATGTAGCGCACAAGTTGAATGTAACTCAGTGGGCGATATGGATGATGGTCGCACTGTCTATCAACTGACTTCAACCGGGCGCTGTCAGTCTGGTGATTGGATGTTGCAGCGAGTTATTGAAGTGGGGGTGAAAAAGTGATCCACTATAAATGGCTGATTAGCATACTGCTCAGCACAATACTATCTATCTCTGCAACAAGTGTAATGGCTTTCCAGCAGATTGATAATTCTATCTATTTTCCTCACGTTGCCCAAGGTCAGGGCAGTTGTGCAAGCTCTCCAAATCCTCAACTTATCCAATACGGATACTCACAGATTACGGGAACAGCGGGTGACCCACTGGCATTTTGTTCCATCAACAATATTTCTGAACGCCAAAATGCTCGTTGTGATGATCAGTTTTGCCAAGTTACAGGGGGAGGTGTGGCTTCCTTAAGTTTAAGCGGTGGGAATGCATTCAAAAATTCCAGTAATAATAATAACCAAATCAACTGGTGTTATAGTGGACAAAGCATTGTATTGAACCAATCAAATATAGGAAAACTACAACTATACGATAGCTGCACGCTTCAATTTTCAGGGTTGTCTGAATATAAAATAAAGTCTTTAGATATGGGCTCAAGCGCAACTCTTGTGTTGTCGTCGGGTGACTATTGGATTGAAACATTACAGTTAAACTCCAATGCAATTGTTGAAGTAGAAGGCGATGTTCGGCTATTTATAAAAAATAGTTCTAGCTGGAATAGTTCAGATATCAATATTTCTGGTGCGGGGAATTTAACGATCGTTGGATTTAATAATCTTTCTCTGAATGGTAATACACAAGTTAATGGTTATGTTTACATAGGTAACACTCTAGCTCTGAATAACTCTGCCACAATCAATGGCCGTACGACAAGCCGCCGATTAATGATGGAGGGGAATACTCAGATCAATCAAAATGAGCAGCAAGGCTATGCTTGTTTTGAGGATGATTTTAACCGCTCCTCGCTTGGTCAGAATTGGATCCCTTATACTAGTACTGGTAGCTTTACGCCGAGTTTGATTAGTAATCGCTTACGCTTAACTGAGGATCAGAATAACCAAGCAACCGCAGTGACTTATCAACGAATTTTCCCAGCGGCTGGCAACTTAGTTACTGTTGAGTTTGATTACTATGCGTGGGCGAATTTAACCGGTGATGGTGCTGATGGGGTGTCGATTATTTTTTCGGATGCCGAGATTATCCCTAGAACGGGTGGTTTTGGCGGCTCTTTAGGGTATGCACCCACCACAAGTTCCAATCCAATTAAGCCGGGTTTTGCTGGAGGTTGGCTTGGGGTTGGTTTGGATGAATGGGGAAATTATTCCAACCCAACAGAGGGAAGAGTCGGAGGGCCTGGTTTTCGTCGCCAAGCCGTTGCCATTCGAGGCTCTGAAGCCGCAAGTTATCGCTATCTAGTGGGAACTGCCGCTAATTTGAACCCCAAGCTGGATGTACGTCGTACTTGTCAATGGTGGGGCGGTAACTGTTCTTTTCCAGGGCCAGGTCCCGGGCATCGCTATTTCATCACCATCGATTCACGAAATAATAACGCGGTTTATGTTCGTGTGGATCGTCTGGTGAATGGCAATATGCAGACAGTTATCGATTGGTTTAATGTGCTATCGAATCCTAATCAAGGTGCGACACCTGAAGAGTTTTTACTTTCTCTTGCAGGCTCAACAGGGGCTTCTGTTAATAACCATGAGATTGAAAACTTTAAGGTTTGTGCCTTGAAGTCTCGTGACGTGGGGGAGCAGGTTGATCATTTTCGTTTTACTTTACCATCGTCAGATGGGCTAACTTGCAACGCCGCTGATGTACAAATACAAGCTTGTGCAAATAGCAGTTGTAGTGAGCTTTACCAACAGCCGATCACCGCGACTTTACTACCAAATTCATTGCCTTCTGCTGGCGGTGGATGGCAAGGTGGCTCCCAAGTTAATATGACGAATGGTATTGCTAATCTGAAGCTTCGTAAAAATAGTGCAGGGAATGTAACTGTGGGGGTTCAGAGCTCAGTACCTAGTGCGAAACCTTTTTCGACCAATCTTTGTCGATATGGTAGTGGGGGGTATTCTGCCCAAAATTGTACACTTAATTTCGTTGATAGTGGCTTCATTTTGGATGTGCCTAATTCCTATGCCAATCAATCGGTAACTGGGACCATTAAAGCGGTACGAAAAGATAACGCTTCACAACTGTGTTTGCCTAGTTTTAAAAATGTACAAAAACCCGTTTCCTTTTGGAGTGATTACTTGAGCCCTAATGGGGGGCAAGGTTTTAGAGCTTTATCGGTTGGTGTGAATAGTGTGGCGGTAGGGCCGTCATCCAATACTGCGACGCCAGTGGTGCTCAATTTCAACCAAAATGGTGAGGCGAGTATTAACGTCTCCTATCGTGAGGCTGGCAGCCTGGCTTTGAATGCCCGTTTAACGGGAAGTGGTGATGAGCAAGATTTGCAACTAACAGGTCAAACGACTTTTATACGAGTTCCTCGTGCTTTAGTACTCAGCGCGACCAGTTATTATGGTGTTAGTGGAGCGTGTCCTAATGCCGATATTAACTGTGATATTTTTGCTAGGGCGGATGAAAACTTTAATCTCAATATCAAAGCGGTTGCGGAGGCACCGATTGAGGATAATGATTTCACTAACAATTTAGTAGTGACAAATTATCAACAAGCAAACATTGAGCTTAAACATACTCTAATCGCACCAGCGACAGGCGTGCCCGGTGCTCTCGGTGAAGTTGAATATGATCACCAATTAGGTAGCTCGACGACTGTACAACAAAGAGTGAGTGAGGTTGGGGTGTTTGATTTCTCGCTGAACGCGCCAACGACGTATCTTGGACTCGATTTAGCGAGTGAGAATCTGCCGATTGCCGTTGCCTCAACGGGCCCGATAGGTCGTTTTATCCCAGCCTATTTTTCTCCTTCTTCGGTGGTGACCAGCTTACAGGCTGAGTGTGAGGTGACTTCTCCGAATGACGAATCGTTCAGTTATTTAGGACAACCGTTTGGATATAAAGAAAATCCGGGTATTTACTTACACCCAAAATCCGCGTCAGGCAGTGAAACGGTCAATTATTTCGACAGTGCTTGGTGGCGTTATGATCGGCAGTGGGACAATCGAAACTATAACGATACTGTGAATAGTTTACCAATCAGCTTTGATAGCGATTTGACGAGTGTGAACCGAGTCAATGGCGTTGATTCTCGCATTGAACTCTCTGGGGAGATATTGATCTACCAAAAGCCACCACAACCAATAGTGCCTTTTAACAGCAAGTTAGATCTTACCCTCTCGGTATCCGATCTTACAGATCTTGATGGAGTTTGCTACCGCGAAACAGCCAGCAGTCCTTGCATAGACTATACGATTACAGATATTGATGATGAGATGAAATTGCGCTGGGGAAAACTGGTGATCCACGACACTTATGGCCCAGAAACGAGTGTGTTAAGTCAGCCAATCACGAGTGAATACTTCACTGCCAATGGCTTTGTTACCAATAGCTTTGATAGCTGTACAAGGTTACCAGATCTTGCGAATTTCACTTTAACGCCGACCGATCTAACTTTAGGTTCAGGTGGGGCTCCTGAAGTTTATCCTACTTTAGTCAGTCAAACGCTCGCTTTGGGTGCCGCGAATATCAACTTTACGGCTCCGGGAGCGGGTTATCAAGGATTCATTGATACTTTGCTTGATCTCAATGCTCATGGGTTGCCTTGGTTGCGTCCCTACAATGATCAAAATAGCGCGTTTGAAAATGAAGTCTCAGGCCGAGTACAGTTTGGATTGTACCGAGGCAGCGACCGGGTAATCTGGTGGCGTGAAAAAAATTAACCGGATAATTCACACAAATTCATAGAGATTTTTCTACCTAAGTTAGGAATCTGTTAGAAATTGCGTGTTTCAGTCCATGTTTATGCGTCAACGCCTTGCTGTGATCGCAAGGCATTGGTACATTTAGTGCAATTTTCTATCTTCTAATTCTTGCAGGACGAGCGAAGAATATGTTCAAAAAACTGCGTGGCATGTTTTCCAACGATCTATCGATCGATTTAGGTACCGCCAATACTCTTATATACGTTAAAGGACAAGGTATTGTCCTCGACGAGCCTTCCGTTGTTGCTATTCGCCAAGATAAAGGTCGTGGTGGAAAAAGCGTTGCTGCTGTCGGTCATGCCGCTAAGCAGATGCTTGGTCGTACGCCGGGGAATATTTCTGCAATTCGTCCTATGAAAGACGGCGTGATTGCGGATTTCTACGTGACCGAAAAAATGTTGCAACACTTCATCAAGCAGGTGCATGACAACAGTGTACTCAAACCAAGCCCTCGCGTTCTGGTGTGTGTGCCTTGTGGCTCCACCCAAGTTGAACGCCGTGCGATTCGTGAATCAGCACTCGGTGCTGGCGCGCGTGAAGTGTATTTGATTGATGAACCTATGGCGGCGGCCATCGGTGCAGGTCTGCGTGTTTCTGAACCAACGGGTTCAATGGTGGTCGATATCGGTGGTGGTACGACTGAAGTTGCCGTTATTTCCTTGAACGGTGTGGTTTACTCTTCCTCTGTGCGTATCGGCGGTGACCGTTTTGATGAAGCGATCATCAATTATGTGCGTCGTAACTACGGCAGCTTAATCGGTGAAGCGACCGCAGAGAAAATCAAACATGAAATTGGCTCGGCTTACCCCGGCGATGAAGTGATGGAGATTGAAGTTCGTGGTCGTAACCTTGCTGAAGGGGTCCCTCGTAGCTTTACTCTTAACTCCAATGAAATCTTAGAAGCACTGCAAGAACCGCTTTCCGGTATTGTTTCTGCGGTGATGGTTGCGCTTGAACAGTGTCCGCCAGAGCTTGCTTCTGATATCTCAGAAAATGGTATGGTATTAACCGGTGGTGGAGCGCTGCTCAAAGATATCGACCGCCTCTTGACCGAAGAAACGGGAATACCAGTCGTGGTTGCCGATAATCCTCTAACCTGTGTTGCCCTTGGTGGCGGTAAAGCGTTGGAAATGATCGATATGCACGGTGGCGACCTATTTAGCGAAGAATAATGGCTTTGGGAGCCGTAAAGCTCCCATTATGACATCTAGGATTTTTATAGAATGAAGCCAATATTTGGTCGAGGACCATCTCTTCAGCTACGTCTCTTTTTTGCCGTGATTTTATCAGCCAGTCTTATGCTGGCTGATAGTCGTTTAGGTGCTTTTTCCAACGTTCGTTTTTTTCTTAATAGCTTAGTGGCTCCCATTCAATACATGGCGGATTTACCGCGCAGTATGTTTGATGATCTGTATGAGCGATTCGCCACCCATCAAAAACTGATTGAATCGAATCAACGTTTAAAACGAGAAGCGATCACCTTGAAAAGTGATTTGATCTTGTTTGATCAATACCGCGAAGAGAACCAACGGTTACGTAAATTGCTTGGATCTTCTTTTGTTCGTGATGAAAAGAAGGTTGTCACTGAGGTGATGGCGGTCGATACCTCACCTTATCGTCATCAAGTTGTGATTGATAAAGGGCGAACGGATGGCGTTTACGAAGGGCAACCCGTTATTAACGACAAAGGTATTGTTGGCCAAGTGACTTTTGTGGCGGCGCATAACAGCCGGGTGTTGTTGCTGACTGACACCAATAGTGCGATTCCAGTGCAAATTATTCGTAATGATATTCGAGTGATTGCTTCAGGGAATGGCCAGGTGGATCGTATTCAATTGGAACACATTCCCACCAGCACCGATATTGAAGTGGGCGATTTGCTCGTCACATCAGGTTTAGGGGGCGTATATCCTGAAGGTTATCCTGTCGCACACGTTTCGGTGGTCGACAAAGATACTCAGCGTGAATTTGCGTCGATCACCGCCGATCCCGTGGTGGATTTTGATCGTCTACGCTATTTGCTGTTGATCTGGCCTAACGAAGATAGGCAGCAGAAAGTATTGCAAGTTACGCCAGAGAAAATGTTAGAGGAAGCAACCGATGGCCAGTAGTGTCGTGAAAAGTAAATTGGTGATTGGTGCATCATTTCTCTTTGCTCTGGTTTTACAAACTATCCCTTGGCCGGGTGAGCTGGATCTACTGCGCCCATCGTGGTTACTGCTGGTGACATGCTATTGGGTTTTAGCGTTGCCGCATCGAGTCAACGTAGGGTCGGCTTTGATCCTTGGTTTGTTATGGGATCTGCTGCTTGGTTCAACATTGGGCATTCGTGGCATGATGATGGCCATTGTTGTCTACTTAGTAGCGATTAACTTCTTAGTGCTGCGTAATATGGCGTTATGGCAACAAGCCGTAATCATTGGCGTGTTATCTATGTTGCTTGAAGTGCTGATCTTCTGCGGCGAATATTTAATTCAAGATGTGACATTTAACCCGCTCTCGCTATGGGTTGGTATGATCAATTGCATATTATGGCCTTGGATGTTCCTACTGCTTCGTCGTGTGCGACGCCACTGGCACCTTAGATGATGAATAAAAAAATTGTATTAGCTTCTGGCTCGCCAAGAAGACGAGAGTTACTGACTCAACTGGGTTATCAGTTTGATATTGTGGTACCCAACGTTGAAGAATGCCGTAATGAGCATGAAGCCCCAGCAGTGTATGTTGAACGTTTGTCACGTGATAAGGCACAGGCTGGTGTTGCTTTATCCAACCCTGCTTCGATAGTTATTGGGTCTGATACCATAGTCGTGCAAGGTGAAACAGTACTTGAAAAACCCGCTGATTTTGCTCAAGCACAACAGATGTTACGCAGCTTATCTGGTACAAAACATCAAGTGATGACGGCCGTAACCGTAGCAACACATGATCATTCTAAATCCGTCGTGGTAACGACGGATGTATGGTTTAAACCTTTGTCAGATGAAGAAATAGAACAATATTGGCAATCGGGTGAACCTTGCGATAAGGCTGGCAGTTATGGCATTCAAGGATTGGGTGGACGATTTGTAACGAAGATCGAAGGCAGCTATTACGCTGTTGTAGGATTACCATTATTCGAAACTGACCAGCTCTTGCACGAATTTATATAATTAAAAACATTGAGGTGTACTCATGAGTGCAGAGTTGCTACTAAACGTCACCCCGAGTGAAACTCGAGTGGCGATGATTGAAGGCGGAGTTCTTCAAGAGGTCCACATTGAGCGAGAAGCGAAACGCGGCATTGTGGGCAATATTTACAAAGGAAAAGTCAGCCGAGTTCTTCCCGGAATGCAGGCCGCCTTTGTCGATATTGGTTTAGACAAGGCCGCTTTTCTTCACGCTTCTGACATTGTTCCTCATACTGAATGTGTGGCTGAGAACGAAAAACAGCAGTTTCAAGTTCGTGATATTTCAGAGCTAGTTCGTCAAGGCCAAGATATCGTGGTGCAAGTGGTCAAAGATCCATTAGGCACTAAAGGCGCCCGTTTAACGACAGATATTACCCTACCTTCGCGCTATCTCGTTTTTATGCCCGGCGCAAGTCATGTTGGTGTCTCACAACGCATTGAAAGTGAATCAGAGCGTGATCGTCTCAAAAAAGTCGTGTCTCATTATTGTGATGAGCACGGTGGGTTCATTATTCGTACCGCCGCTGAAGGAGCTGATGAGAAAGAGCTTTCACAAGATGCCGCCTTTCTTAAACGGCTATGGCTGAAAGTGTTGGAGCGTCGAGTTAAATACAAAACACGCTCGACACTGTATGGCGAATTGGGTTTAGCTCAGCGTATTTTACGAGATTTTGTCGGCACCGATTTGACGCGGATCTTAGTCGATTCGCGCCTTGAATTTGAGAACCTCAAAGAGTTCACCTCAGAGTTTGTGCCTGAGTTAACCGATAAGCTTGAACTGTATGAAGGTGACAAGCCTATTTTTGATATGTACGACACCGAAAACGAGGTTCAGCGTTCTCTCGAGCGTAAAGTGGAGCTCAAGTCTGGTGGATACCTTATCATCGACCAAACCGAAGCAATGACCACGATTGATATCAATACTGGCGCGTTTGTTGGCCGTCGTAACCTCGAAGAAACCATTTTTAATACCAATGTTGAAGCGACTCAAGCGATTGCCCGTCAGTTACGTTTGCGCAACTTAGGGGGCATCATCATTATTGATTTTATCGATATGATGTCTGAAGAGCACCGTAAGCGAGTGCTCAACTCCTTAGATGCCGCCCTGGTTAAAGATCGCGTCAAAACGAATATTAATGGTTTTACGCAGTTAGGCTTGGTGGAGATGACGCGTAAGCGCACCCGTGAAAGTATTGAACACGTGTTATGTTCAAGTTGTCCAACCTGTGAAGGCCGCGGCAGTGTGAAAACCGTTGAAACCGTCTGTTTCGAAATCTTACGTGAAATCACGCGTGTCAACCGCGCTTACGATGCGGATAAATTTGTGGTTTACGCATCCCCTGCGGTGGCAGAAACCTTGCAAGGTGATGAGTCTCATGCTCTTGCTGAGTTGGAAGTGTTTATTGGAAAAGAAGTGCGCATCCAAGCGGAGCCACTTTATATTCAAGAACAATTTGACGTTGTGATGATGTAGTAGGGCTTTTGTGATCTCAACTTTTACGCGCCTTTGGCGAATAGTATTGTGGTTTATCGTTTGCGTGCTAGTGGTGCTGGCTGTTGCTGTCACCACCTTGCGTGTGTTTTTGCCACAAATGAATCGTTTCCAAGGCGAAATACAAACGTTGATCAACCAAAATTCAGGTTTTGAATTTGAATTAAGTGAGGTCACTGGTTTTTGGCGTAATACTCACCCGTCAATTGCACTTAAGGGGCTAAAAGCAAAGTTACCTGATGGATCGCAAATTCACTTTTCTGCGCAGCAAATCGATGTTGAATTTGACCTCATTCAGTCAATAATGCAAATGCAACCTGTGGTCGCGGATCTCAGTATTCATCAACTCAAATTGGATATTCGCTCGGTAAACTGGCTTGAGCTACAGGCTGAAGATAACCAACAGAGCCGCACACAAGGCAATGTCATTCAACGTTTAGACAACCTACTGCTGCGGCAATTGGATGATTTTGCGCTACTCGACTCGACGGTTTTCTATCAATCTGTCGCGGGGGAGATTCGCCAGTTAGATATTGAACGTCTTCGGTGGAAAAATAACGCTCAGCAACATAAAGCTGAAGGCGTGGTGAGTATCGCTGATACCAGTATTAACTCTCTGTTAGTGAGTGCTAACTTTGAAGATCATGGTTCACTACGCGATATTTCAGGTCGCTTCTATGTTAGCGCTGACAATATCAAAATAAACCCGTGGTTGACTCGTTATCTCAAAGACGAAACCGGCATTAAGAAAGGACAGGTGAGTTTTAATGCCTGGCTGACCTTAGAACATAACCAACCCAAAGATGGCTATGTCGAACTTAAGCCCTCGGAACTGGTTTGGGGTGAAGAGCGTCAGCATGAACTGTTGTTAGAGTCGGGAATCATCAAACTGTTACCTATTGAACAAGGATGGCAAGTTAACGCTTACTCACTTCAGTTGCGCACGGATGACGAAGTGTGGCCTAAACTTGATGCCGCGTTTGAATGGCAACCGACGCAATGGCGTTTGAACTTGTCGCAGTTAGACATAAAAACTTTGCTTCCCTTTGTGAAAATGATGCCCGATTCCAGCAAAACGAACGAGCTTTTGCAGCAATTGGATTTGGGGGGCACCTTAGAAGATATTCGGCTCAGCAAAGGAGATAGCCTGCAATCGCTTCGTTATTCTGCCGAACTCAGTGATGGCGCCATGGCGCAATGGCAGTTATTGCCACAAGTACACCATCTCAAAGCTTCCATTGCAGGTAGCATGGAGAGTGCCCGCGCCAAAGTGACGCTGATTGATGACGTGTTACCTTATGGTGATGTTTTCCAAGCACCATTGAATATTCGTCAAGGTGAAGCTGATGTTGTGTGGCAAAAGCAAGCCGATGGCTGGTCATTGTGGGCCAGTAAAGTGACTGCGGCGACGCCAGACTTACAAGTGCTTGGATCATTTCGTCTCGATTTTCCTGAAAAACGCAGCCCTTTACTTTCATTTTATGCGGAAGCGGACTTATACAATGCAGGTGAAACTTGGCGTTATTTGCCCACCTTAGCATTGGGGCGCAAGTTAACAGACTATCTCTCTACTGCGATTCAAGGTGGTAAAGCCAACACTGCTAAACTGCTTTGGTATGGTGAACTTGGCGATTTTCCCTACCAACAAAACAATGGCGTATTCCAAGCTTGGGTTGGTTTAAAAGAGGCGAAATTTAGTTTTGATACGGCGTGGCCGCCGATCACCAATTTGCAACTCGATCTGCTGTTTGAAAACGATGCGATGTACCTTGATTCACACTCTGCGACCTTAATGGATGTCACTGCCCAGCGGATCACAGGGCGAATACCTGAGCTAGCCGAAGGTGGACACATCGAAATCGAAGCCAGTGCAACAGCCCAAGGCAATGCCGTACGCGACTATATGACCTCAACGCCTTTAGTGGATTCGGTGGGAGCGGCGTTAACGGCGATCCAAGTCAGTGGCGAAGTGCAATCTGAATTTCAGCTTCGTATCCCTTTTGATAGTGAACAGGAACCCCGAGCATGGGGTTGGGCGAATTTAAATAATAACCACGTGGAAATTGATGCACCGCCAATGGTGCTTGAGGGTGTCTCTGGCAAAATTGAATTTGATAATGACGTTGTGACGGCAGCCGGTTTGTCGGCTGATCTGCTGACTCAACCGATCGCGATTGATTTTAAAGGTGAAAATGCCAGCCAAGGTTACGCGGTGAATATTGATGTGGTGGGAGACTGGGATATTAAACCCCTGACGCCTTTTGTCGGTGAGCGCTGGCTAAACCGTTTAAAAGGGCATGCTCCTTGGCAAATGGGCGTTGATATTCAGCTCAATGATGTCGGTTTCACTTATCAAATCGACACCTTAGCCGATTTAAAAATGGTAGAAAGTGATTACCCTTACCCGCTAAAAAAAGCCTTCAACGTGGCAGGCAAAGCTCACTTGCAAGCATCGGGTAACCAAGAGTCGATCACCGCCCGCCTACAATTACCACAAGCGAAATACCAAGCTGAAATCGATATCACATCGAAAAAACCACGCCTGACGGCCACCAATCTCATAGTAGGGAGCGGCAATTTCAAAATCAGCCCAGTGGTTGGCCACCATGCGCAGATCCGCAGCGATACCTTTAATTTGGATGAATGGTTGAGTTTGGCCAATGAGCCTCAGCCGAAGAAAAAATCAGCTCTAGCGGAGATGAATACTCCCGAGATCCCACCACCAGAGAGAGTGGACATCAACGTCAAAGCACTTCTACTAGCGGGCATTGAGTGGCACGATGTTGATTTTAATGCCAGACGTAAAAATCTCGGTTGGTACGCACAGCTCGAGAGCCAAGAAGCAAAAGGCCAAGCGAGTTATATTGAACCTTATGATTTGTCCGTCTCGCTTGAACGTTTGCACGTTTACATTCCTGAGCTGGAGGACAGCTCCAAAAAATCACTGTTGGTTGATCAAGATCGCCAGTCTGAGCCGCTTATTACTGATTTTGACCGACAGTTTCATCGATTGGTGCCAAACTTAACTTTGGCCATTGATGATCTTTGGTTGCAGGGTTACAAGGTAGGCAAGATGAATATGGACTTCCAACGGCAAGGTGATACTTTGCAATGGAAGAAGATTGATATCAGTAGTGGTTCAAACCAAGTCAATATCAGTGGTGCTTGGACGTTGAATAAAGACGCACAAGGTGATGAGCGTAGCCATACCCAACTGAATCTCACCATGAAAGGTGACAATAATAGCGATTTGATGGAGCGCTTTGGCATCAGCTCCGGTATCCAAAGAGCGCCATTTGAAATGTCGAGTCAAACCGAATGGGATGGCGCGCCTTGGTCAATGAAGATCGACAGCTTAGAAGGCAAGATAGAGACTACTATGGGTAAAGGGGTAGTTTCTGATGTCAGCGGTGCCGCTCGTTTACTCGGATTATTCAGTTTAGATTCCATTATCCGTAAAATGCAGCTCGATTTTAGTGACGTGTTTGATAAAGGAATGGCCTTTAACTCAATTACAGGCAGTGGTGAAATTTCGCAAGGGATTTTTGTTACCAACAACATCAAAATGGATGCTGTTGCCGGTGAAATGACCATTAAAGGCTTAGCGGATCTCAATAGCCGTACTGTTGATGCTGAGGTGAATTTTGTACCAGACATCACATCAGGAATTCCCGTCTTGACGGCTTTTGCGGTGACGCCGCAAACAGCGCTGTATGTCCTAGCTATTACGACCGTGATTGCACCTGTGGTTGAGGTCTTTACCCAAGTCAATTATGAGGTTAAAGGACCAATTAATTCACCGGTTGTTAAAGAGCTTTCGCGTAGTCGAGGCGAGTTTAAATTGCCAGAAAAACTGAGAAAGCTGACTGAAAAATAAGGAAGAAAGCATGGATCGCGTTGGACTTATTCAAATGACGTCAAGCTCTGAACCTGCGCAGAATTTGGCTTATATCGAACAGCAAGTGTCACTACTTGTGGCGCAAGGTGCGAAGTGGATTGTCACGCCGGAAAATGCACTGGTGTTTGGTACGCGGCAACAGTACCACCAACATGCCGAGCCATTGGGACAAGGTCCTTTTCAGAGCCAATTGGCTGCTATGGCTCGCTTTCATCGGGTGTGGCTGTTGGTGGGCAGCATGCCTATCCGTCGTGAGGTCGGGGTAACGACCACCTCCTTGCTGTTTGACGCCAGTGGCGATCTTGTCGCGCACTACGACAAGCTACACATGTTTGATGTCGATGTCGCTGACGGCCACCAGCGCTATCGAGAATCGGAAACTTTTACCTGCGGCACAAAGCTGAGTGTTGCGTCGACGCCATTTGGTCAAATTGGCCTTTCCATCTGCTATGATGTGCGCTTTCCGCACCTCTATTCCCAATTAAGAGTGCAGGGTGCTCAGATATTAGTGGTTCCTGCGGCCTTTACGGCGGTGACCGGAAAGGCACATTGGGAAGTCTTGTTAAGAGCCCGAGCGATAGAGAATCAGTGTTGGGTTGTTGCGGTTGGGCAAACTGGGCTTCATCCATGTGGGCGCGAGACATGGGGTCATTCGATGGTCATCAGCCCGTGGGGTGAGGTTATTGCAAGCTTAAACCAGCAAGTGGGGAATTTAGTCGCCGATATTGACTTGGCTTACGTTGAGCAAGTTCGACAAAAAATGCCCATTGCTGCACACACCCGATTCACCAATCAGTTTATAGATAATAAGAGCACACTATGAGTATTAACCGCATTGAAGATGCACTATTAAAACCTGCAGGATTAACCGAGCAAGATATTGCGGATACACTAGCGACAATTGCCACTCGTCAAATTGATTATGCCGATATCTATTTTCAGTCGAGCTGGCATGAATCTTTAGTGCTCGAAGACAGCATTATTAAAGACGGCTCATTTAATATCGATTGCGGTGTTGGTGTGCGCGCCATCACTGGTGAAAAAACGGGTTTTGCTTATTCAGATCAAATCCAATTAGAAGGTTTGAAACAGAGTGCAATAGCCGCACGAGGCATTGCGCAGCAAGGTAAAAGTGGTTGTGTTCAAGCCTTTAAACGTAGCGATAATCAAGCCTATTATGCGGCGGATAATCCACTAGCCAGTTGGGAAAAAAAGCAAAAAACAGAATTACTGCAAGAGCTGGATGCTTACATTCGTACCAAAGAGCCGTTGATCCAAGAAGTCTCGGTGAGCTTAAGTGGTGTGCATGAACAGATGTTAGTTGCTGCAACCGATGGGACTTACGCAGGCGATATCCGCCCGTTGGTCCGTTTGTCGATCAGCGTGTTAGCACAAAAAGGTGATCGCCGCGAGCGAGGCAGCTCTGGCGGTGGTGGTCGTTTTGGTTATGACTTTTTCCTCACCGAACAAGATGGCCGTAAAGTTGCGTTTCAGTTTGCCGATGAAGCTATCCGACAAGCCTTAGTCAACCTTGAAGCTGTCGCAGCTCCCGCTGGCGCGATGCCTGTTGTGCTCGGTTCTGGTTGGCCGGGCGTCTTGCTTCACGAAGCGGTAGGGCATGGCTTAGAAGGTGATTTTAACCGCAAAGGATCTTCTGTTTTCTCCGGTAAAATTGGCCAGAAAGTAACCTCAACGCTTTGTACGATTGTTGACGATGGCACACTGAAAGATCTGCGTGGCTCGCTCAATGTCGACGATGAAGGTGTCAATGGTCAATACAACACCTTAATTGAAAATGGCGTGTTGAAAGGCTACATACAAGACAAACTCAACGCACGTTTGATGGGGGTGAACCCTACGGGTAATGGGCGTCGTGAATCGTACGCACATTTACCGATGCCGCGCATGACCAACACTTACATGTTGCCGGGTGAACATACGCCAGAAGAGATCATTTCAACAGTGAAGAAAGGCGTTTATGCGCCCAACTTTGGCGGTGGCCAAGTGGATATCACCTCGGGTAAATTTGTGTTCTCTGCCTCTGAAGCCTATATGATTGAAAACGGCAAAATTACTTATCCAATCAAAGGTGCAACCTTGATCGGTTCTGGCATTGAGGCAATGCAACAAGTCTCGATGGTGGGTAACGATTTGAGCCTTGATCGCGGCGTTGGAGTGTGCGGTAAAGCAGGACAAAGTGTGCCTGTTGGAGTAGGGCAACCTACGCTTAAGCTAGATTCGCTCACTGTTGGTGGCACCGAATAACGTTGTTACTCGCTCAGAGCTGACGTGGTTTGTATCGCGCAGCGTAAGCAAATAAAAAGCGGCGTTTTGATGCGCCGCTTTTTTATCTCTTTTATTCACTGCGTTGAATTGAAAAGGTTAAATATCATCTCGCTCGATCGGGCAACTCATGCAGCGCGCGCCGCCTCGGCCTCGGCCGAGTTCATTGCCGGGGATGGTTAATACTTTGATGCCTGCCTTATCGTATTTCTCGTTAGTGTAGACATTGCGCTCGTAGCCAATCACAACTCCGGGTTTAACCGTTAACACGTTGTTGGCGTCATTCCATTGCTCACGTTCAGCCTCATAGCTATCACCACCAGTGGTGATGATTTTGAGTTTGTCCAAACCTAACGCGCGTTCAATCGCATTAACATAACTTGGCATTGAATCGACGTTCATCCCGCCATTGCCTTTTGGCGTTAAACGCCATGTTTCTAAATCATGACGCATAATTTCGGGGTAAACAGAAAAGGTGTCGACATCCATATGTGTCATCACCGTATCTAAATGCATACAAGAGCGGTGTTTAGGCAAGTTAACGGCAATCACCTCTTTGGCCTGCCCATGTTTAAATAAACTCGCAGCAAAATTTTCTACCCCTTGCACAGTTGTGCGTTCGGAAATACCAATCAACACCGCACCTTTACCGATCACCAGTACGTCGCCCCCTTCAATATTGGCATTATCGTAGTGCAGATCTTCATCACCGAAATACTTGATAAAACTCTCTCCTGCAAATACAGGATGCCAACGATAAATGGCGCGTAAATGGTTGGTTTCACGTTGGCGTGCTGGTTTCATCATCGGATTAAGCGATACGCCGCCATACACCCAGCAAGAGGTATCGCGGGTAAAGAGATGATTGGGCAACGGCTCAATCACAAAATCTAACGGACGATGCATTTTAGGTAGCATCGAAGAGGAGTGGATGGGCAGTTCGGAATAAGCAAGACCACCGAGTAGCAGAGTGGCGAGATGTTCGTTATCCATATCAGCTAAATAGCAGCGCAGATCGCGCGCCAAAGTGGGACCATAGCGAAAATCAGAAATTTGCGTATCGAGCAACCACGCTTTGGCATCGGCAACGGCTAAGGTTTCGACTAAGAGATCATGCAACAACAGCACTTCAACATCTTGGTCCTTCAATGTGTTGGCAAAGGCATCATGCTCTTTTCCTGCATCTTCTACGGCAAGCACATCATCAAATAACAGTTCATGACAGTTTGACGGTGTGAGATGAGTTAAGGCACGCTCTGGCCGATTGAGTAATACTCGGCGCAGTTGCCCAACTTCAGATCCAACGTACAGCTTATTCATTTTGTATCCCTACTCTTCTATTTCTCATGTTCTTTATGACAAGCTTAAGCGAACGATGCAAGTCTACTTAGTGGTGATATTAGCTGTTATTTTGTGAACTTATAGTTGTGTATGCTTTAAAGTGTGCACTTATTAAAAAATAACTCCAAAACCAGCCAAATAAGCCTAATAACGACAAAGTGCTTTGTTATGCGTTTTTGGCTCAGAGGAGGGTGAATTAAGCATGAAGAATAAGTGATTTTCTATGCGCTTATTTACATAAAAAGTGCATAATGCGGGCAGGTTTAACCAAAGCGACCTTTTTTGCTATGCATGAATGTTTGATAAACAGGCAGTTTAATGCGGTGAAAGAGCAAATCATCAGGCAGATAATCTACTGAATTAGCAAAATGAAAATAAATTGTTAAATTAAAGTGTTTTTTATTTGATCTGTACTTGATTGAGCAGTGATCCTTTAGAAAGATAAAGATCGCGGTACGTTGTTGGTGGCAATTTTAGGCGAACCATGCCATATTTCGTCGAAATTCATTTATACCCTTCCGACGTGAAGTTGCAGCGGTGCTGGTTACGTTTGCTCACCCCAGTCACATAGTTTATCTATGTTCATGGGAATGAACTTAATTGCCGCCTATCTGCAACGCCAAGTTGATGGAGTATAGTCTACATTTAGCCAAATCTGGAGCACCTTATGTCTCAACCTCAGCAAGATGACTACGTATCCGTTGAAGAGTTAATCGAAATTCAAAAAGAAGATACTCGCGACATCATTCAAGCCCTGCTCGAAGATGGCAGTGATCCAGATGCGTTATATGAGATAGAGCACCACCTATTTGCTGAAGATTTTGACACGCTAGAAAAAGCGGTTGTTGAAGCCTTTAAAATGGGCTTTGAAGTGCTTGAAGCAGAAGAAACAGAAGATGAAGACGGCAATAAGCTATTGTGCTGTGACGCGACTATGCAATCGGTACTGAAGGCCGAAGCGATCGATGAACAGGCAGAGAAGCTTATTCAACTTGCTGAAAAATATGACATTATTTACGACGGCTGGGGCACTTACTACGAAGGCGAAGATGCTCTATACGACGATGAAGAAGATGAAGACGACCAAGAGTGATTAGGCGTTATTTACCTTAATGTGAGATACCAGCCCTTTGGCTGGTATTTTTTTCGCTATGCAAAGCTAACAGAGTACTTTAGTGACGAATCATTATTTTTGTCAGCACATCTTTATTTATTTTGTATATAATCGCTCAACATTGATCTAGCTCAAGTTTATTATGCGAATTTCTCTTGCTGGCTTTTGGCAGCTTTCACCGTTGACTGATTTATCGATCCCGCAAGATGATCTTTGTTTTCCTGCGCCTCTTAGCCAAGTATTACCTCACGATATGACAGAAGCACACATTGCCGAGCAAGAGTGGCATTTGATGCATGATGTTGAGGTGGATGAAGTGATGCTTGGTTTTGCTGCAATTGATCTTGTGCTTGAGGGGATCGATTTTTATGCGGAAATACGTTTAAACGGTGTGGCACTATTTGATTGTGATGGCAGTCAAGCGGTGTATAAAAAAGACATTCGGCCTTTGCTGCAACTCGGCCGCAATCGATTCGAAATTTTGTTTGTTGAGCAAGAAGAAGAGTGGTTGCTGGAGGATCAAGATTTACCGCAATTATGCCCATTGGGACACCACTCGGTGAAGAAATACGATGAGCGAATGGGTATTTGGCAAGAGCCTTATCTGCAATGTATTCGTCATGTTCGTTTGGAGCATGTTACCACTGAACAAATCTGGCACTATGGTGGTGGCTGTGAGTTTTTGGTTCACTTACATTATCAAACCTATGCACCAGGATTAGTTTCCGCGGTGGTGAAATTTAATGGTATGAGCTATCAGTTACCTATTGATGTGCGCCATCAGCACGCCAGTGCTTTATTTCAAGTGGAAGCGCCGAAGTACGCAGATCTTACACAGCTTAACCCGAATGATTTGTATACCTTATCGGTGCAACTTGATGGTCAGCAGCAATCCTTCCATATCGCGTTAAGCGAAGATCTCTGTGTTACCCATTTTCCTATCTGATCAACGTACAGTTAATGAGAGCATTTCATTGGTGACCATTCTTGCGGATGCCTCTTTTGCCAGAACTTCTCGTAGAAGTAGTAAGCACACGTATTAATGCTCGGTTCGATCATGGCTAAAACACCACCAATGACAAAACTTCCGGTCATGATATATGCCACGCTAAATGCAACACTGAAGTGCACTACAGCAAAGCTACCTGTTTTAATTTTGGCCGATTGTGAGTAGCGGCGCAGTGGGGCGTAGTGCGCCCATACTTTTTCGTGAAAGTAAAAAGCAACGGTATTGACCATCGGCTCAAGCATGGCAATCAGACTACCAAGAATAATGTCGCCCGTAAGTAGATAAACGACGGTAAACGCAATACTGAAATGGATCGCGGCAAAGCTAAGCGTTTTTTTCATAATGTTCACCTAAACGGTTATCGGGTTGATGTAAACATTATTGATAATTATTCTCAACAAGTAAAGATAATTGAGCCTATTAGTTTGATAGCCAATTCCTAACTGAGGCGCTTGTCGTTGGCATAAAAAAAAGCGCCTCATGCGCTTTTTTATGACGATGCAGGGTTTCTATCCTTGCGGTTTGACAACCAGTACATTGATTGGCGAGTTTTGCACTACTTTACTGGCCACCGATCCCAGCATCACTTTATCGATCTTCGATCGTTTATGGCTTGGCATGATAATCAAATCAGCTCCGAGCTTTTCTGCGTAATCTAAAATGGTGGTGTAGGCTTTACCTTCCGCTACATGCAGTTTGTAGATTATTTCGTCAGCGATATGTTGATCAGCAAACTGTTTTAGCTGTTGCTTGACGTCTTCTTTCATTTTCGCCGCGGCATCTTTCGGGAAGTATGTGGCGACCATCGACATGTGGATACCAGGTAATACATTTAAAAGATGAATTTCAGCATTGGAATGTGTCGCGTGCCAAACAGCAAGTTCAACGGCTTTGTCAGAAAAGCCTTTTTCATTAAGGTCCACTGGAACAAGGATGTGTTTATACATTATGGATTATCTCATCTACGATAGGGTGCTTTAGAGCACCTTGTTTCCGTAAAGTATATGCCTAGCTCGTGCTAGGCATATTGATTAAGCGCGTATTTCTTGTGTTCTCATACGGCGTTTTTGATTCCAAGCTAGCGTCAGCACTAATAATAATGCAGGTAAGAAAACCCACTCTTTCATTGGCCGTTGGCTTTCCAACACAACTGAGCGGATTTCCCAATCAAAATCTATGCCTGCAGCTTCAGCTGGACTGCCAAACTCAATCATATCCACCAGCATACGATTACTGGTTTCTTTCAGGGTTAGCCCCATTGATTGAATACGCTGTTCTGCCGTTGACGCTTGATCATCAAAAGGGAGTAGTACTGTTTTTGATAAGTAATCACCTTCAATGGTTTCACCAGCGACGATAAGCTCTATCGATTGACCCACATCGAGGTTTTCTACAATTTGCGCTATCTCTGTGCCTGGGTGCAGTTCGGTCGCAGGATAAATCATGTCCCACCAAAAACCGGGTCGGAAGAACGAGAACGTCAGCACCAACAACAAGACGGTTTCCCACCACTTATTGCGAGTTAGCCACCAACCTTGAGTCGCAGCAGAAAACAGCAGCATTGCGGTAATTGCCGAGAAAATGGTTAACGCTAAGTGCCACCATGTATCAATTCCCATTAGCAGTAGTTGAGTGTTGAATACGAACATAAAGGGCAAAATGGCGGTACGAATATCGTAAGCAAACCCTTGAATACCTGTACGAATAGGGTCTGATTTAGCGATAGCGGCTGCGGCAAATGCCGCCAAGCCAACTGGTGGGGTGTCATCTGCCAAAATGCCGAAATAGAACACAAATAAGTGTACGGCAATCAATGGGATGATAAGACCATGAGCGGCTCCCAGTGTTACAATGACGGGAGCCATTAAGGTTGATACGACGATGTAGTTGGCGGTGGTCGGTAAGCCCATACCAAGAATGAAGCTGATCACGGCGGTAAAAATCAGCATCAGTATGACGCTGCCACCGGATATAAACTCAACAAAATCGGTCATCACTAAGCCAATGCCAGTCAAGGTGACGACACCAACGACGGTTCCTGCGGCAGCGGTTGCCACACCAATGCCAATCATATTCCGCGCGCCCGAAACCAAGCTTTCGGCAAGATCAACAAACCCAGCCTTCACTTGCGTGTTCAAATCGTTGCTCTTATTGAGTAACGACATGATTGGCCGCTGAGTGATCAAAATGAAGACCATAAATATCGTGGCCCAAAAAGCGGATAATCCAGGCGAGAAGCGCTCGACCGTCAAACACCATACGAGCACCACAATAGGTAGCAGGTAATGAAGCCCTGATTTTACCGTCGGCCCAGGGTCGGGTACTTCTTGGATATCCATATCCATTGCACTTTCTGAGGCGTAGCGAGACGAAATTTTAATCAGAGCGACATAAGTCAGTAAAAGCGCGACCGTAACAATTGGAGTAGCGGCGTCACCAAACACTTCTTTGGTCCAACCAATGCCGTAGTAAACAACAGCGCTGAGAACGCAAAGCCCTAAAATAGTACCCGTAAATGAAAGTAAGCTTTGCACCCATGTCGGTGTATGACGGCGAGGTAGGCCTTTCATTCCTGCTTTGCAGGCTTCCAAATGGACAATATAAATTAAGGCAATATAAGAGATAAGCGCTGGCAGTAGCGCCGCACGGATCACTTCAACATAGGAAATACCGACATATTCCACCATTAAAAATGCGGCAGCACCCATGATAGGCGGGGTTAATTGGCCATTGGTGGAAGCGGCTACTTCAACAGCGCCCGCCTTTGTTCCGGGAAAGCCGACACGTTTCATCAAGGGAATGGTAAAAGTACCGGTGGTAACTACGTTTGCAATCGATGAGCCAGACACTAGCCCCGATAAGCCTGAGGCTACAACCGCTGCTTTCGCGGGACCGCCTCGCATGTGGCCCAGCAGTGAAAAGGCCACTTTGATAAAATAGGAACCTGCGCCAGCTCGTTCAAGCATTGCACCAAATAGAACAAACAAGAACACAAAAGAGGTGGAAACGCCAAGAGCAACCCCAAAAACCCCTTCAGTGGTCAGCCATAAATGAGACATCGCTTTGTTTAGGCTCGCTCCTTTATGAGCGATCACATCCGGCATGTAGGGGCCACCAAAGGTGTAGAGCAAGAATAGTGCAGCGACCAACATCAGTGGTGGTCCTAACGCTCGGCGGGTAGCTTCAAGTAATAGCACCATTCCTGTGACAGAGACCGCTATATCAATCAAGGTTGGCGCACCGGATCGACCAGCTAACTCATTGTAAAATAAATATATGTAAGCAGCAGAGAAACTGCCCGCCAATGCCAAAATCCAATCAATCAATGGAATGCGATCGCGTGGTGAGTTCTTTAACGCAGGGTAGGCAGTAAAGGCGAGAAAAACAGCGAATGTGAGGTGAATGGCTCGTGCTTGCGTATCGTTTAAGATGGCAAAGTTAAAAATAAAGGGCAGCGGTGAAGCATACCAAAGTTGGAATAGTGACCAACATAGTGGGACAAACCACAAAATGCGCCCCGGCAAGCCGTGAGGGTTTCTTGCGCCGGTATCAGATTGCGCTACCATTTCCTGCACATCGGTTGACGGAGTAAGTGTCTTCGTCATGTACGTTATCCTTATTATTGGCTGCCTACGTCTCGGTTGGTCACAGGGTTAATTCACTGCTAATGAGAAGTGGGCTATTGCGGAACAGAACAAAAGGTGGGTTGTTAAATCATTTAAAACCCAAATGTGCCCAGAGAGTCGTTGTGAACGTAAGAGGACAGGCCATCATCGCTGACCATAACGCCAAGGGATAAAGGGCATATCGCTCGTGACTGAAAGGGCAATCAAAGGAGACGTTCAGCCTCCTTTGATTCGGTATCGCTATTGTTGGTTTTCGCGATGCGAAATTATTTTAGCAGACCGATTTCTTTGTAGTATTTTTCTGCGCCAGGATGAAGAGGAATGGAGATCCCCGCTTTCACCATGTCTTCTTTTTTCAAGTTAGCAAAGGCAGGGTGAAGACGTTTAAAGGTATCAAAATCTTCAAATACTGCTTTGACCAAATTGTATGCGACTTCATCGGACACATCAGTGCTTGATACCAAGGTTGCAGCCACACCAAAACTGGTTACATCTTTATCTGTTCCACGATACATGCCGGCAGGAATCGTGCTGTAAGCGTAGTAAGGGTTATTGGCAACAATTTTTTCAATTTCAGGGCCAGTAGCAGAGACGAGTTTTGCATCGCATGAGGTCGTTGCTTCTTTAATGGAACCATTTGGATGGCCAACCATATAAATAAAGGCATCTATTTTATTGTCACACAATGCTTGAGAGCGCTCAGAGCCTTTGAGCTCAGAAGCCAGTTTGAAGCTGTCATTGCTCCAACCAAATGCATCCATTACCACTGCCATGGTTGCCCTGTCACCAGAACCTGGGTTACCAATGTTGACACGTTTACCTTTCAAGTCAGCCACGTTTTCAATGCCTGAATCGGCGCGGGCAATGATATTAAAAGGTTCGGTATGAAGGGAAAATACTGCGCGCAGTTTTTTATTCGGGCCTTGCTCGGCAAATTCACTGGTACCGTTATAACCATGGTACTGCCAGTCAGATTGAACAATACCGAAATCGAGTTCACCTGCACGAATCGTGTTCACGTTGTAGATCGATCCGCCTGTTGATTCTACTGAGCAGCGAATGTTGTGATCTTTACGCCCTTTATTAACCAGCTTACAAATAGCACCACCTGTCGGGTAGTAAACACCAGTGACGGATCCTGTACCAATCGTAATGAACTCTTGTGCGCTTAACGTACCTGTACCCATGACCGCTGCTGCAATAATTCCAACTTTAATCAATTTATTCAATGCCATGAATTTTCCTTCCTTATTCATTATTAACCCCATAGATAATTGTTGTTACACCCTTCCCACCTGAAGTTGCTGTGGTCTTGGCTACGTTCGTTCACCCCAATCACAGAATTATCCATGCTTATGACGACTGACTCACTTGCCGCCTACCCGCAACTTCAAGTTGTTTGGGTATCGGGGGAGTTTCCTCATCTAGAAACGGCATCTTTTTCAATCCGTATGTTGAAAAAGTGGCTAAATAATACCAAAAAATCGACACATAATTACAGGAATGTTAAAAAATGTAGCGAAATTGGCTATCAATAAGCGTCATTGTCAGAGCCAAAATATGGCAATAGCTTGCCTATCAAGGAGTTATTCCTCTTCCTGCTGTGACAACTTATTGCTGAAGATGTGAAGAGAATCACGCCGACTTGACTCAGTGTGATTCTACTAGAGAGTAAGATGAAATGCGTTTAGTGACAAATTACCCTGCGTAATCAAACAGATCACAGACTGAATCAAACAGCTGCTTTGTCGTTACGTTCAGTGTCGGTGTGATAAAAATGGTATCGTCACCGGCCACCACACCCAAGATACCTTCTGATTTGCCCAGAGAATCAAGTAACCGAGCAATAAGCTGCGCCGCCCCTGGCCCGGTATGAATCACTACCAGCGCGGCATTGTGATCTATGTCTAGCACTAATTCACGCAGTGAACTTGATACGGTTGGTACACCGAGTTCAGCAGGAAGGCAGTAGACCATCTCCATTTTTGCGTTGCGAGTGCGTACCGCGCCAAATTTAGTCAGCATGCGAGATACTTTGGATTGGTTGATATTATCAAACCCTTCATTACGCAGGGCATCGACAATGTCACCTTGAGATCCAAAACGTTCTTCTTTTAATAGATTTTTAAAAGCACGAACCAGATTATCTTGCTTATCATTATTGTTGCGCATAGTTATCGTCTTCGATTAGCCATTTATTGCTGCATATTCTCGCATAGCTATGCAGTCATCGCCAAATTATCGTCCAAAAGTGTCTAAAAGGTCACTGTAAACTTTTATGTAAAACTTTGGTCGAATGGCAACTTAACTCTTTGTCGGTAAAGATAAACAAGGTCATAATTGCCATCGGTGCTGTAGCACGATTTTAGCGAATTGCGCGAGGTCGCAAAGCTAGCGTTAATTGATTGTAATCATATTGTGATTGCTATAGTTTTCTAGCTTAAAAATACCCTACACAAAAACATTTATAAGAGATTTATTCTCAAGGAGAACTACGATGAAAGTAGCTGTTATTGGTGCCGCTGGTGGCATCGGTCAAGCCCTAGCACTTCTACTTAAAAACCATCTTCCTGCTGGTTCCGATCTGGCGCTGTATGACATCGCACCGGTGACTCCGGGCGTTGCTGCCGATCTAAGCCACATTCCTACTCCCGTATCGATCAAAGGCTATGCTGGCGAAGATCCAACACCTGCGCTTGAAGGTGCGGATGTAGTCCTTGTGTCTGCTGGTGTCGCTCGTAAGCCGGGTATGGATCGCGCGGATCTGTTTAATGTTAACGCTGGCATTGTGAAAGCGTTGGCTGAAAAGATTGCGGTTGTCTGTCCGAAAGCCTGTGTGGGCATTATCACCAACCCTGTCAATACAACAGTACCTATTGCAGCGGAAGTCTTGAAAAAAGCAGGCGTTTACGACAAGCGTAAGCTATTTGGTGTGACAACGTTGGATGTGATCCGCTCAGAAACGTTTGTCGCGGCGCTAAAAGATAAAAACCCTAGCGAGATTATTGTGCCTGTGATTGGCGGCCACTCAGGCGTCACTATCCTTCCTTTGCTTTCGCAAATTGAAGGGGTTGAGTTCACGGCTGAAGAAGTGGAAGCCCTTACTAAGCGCATTCAAAACGCAGGCACCGAAGTGGTGGAAGCGAAGGCGGGTGGCGGCAGTGCAACACTGTCAATGGGTCAAGCGGCTTGCCGTTTTGGCTTATCATTAGTCAAAGCACTACAAGGTGAACCAGGTGTTGTGGAATGTGCCTACGTTGACGGTGGTAGTGAGCATGCTTCATTCTTTGCACAACCGATTAAACTCGGTAAAGAGGGTGTCGAAGAAGTGTTGAGCTATGGTGCATTGAGTGCCTATGAACAAGCTGCGTTAGATGGAATGCTGACAACACTGAAAGGTGATATTCAGCTAGGTGTTGATTTCGCCAAATAAAGAATAACCTTATCTTATACAAAAATGCCGCTTGCTCATCCAAGCGGCATTTTTTATGGTTTTTACCAATATTTTTGTATGATGATGCTTTGAACTGTGTAATATGCGGTTTTTTTTACTGAGCAGTGCATTATTTTCGTCGTGAACTTACAAACTTTTTGATCCCTAGCAATGAATTTGACTATTGACTCACTATCTCAGTGACCGCGATCACATAGGGATTGATGTCTGGTAAATATGTTCTCTAAAATAGCGCCTTCCTCTAATGTGTAAACACTCACTGGATAGTTCCCATGGATAATAAGCTTGGTTTGGGCTCACTGACAGCACTGGTCATTGGTTCAATGATTGGCGCTGGTGTTTTTAGCCTGCCACAAAACATGGCCTCAGTCGCCAGCCCTTTGGCGGTAATGATCGGTTGGGGGATCACCGGCGTTGGTATGATCTTTCTTGCGCTCTCTTTTCAACAACTTGCCATTCATAAACCTCATATTAATAGTGGCGTATTTGGTTTTGCTCGAGAAGGATTTGGTGACTTTGCGGGTTTTTGTTCCGCATGGGGTTACTGGTTTAGCGCCATGGTGGCTAATGTCTCTTATCTGGTAATTGTTTTTAGTACCTTAGGCATGTTGTTTGATACACCAGATAACGTGATGTTTGGGGCGGGTAATACGTGGCTTTCCATTGGGAGTGCATCGGTATTACTTTGGTTGGTGCATGCGTTGGTCAAAAAAGGAGTACAAACGGCCGCATTCATTAATCTGATTACCACCTTTGCTAAAATGATCCCTCTCGTGTTGTTCATCATTTGTGCCGCTTTTGCTTTTTCTTGGGACAAATTCACATTGGATTTTACAGGCTTACACTTCGGTGTTGGCCATGATCTGCTGGATCAAATAAAAAGCACCATGTTGATCACGGTATGGGTGTTCATCGGAATAGAGGGAGCGGTTGTTGTGTCAAGCCGCGCTCGCCACCGTGCTGATATCGGTAAAGCGACTATTCTCGGTTTGCTTACGGCGTTGACCATTTATGTATTGGTCACCTTATTGTCGATGGGCGTGATTAAACCGGTTGAATTGGCGCAATATCAGAACCCTTCAATGGCCAAAGTGCTGACGACTATTCTTGGTCCTTGGGGTGAGTACATTATCGGTGTTGGCTTAATTATTTCGGTGTGCGGTGCTTTTCTTAGCTGGACGGTCCTGGCCTCCGAAGCGCCATTTTTATGTGCTAGAGATAAGATGTTTCCTGCCATCTACGCCCAGCAAAACGAAGCGGGGAGCCCAGTAAAAGCGTTAACTCTAACCAATATTTGCATTCAGGTCTCACTGATTCTGGTGATGTACGCAGGCAGTACCTACGATACGCTGCTGATCTTCGCTTCAGAAATGATCCTTGTTCCCTATTTTTTGATCGGTGCCTTTACGTTAAAGATCGCGATTGAACAGAAGAATAAAGGCAAACTTCTGGTGATAGGTTCTTGTGCCACCATTTATGGGATTTGGCTTTTGTATGCCTCTGGTTTGCACTATTTGATGCTCTCCGCGCTACTCTACTTACCTGGGCTCTATTTCTACATGAAAGCCAAACGAGAGCAGGGCATTGATCCTTTTCAAGGCAAAGAAAAGTTAGGAGCTTGTGCTTTAACGATCGTGGCTGTTTTTGCATTTGGCATGATTTGGCAAGGCGGGTTTTAAATAACGCTTAGAATCAAAAAGAGCCTCAATTGAGGCTCTTTTTGTAGCGGTGCATTTCTAGGCAAAGGTCGATTCTTCGTCCAAGCTAGCTGCTGTTCTACTTTGTCCTATTCACAGCCATATGAGCTAGAGCTATCAGTGCTTGTTTATATTCACTTTCTGGCAGGATAGACAGCTCATTGATCGCTTTATCGGCTTCTTTTAGCGCTTTGTTGGTTGTGTATTCAAGCGAGCCTGTCTGTTTCATTGCCGCTAGAATCTCATCAAGCTGTTCCATGCCATTGGCTTTTTCGATGGCCTCACGGATCATCTCTTTTTGTTCGGGTGTACCATGCTGCATTGCGTACAATAGAGGAAGTGTTGGTTTGCCTTCCGCTAAATCATCGCCCACATTTTTGCCCATTTCACTGCCATCAGAGGTGTAATCCATCACGTCATCAATGAGCTGGAAAGCTGTGCCAAGGTACTTACCATAGTTCTGTAGTGCCGTTTCAATTTCAGGAGAAGCGTTACTTAATATCGCACCAATCTGGGTCGCTGCTTCAAACAAACGCGCCGTTTTCGAGTAGATCACCTGTAGGTAATTTTCCTCGGTAGTGTTTGGATCATTACAGTTCATCAATTGTTGCACTTCGCCTTCAGCGATAACGTTCACCGCATCGCTCATCAGCTCAAGGATCCTTAACGATCCTAGTGTAGTCATCATTTGGAAGGAACGCGTGTAGATGAAATCCCCCACTAACACGCTCGCTGCATTGCCAAATGCCGCGTTCGCTGTTGCCTTGCCACGGCGCATATCCGACTCATCGACAACGTCGTCATGCAGCAAGGTTGCCGTGTGGAGGAATTCAATAAATGCAGCGGCAGTCGTGTGCGCTTCACCTTGATAACCAAGGGCTCGAGCCGACAAAATAGCCAGCAAAGGACGCAGGCGTTTCCCACCCCCGCTGACGATGTAGAATCCTAATTGATTGATTAAAGATACATCAGAGTTGAGCTGAGCTTGAATCGTTTCATTCACTTTTGCCATGTCATCGGCAGTAAGCGTTTGGATAGCTTTAAAATCCATGGTTAATCCGGCTGAAGTTAGAACCTATAAGGTGTTGTGTTCTTCTATAATTCTCGAATAATACACTAAAAAACGTTGATTAATACAAGGCTTAAAGGCATGATTGCGCCACTTTTCATTGGCGATTAGCTTTTCGCCAATTTTTTCAAAATATGGCTTGTCTTGGGGTACTCATTCGCGTAGAATCTGCGCCCTATTGATGATTAGTTTAGCGCACACCCAAATTGCTCAAATAAAAAGCATACGGCTGTGCGGAAAGAGCGGAGTAAAATATGTACGCTGTTTTCCAATCTGGTGGTAAACAACACCGTGTAAGCGAAGGTCAAACTCTTCGTTTAGAGAAATTAGACGTTGAAACTGGTGCAACTGTTGAATTTGATAAAGTTCTACTAGTTGCTAACGGTGAGCAAATCACTGTTGGGGCACCTCTTGTTGAAGGCGGTAAAATTACTGCTGAAGTAGTACAACACGGTCGTGGCGATAAAGTTAAAATCGTTAAGTTCCGTCGTCGTAAACACTCTCGTAAACAACAAGGCCACCGTCAGTGGTTCACTGAAGTGAAAATCACTGGCATCAACGCTTAAGTAATTTAGGAGAGTTTAACAATGGCACACAAAAAAGCTGGCGGTTCTACTCGTAACGGCCGCGATTCAGAAAGCAAACGTCTTGGTGTTAAGCGTTTCGGTGGTGAATCTGTTCTTGCAGGTAACATCATCGTTCGTCAACGTGGTACTAAGTTCCACGCAGGCACTAACGTTGGTATCGGTAAAGACCATACTCTTTTCGCTCTTACTGAAGGTAAAGTGAAATTTGAAGTTAAAGGTCCTAAAAACCGTAAATTTGTTAGCATCGACGCTGAATAAATTTATACCTAACTGAACTCAAAAGCCCTGCCGTTACGGTGGGGTTTTTTATTTATCAGCCGAACAGAAAAGAAGACACTCTAATCACTAGAGTTTCTCCTTATGTGTTCCAATTGTGGATAAAACGAAGGATGATCACGGTCGATCCTGAATGTGTATCTGCTAGAATTTATATCATTGTGTGACAATGATATCGCAACGCAAAGAGCGTGGAGTAACAAATGAAATTCGTTGATGAAGCGATAATTAAAGTCGAAGCGGGTGATGGCGGTAACGGTGTCGTGAGCTTTTGGCGTGAAAAATTCGTGACGAAAGGCGGCCCTGATGGCGGCGATGGCGGCGATGGCGGCGACGTTTATATCCAAGCCGATGAAAACTTAAATACCTTGGTTGATTACCGATTCCAACGCTTTTACGCTGCTGAGCGCGGCCAAAATGGTGGTGGTGCTAACTGTACAGGTAAGCGCGGTAAAGACATTACTTTGAAGGTGCCTGTTGGGACTCGAGCGGTTGACATTCACACCAATGAAGTTGTGGGTGAAGTTGCAGAGCATGGCAAAAAAGTGATGGTCGCTAAAGGTGGCTGGCATGGTTTAGGTAATGCTCGCTTTAAGTCATCCGTTAACCGTGCACCACGCCAAAAAACCATGGGTAAAAAAGGTGAGGTGCGCGAATTACGCCTTGAGCTTTTACTGTTAGCTGACGTGGGTATGCTTGGCTTGCCGAATGCGGGTAAATCAACCTTTATTCGTTCTGTTTCAGCAGCGAAGCCAAAAGTCGCTGATTACCCCTTCACTACGCTGATCCCAAGTTTGGGTGTCGTGAGTGTGGTTCCTGAGAAAAGTTTCGTGATCGCTGATATTCCGGGCTTGATTGAAGGCGCGGCCGATGGTGCTGGTTTAGGTATTCGCTTCTTAAAGCACTTAGAACGTTGCCGAGTGTTGCTGCATATGATCGACATCCTTCCTGTTGATCAAAGTGATCCTGCGCAAAATGCGCTGACCATCTTTGATGAGCTAGAGCAATACAGTGAAAAAGTGTCACAAAAACCTTGTTGGTTGGTGTTCAACAAAGTTGATCTGATGCTTGAAGAAGAAGCCGATGAAAAGATCCAAGAGATCTTAGATGCGCTGGCTTGGGAAGGGCGATACTTCAAAATTTCGGCAGTAAACCAACAAGGTACGGCGGATTTGTGCCGTGAGTTGGCTGACTATATGGAAACGTTACCTCGTGAGCAGGAAGAGCTCAGTGAAGCTCAGAAAGTCGATTTCATGTGGGATGATTACCATAAAGATGAGATGAACAGCCAAAATGTGATCACTGAAGATGGTGATGACTGGGATGATTGGGACGACGAAGAAGATGACGGTCACGTTATCTATGTTCGTGATTAATTTTCCTGAATTGATTGAGCCGCAATAATTATTGCGGCTTTTTTATAGCTAAATCATATTTAAAGCACCCAATTTCGGGCACACTATTGGGCTTTTAGGACGTTCGGAAAGGAATCATGACATCCAAACAGAGGCTTGTTTCTCGATTGATCGCCCAAGCTGGGCAAATGTTGTTGGCTCATGGTGCGGAAAGTACACTGGTGGGCGATATTATGCGTCGCATGGGAGCGGCGTGTGGCATGAGTGAAGTGGAAGTATCGCTCTCGGCGAGTTCACTTGTGCTAACCACGGTTTACGATGGCCATTGCATTACGACTGCGCGCCGTTGTCCTGATCGTGGGATCAATATGCGGGTAGTGACGCAAGTCCAGCGCATCTGCATCATGATGGAAAAAGGGATTTTAGATTATTCCCTTGCGCAGAAAAAACTCAATCAAATCAGCCCTGAACGCTACAACCGTTGGTTGGTTGTGGTAATGATTGGTCTCTCTTGTGCTGCATTTGCTCGTTTAGCTGGCGGAGATTGGACGGTGTTTACGATGACGTTCATTGCTTCTGCGGCGGGTATGATTGTGCGCCAAGAGATTGGGCATCGCCAATTTAATCCGCTCGTCAACTTTACGGTGACCTCATTTGTCACTTCGATCATTTCAGCGCAAGCTATCATCTACCAGCTAGGCAATAAACCAACCATTGTGATGGCTTCTTCTGTACTGATGTTAGTCCCCGGTTTTCCTTTAATTAATGCGGTCGCGGATATGCTTAAAGGTTATATCAATATGGGTATTGCCCGTTTTGTGATGGCAAGTTTGCTTACGTTGGCAACGAGTTTGGGCATCGTTGCGGCGATGAGCGTGACGGGTGTATGGGGGTGGTAGCGATGGATTGGATGAATTTATTACTCGGTTTAGCCAATGACATGTTTTTTGCTGCAATCCCAGCCGTTGGTTTTGCTTTGGTGTTTAATGTTCCTGTACCAGCCCTAAAATATTGTGCGTTAGGTGGTGCGATTGGTCATGGCTCACGTTACTTAATGATGCAATTTGGAATTCCCATTGAGTGGGCGACTTTTTTTGCTGCAACTATCGTTGGAATGATTGGCGTGCGTTGGTCGCGTAAATTTTTAGCTCACCCTAAAGTGTTTACGGTAGCGGCTTTGATCCCAATGGTTCCCGGGGTTTTTGCCTTTAAAGCGATGATTGCAATGGTTGAAATTAACCATCTTGGTTTTACGCCAGAGCTGCTGGCGATACTGATGGATAATTTTTTAAAAGCGATGTTTATTATCGCGGGCTTAGCGGTTGGCCTTGCGGTTCCGGGTTTGTTATTCTATCGGCGCAAACCCATAGTGTAAGGGCATGGGCTATTTTTCGTGATGACACTTTAGGATCTTATTTATGATCATCAGCATGATTGCCGCGATGGCAGACAACCGGATTATTGGTAAAGACAATCAAATGCCATGGCATTTACCAGCAGATTTTGCATGGTTTAAACGCTGTACGTTGGGCAAACCAGTGATCATGGGGCGAAAAACGTATGAGTCTATTGGTCGCCCGTTACCCGGTCGCCATAATATCGTGATCAGTCGTGATGCTTCATTGGCAATTGAAGGGGTGAGTATTGTCTCTTCGATTGAAGAAGCCATTGAGGTTGCGGGTCATGTGGATGAAGTGATGATCATTGGTGGCGGCTCTATCTATCAAGCCTGTATGCCACAGGCCAATAAACTATACCTCACCTTTATTGAGTTAAATATTGAGGGAGATACACAATTTCCCGAGTGGGGGAGTGAGTGGCAAGAAGTTCATCGTGAAATGTATCAAGCGGATGACAAAAATGCTCACAACATGCAGTTTGTGGTTTTTGATAAGCAATAGAGGATTTCGGATCGATATTAAGCAACGATCCGGATCTTTTTATTCGTTAGCCTTTATGGGTTAACGCTGGTTGAGTGAAGTAGTGTTTATCTTCCCAGCGTAGCATGGTCAAACATCCTCCCCACACACAGCCAGTATCAAGCCCTATCACTTCGTCGCTGCGGTAACCTTCTAACGCAGCCCAGTGGCCAAAGAGGACTGTTTTATCGAGTTTAAGGCGTTTGGGTAGGGCAAACCACGGTAACAATTCTTCATCTTTTATTTCTTGAGGAGGAAGTTTGCACGCCATATCAAGACGCCCATCAGCAAAGCAAAAACGCATCCGAGTATAGGCATTGATGGTATAGCGATAGCGGTCAATCCCTTCTAGCTTCGAGCTCCACATATCAGGTGTGTTGCTGTACATCTGCTCGATAAGCCAACGCCAACGATCGCTTTGCAAAATACTTTCGACTTCTTTTGCTGCTTGACGTGCAGTTTCAAGATCCCATAGAGGAGAAATCCCCGCATGGCACATGACAAAGTCAGCATGTTCAGCGAGGAGCGGTTGATGGCGCAACCAAGTGAGTAGCTCTGTTGCATCGTTCGCTTGTAATATGGGTAAGGTTTTATCACGAGGTTTACATGGGTGGATGCCCAGCGAGACGGCCAGTAGGTGAAGATCGTGATTGCCTAGAACGATGCGTGCCGAACTACCCAATTGTTTGATAAAACGTAGCGTTTCTAGAGATTTAGGGCCTCTTGCAACTAAGTCGCCAGCTACCCACAGTGTGTCTTGTTGTGGTTGGAATTGCACTTGAGCCAATAAACACTGTAGTTCATCAAAACAGCCTTGAATGTCGCCGACAATATAGTTCGCCACGGCTACCTCTTTTAATTTAAAACATTAGGAATAGCGAGACGAAACGGCTCAATTTCAACAATAAATTCAGCGTCCGATTCATCTAACATAATGTAATGACCTTGCATCACACCGACTGGCGTTTCCAACGCCGTACCACTGTTATAGCGGTACTCATCATTGGGCAAGATAATCGGTTGTTCCCCGACCACGCCATCACCTTCCACAGACATCTGTTTGCCATTCGCATCGGTAATTAACCAACGGCGGCTCATCAGCTGTACCTGCTGGTTGCTGAGGTTACGGATGGTGATCACATAGGCAAAGATATAGCGGTGTAAATCGGGATTGGACTGCTCGGGGAGATACTGGGTATGGACTTGGATTTTGATACAAGGTTCAGATATATCCATGTTAACTCCTTGTTTTTATAGATGAGCGATAGACATTGGCCGTTTATCGCTCAATCATTATTAGGCGTGATGAGCGTCTAACCAGTTTGCCATAGCAACAAACTGTTCAAGTGTTAGGTTTTCCGGGCGCATGCCAGGGTTGACCCCAAGTTCTTCTAGCGTTTCCACCTCAATCAAACCTTTGTAGCAGTTGCGTACGGTTTTACGACGTTGGTTAAAACCATCTCGGCAGACACGCTCTAACCATTTCATGTTTGTCGTGGGATGCGGCAGTACTTCATAAGGCACCAAACGCACCACGGCTGAATCAACTTTCGGTGGCGGTACAAAGGCCGTTGGCGGAACTTCCAACACAGGAACCACTTTGCAGAAATACTGCGTCATAACCGTTAAGCGCCCGTAAGCTTTACTGCCGGGACCGGCAGCTAAACGGTTGACCACTTCTTTTTGCAGCATGAAGTGCATATCTTGAATATCTTTATGAAATTCAAATAAGTGGAACATTAATGGCGTTGAAATGTTGTATGGCAAGTTGCCGAAAATGCGCAGTTTATTATTCGGCTTCACCAACTGCGTGAAGTCAAAGCGCATCGCATCGCCTTCGTGAATCGTCAATTTACTCGATAATTCTGGGTGGTTGTGCAGGCGCTCAGCTAAGTCACGGTCTAGCTCAATAACAGTGAATTTATCCACTTCGCGGCCGACTGGCTCAGTTATCGCTCCAAGACCGGGGCCGATCTCAACTAAATTTTGTCCCGGACGAGGGTTAATCGCAGAGACGATGCCATCAATAATGTATGGATCGTTTAGGAAGTTTTGACCAAAACGTTTACGCGCTTTGTGCCCTAAGTGGACATCATTTCTCATAGTTTTCTCGAAATTAATTAGGTTTCTTTTCTACCAAGTCAATCGCGTAGGCGAGTGCTGTTCTAAAGCTCCCTGTATCCGCAAGCCCTTTCCCTGCCAATTCGAGTGCGGTGCCATGATCGACCGATGTTCTTATAAAGGGTAGACCAAGAGTAATATTTACTGAACGACCAAAGCCTTTGTACTTTAACACGGGCAGGACTTGGTCGTGATACATGCCTAAAACAGCATCGGCATCTTGCAAGTATTTGTCATTGAAGATGGTGTCGGCTGGTAGTGGGCCAATCAAATTAATGCCATCTTGCTGACGAATTTTTTCTAGTGTTGGAGTGATGGTTTCTATCTCTTCACGGCCTAGACAGCCATCTTCTCCCGCGTGTGGGTTTAAACCACACACATAAATTTTGGGTTGAGCAATGGCAAATTTTTCCACCAAATCTTTATGCAAAATAGTGATGATTTTTTCTAACCGCTCGACCGTTACTGCCTTTGATACATAAGCCAGTGGAATATGTGTTGTCACTAGCGCGACTCTCAACCCTTCTGTTGCGAGCATCATAACCACCAGTGGAGTATTAGACTTTTCTGCAAAGAATTCAGTGTGGCCGCTAAATGCAACGCCAGCTCGGTTGATCACCCCCTTGTGCACAGGGCCGGTGACAATAGCATCAAATTCATCATTCATACAGCCTAAAGCGGCTCTTTCTAATGTATTTAATACATAATGTCCATTGGCTTCATTCAGTTTCCCCGTTATCACCGGTGCGCCGAGGGGAATATGATCCACTACTAACCGTCCCGCTTGCTGTGGTTTTGGTGCAGAGGTGACTGAGTAGTCTTCCAATATAACGTCAATATTGAGCTCTTTAGCGCGCTCTGCAAGCAAGCTTTTGTCCGCGCATACCACCAGTTGATGTGCCCAATCTTCTTTTGATAAGGCCAGCACCAAATCTGGGCCAATACCCGCGGGCTCGCCAGCGGTAACCACGATGCGTTTAATTGTCATCTTGGTTGTCCTGTATAATTTCGACAAAGGCACTGGCACGCATTTCTTGTAGCCATGCGCTGGCTTCTTCATTGAATTTTCGATTAAAAAGAATGCGATAAGCTTTGTTTTTCAGTGCGGAGTCGGTGCGGTCGACTTCACGGCGATCAAGCACTTCGACAATATGCCAACCATGAACGGTTTTAAAGGGTTCGCTGATTTGTCCAACCGATAATGTTTCGATTTGATGTTGAAACTCCGGCACGTACAGATCCGGTGTTTGATAACCCAATTCGCCATTTTGCGCCGCAGAGCCGGGATCTTGGCTGTATTGTTGCGCCAATTCACCAAAGGTCGCTTCACCTGCCTTAATGCGACGAATGAAGTCATGTAGCTCTTTTTGTACGCCGTCATCGCTTAAAATGACCGTGGGTTTGATTAAAATATGGCGTGCATTAACTTCCGTGACCGCGACGGTTTCTAATCCTTTGACGTCATCAATTTTAAGAATGTGGAAACCGACGCCACTGCGAAATGGCCCAATAATAGAGCCTTTGTTTTGCATTTTGATTTGGTCGGCAAAAATTGTCGGCATTTCTTCTTTGCGCATCCAGCCCCAATCACCACCTTGCAGCGCTTTCGGACCTTTTGAATAGGTATAAGCCATGGTGCTGAAATCCGCTCCTTGGTTGAGTTTTTCGACTAAGGTTTTGGCTTGCTGTTCTACTGCGGCCTTATCTTGAGTGTCGTCAACACGCAGTTGGATGTGGCTGATTTTATATTGCACCGTTGCATTGGTTTCTTGCGCAAGAATATTGGCTAAGTTGTCCACTTCGTCCGGTAATATATTGATCCGGCGACGAACTAAAGCATTGCGCGCTTCACTTGCTGCAATTTCTTTACGTACTTGTTCGCGAAATTCGGCATAAGTCAGCCCTTCAGCAGTAACAGAAGCGTTAAGCTGTTCTAGGGTTTGATTATTGTTTTTCGCGATGTCGGCGATCGCGTCACTGAGTCGGTTATCGTCAATGCGCACGCCAATGCGTTGTGCTTCTTGTTGCTGAATGGTATCAATAATCAATTTTTCAACCACTTGCTCACGCAGCACAGTCTCTTCGGGTAGCGTTTGACCATTTTTCTTTGCATTAATGGTCAAGGTTTTTAATGCACCATCAATGTCACTCTGTAAAATAACGCCACTATTGACGATGACGGCGACGCGATCGAGCTCAACAGGAGTAGCGGATGCGGTGTTTAGGCTTAATGTTGCCATCAATCCAATCAGTGTGTGTTTCCACAATTTCATTTGTAGTCCTATCAAAATGAGCAAGGGCCTTTACGCTTAAGCAAAGGCCGAATAAATTAGTTGTTTAGGAAAAATGGACGACCATAACTTAATGAATTTCCAGCGCTGTCTACGCCCGTCATCCCGGAACCTGCACCAATCGTGGTGCCAAAACCGACAATACCAAAGTTCAAACTAAAGTTATTTTCGTAGAGTGGCGTAGCATTAGGGTCAGTAACAAAATCACCATCCCATTTCCGCAGTTGATTACTATAAGTAAAACCAATATACCAACAATCTGAGGTGTAGCTTAGGTTAGCCAGCCACTCTAGGCTCTTTTCCGTGGTTAAATCGTAGAAGTACTGTCCGCTAGCATTCCACTTTTTGGAGATCTGATACCCAGCCAGTAAACCGGCTTGTGAAATGCCATCTTTGGTAATGGCATTGATATTGGTAATTGTATCGCCAACGGTATTATCAATATACTCTTTGGTGACGTAACGATAGTTAGTTTGAATGTATCCAGAACCCACGCGGTACTCTAGAGTACTATTGGCGAGCTGCATCGTACTGCTATCAATGTCGTATTGAACCCCGCCATGGTAGAAGAGTAAATCATCATAGTTGAAGTCCATTTCGACGGCCCAAGCCGAATAGTTGGAGTTAGTGTCTAAATTCTCTGTCTCATTGGGTGAGGAGTTCTTGAGATTTTTTTTGAGGTAAAAAATCTGGCCAAAAGAGATGTTTAAACGCTCTTTATACTGATCGTCGAAAAACCGTGAAGAGGCACCGTAGCTGATCTGATTTGCCGGGGCAATATAATCGACACCGCTGTATTTACGGCTGCGGAATAAACCATAATAATCGGTTTGCAGTAGCGTTGTATCGTATAGCCCGATATTGCGCTGATCTTCTCTCGGTACATACAGGTATTGAATCTGCGGCTCAAGTGTCTGCGTATAGTCATCAAACAGAACCGTATCTCTTTCCAGTACTAATCCCGCATGAGTTCTAAATTCTGGAATGATGCGTGAAACGCTCTCTTTTAGGTCTTTATAGTTATCCGAATTGAGGTCAACACCGTTGAGGTCTTGTTGGTAATAAGTACCAAGCACTCGCGCTTCGGTTGTCCAAGTGCCCCAGGTGTTACTGAGAGGAATAGTAAAGCCCGGTTCAATGTGCGCTCGGGTGGCTGCAGGTTTTCCTCTTGCATCGGTTTCAAAACGCGACAGATGGCTCACCATATCAAAGTTCAAATACGGTAATAATTCGGGCGCATAGTAATTAAACGCAATCTGTGGCATCAAGCGATAGGGTTGGTTGGTGCTAGTTTTGTCTTCTGTAAGCAGCTGAAAGTCGCGAACCAGTATCGATGAATCCCAATTGTGGGTCCGGTAGGTGGCTTTACCTTCTTGGATAAGCTGACCATCTTCTCGGTTACCGATACCTGAGTCTAAATCACTAAAGTAGCTAATGTCACTGACTTGAGAGTAGTCAATTTCAAACTTCCAAGCTTGGTTGAAAATACCACTGTGTTGGTATTGGAAGCCCCAGCGGCTGCCCTTTTCCGGATATTTTTGATCATCAGGTAAATATTCAGATTTAATGTTACCTGTACCAAAATCATTCAGATAACGGAATTCACTGTTTAATTGCGTACCGCGTTCTTGCATATATTTAAAGGTCGTTTCTAGGTCATAGTTTGGCGCTAAGTTCCAATAAATAGGCACTTGGGCTTCAAAACCATTGCTAGAACCGTAAGAAACGGTAGGGTATAAAAATCCCGTTTTACGTGTGTCGCCAATCGGCACCGTAAGAAATGGCAGATAAAAAATCGGAATATTTTGAATCTCGAAGCGCGGATTATAAAAAGTGGCTTGCTCTTCATTTTGGTCAATATCAATGCTGGATGCTTTCAATCGCCATGCATTATTGCCTTCAGGGCAAGAGGTAATCGAACCATCTTCTATCTCATAAACGGCCTTACCCGTTTTGGAAATATACACAGCTTCACCGCGGCCGGGTTCACACAAAAATTGATATTTTGTGTTCTCTAATGTCATTAAATCCGTATTAAGATTGTTGGTGGCTTTGTCAGAAATGGTCCTTACTTCACCGTCACTGAAGTTGACATTACCTTGCGCAACCACAATATTATCTTTCTGATGCAGGGTAACGGTATCCGCTAGAATGCGTTTTTTACCTTGAACAACGACCACATTGCCTGAGTAGTTTGCGCGTTCACCGTTCACGGCTTCTAGCGTATCAGCCTCGACATTAATCGGTTGCTGACTTGAGTTTTCTGCTTCAGGTTCGTTGATCAAACATTGATCTATAGCGGGCATTTCCTGCACACTATTGTCTAACATAGCTTCTGCTTGAGTCTGTGGCACAAAAAGAGCTGCGCTAATTGAAGCGGCTAACAAGGTGCGGGAAAAACATGACATCGAGTTGTACTATCCTGTTTGAACTTGATTGATTCGGAAGATGGATGGCCGAAT
Source organism: Vibrio anguillarum (assembly GCF_001989995.2). GTDB lineage: Bacteria > Pseudomonadota > Gammaproteobacteria > Enterobacterales > Vibrionaceae > Vibrio > Vibrio anguillarum. The sequence continues at coordinate 72,851 of NZ_JAHGUP010000029.1, forward strand.
GTAAAATAAAACGTTTCTTATCATAAAGGAAATTGAAGCTCCCGGCACTATCAGACCGCTTTACTCCTGAAAAATTCATAGATTGAGAGCACATAATGCATATTTTTGGCAAAATTCTTGGCGCTTTTTTTGGCTTCTTATTTGGAGGACCGTTTGGCGCATTTTTTGGTTTGTTTCTCGGGCATCAATTTGATAAAGCTCGTCGTTTGAATCAAGCGGGGTTTAAAACTAGCTCATTTGGTTCAGGGCCAAGCCAAACTGAGCGACAAGACGAATTTTTTAAAGCCGCTTTCGCGGTCATGGGCCATGTTGCTAAAGCGAAAGGGCAAGTCACCAAAGAAGAGATCCAGCTAGCTACCATCATGATGGAGCGTATGAACTTACATGGTGAGCAACGTAAAGCGGCTCAAGATGCGTTTCGTGAGGGGAAAGAGAGTGGTTTTCCTTTAGAGGAAGTGTTGGAGCGTGTGCGCCTTTCGACGGGTGGACGCTTTGACTTGTTGCAATTTTTCCTCGAATTGCAAATATCAGCCGCGTTTGCCGATGGGGATGTTCACCCTAGCGAGCGCAATGTACTGCACAAAATCGCTCGTAGTTTGGGTTTCTCATCCGATCAACTGGAAAGACGCTTGCGTATGCAAGAAGCGGCCTTTCGTTTTCAACAAGGCGGAAATTTTGGTGGCCAACAACAAGGCTACCAGCAATCTGGGCAGTGGCAACAAGCCGCGCAAGCTGAACGCCTCACTGATGCTTACGATGTGTTAGGCGTGAGTAAAGATGCGGATGCTAAAGAGATTAAACGTGCCTATCGCAAATTGATGAATGAGCATCACCCAGATAAATTGATGGCCAAAGGCTTACCACCAGAGATGATGAACGTTGCGAAAGAAAAATCGCAAGAGATCCAAAATGCGTACGATTTGATTAAGAAAGAGAAGGGTTTTAAGTAACCGGCTATCGTGAATTACCGCGAACGTTCCAATCGATTGAGCTGGTGCAAACTGGCTCTTTTTATTATGAGCATACGCAAGACACAAAAAAAGCCAAGTTTGAAAACTTGGCTTTAGAAAGTGGCTCCCCCTGCAAGACTTGAACTTGCGACATACGGATTAACAGTCCGCCGTTCTACCGACTGAACTAAGGGGGAACGAATGTTTGCTTATCTTATGCAGATAAATGGTGCCGACTACCGGAATCGAACTGGTGACCTACTGATTACAAGTCAGTTGCTCTACCTACTGAGCTAAGTCGGCGCCGAATCAATAAGCAGTGCTCATTGATGAAAAGTGGCTCCCCCTGCAAGACTTGAACTTGCGACATACGGATTAACAGTCCGCCGTTCTACCGACTGAACTAAGGGGGAACAGGTTTTAAAGAATGGTGCCGACTACCGGAGTCGAACTGGTGACCTACTGATTACAAGTCAGTTGCTCTACCTACTGAGCTAAGTCGGCACATTTTTATCTTTAAATTTATTGTCTGTGCTAGGCACCAACAATTTAGAAACTGTGGTGCCCGGAGGCGGAATCGAACCACCGACACGAGGATTTTCAATCCTCTGCTCTACCGACTGAGCTATCCGGGCGACGGGGTGTATTAAAAGGTTTTTCGCATTTAACGTCAACAGTAAAATGCAAAAAAAATGTCGTTTGTTGTTTTTCTATACTTAGTGACTCGTTTTTGCCCATTTTCGTTAAAAATTAGTGTCAGATTAGATAGGGAAAGAGGCGTTGAAAAGAAAATAGGAGCTTTGAATGGAGCAAATAGCGAATAAAAGCGCGTTGAAAAACACACGTTTATCCGCTTGGTTACACTAAAGGAGCAAACTCACCAGACTGGTTTTAGTTTTTGACGGAAAATGGACTGACCCATAATTCAATCGTTGTAGAGGTAATCGCTGTAGAGGTAGAGGGGATTGGATAAATATGACAGGTAATAAAAAAGCCAAGTCGTTAGACTTGGCTTTAAAAGTGGCTCCCCCTGCAAGACTTGAACTTGCGACATACGGATTAACAGTCCGCCGTTCTACCGACTGAACTAAGGGGGAATTATCTGTGTAAGTCTAAGACTTCGCACCAAATAATGGTGCCTCGAGGCGGAATCGAACCACCGACACGAGGATTTTCAATCCTCTGCTCTACCGACTGAGCTATCGAGGCAATAAATGGTGCCGACTACCGGAATCGAACTGGTGACCTACTGATTACAAGTCAGTTGCTCTACCTACTGAGCTAAGTCGGCGCACTTTATTTATTGCTTGCTGCTACTTTAACAAAAGCACCAACAATTTAATTTGTGGTGCCCGGAGGCGGAATCGAACCACCGACACGAGGATTTTCAATCCTCTGCTCTACCGACTGAGCTATCCGGGCAACGGAGCGCTATTAAACGGATTTTCCCTTCAATCGTCAACTGCTTTTTGGAAATATTTTGAAAAAACGGTTTGTTTGCTGCGAATTTAGACAAAGCTGCGCTTTTTTATCCACCTGCGTTAAATTCCTTTTTGAATTTTGTTACTTTTTCTAAGTACCTTCTCGATTCAGCATTAGGGTGTTTTTGGGTCAGCGCCCAATAGACTTGATTGGGTTGCAGTGAATTTAAGTCCCTCATCGCTCGTTTCCTATCTTTGCTAAAGGTATTCAGTACTCCTCCTGTGCCGCCGTTGTAGGCCGAAATCATACTGTATTCGAGTGACGTTGGATGGCTGACCTCTTTGAGGTAGCGGTTTTTCAGAATATAAAAATAGGCCGTTCCCGTATCAATATTTTTTTCGGGATCAAACAGATATTCAGGGCTGGGCTCACCAGATTTATTTTTGACCAGTTTAAAGACATCTCGACCTGCGGTTTTAGGAACCACTTGCATCAGGCCATACGCATTGGCCCAACTGACGGCGTAGGGGTTAAAGCTACTTTCCGTTTTTATGATCGCGTAGATCAGATCTTCGGGAATGTTATATTTTTTCGAGGCTCGGTGCACGATGTCGGCGTATTTATAACCTCGTTTAGAGGCATGATCCGCTACCATAGGAATTTCCACATAGTAGGCTTTTTTGAAATCAACGTTCTTAATTTTTAATTTATTTTCAATAAGATAATCAGCAAATCGATTCGCGCGCCAACCCCACTGGATCGGTTGTTTATCTTGATCAAGCACTTGGTTGTACAAAAATGGCTGACCATTCAATTCGATATTTTGTGAAGAGAAAAGGTCAACGTGTGCGGGATCATCAGGCGTGAGCAAGGTGGTAATAATGGCATTGCGCAGATGTTTTTTTGGGTCAGTTGGGGAAACTGTTTCGATAATAATGGTTCCCGTGGAGAAATTGACTTCGGAACGACTCAGGTAATTATCGATGTATTTTACATAGTTGCTTTTACCGGCGACTTTGATCTCTTTACTGCCCCAACGTTTTTCAATGTTGCCAGAAAAACTGCTGATCAGTGCATCTAAGGCGGCGGTATCTTTGACAAATTGCCCGGGTAATTGCGCTAAGTTTTTGGCAAAACGATTGGTCGGCTCATAGTCGACGCTGTATATGCGTTCAACTAATTCTCGGCTACAACCGGCCAGTAGCATTGCAATAAAAAAGTAAGTCAGCTTTCTCATTATCTTCCCAATACAAAAATGACATCAGAGCGTTTACCATGATGTCATTGATTATCCTCGAAATAAATAAGGTATCTCTTATTTGCTTGGTGGCGTGTAGCCTTCGATATGGACCTCTTTTCCTTCAAATAGGAAGTTGGTCATTTCGGTTTCCAGCAATTTACGATGTTCAGGGTCCATCATATTGAGTTTTTTCTCGTTGATCAGCATGGTTTGCTTATGCTGCCATTGTGCCCAAGCCTCTTTTGAGATGTTGTCAAAAATACGTTTACCCAATTCACCTGGGTACAGTTGAAAATCCAAACCGTCGGCTTCTTTATTTAGTCGAGCACAAAATACAGTGCGGCTCATGGTCACTTCCTCTTCGGTGTTTTAAGGGTTAATTTCAAATGGAAGGCTTTCTAGCAACTGTTTTACAGGAGCGGCTAAGCCGATTTGTTCCGGTTGGGCTAAGTTATACCAAAGACCTTTGCTTGCTTCCATGATGATGTTCGGTTGTTGAGATAACTCCACCAAGATCGGTGTGATCTCTAAATGATAATGGCTAAACGTGTGGCGAAAAGCGATGAGTGGGCGAATAGAGCGGATAGCGCTCTCTTTGATGGCTCTGTGATCAAGTTGATCTTCGATGGCACTATTGGGGTTTTCAGGGAAGCAAAATAATCCACCCCAAATTCCACTTTGAGGGCGCTGTTCTAACCATACTTGATGGTTATGGTGTAGCATCACAAACCAAGTTTGCTTGGTTGGTTTGTCTGTGTTTGGTTTTTTGCCCGGATAATCGAGTGGGTTATTTTGTTTATTGGCGATGCAAAAAGATTCAACTGGGCAGAGCGTGCATTTCGGTTTGCTGCGTGTGCAGACCATCGCCCCCATATCCATCATGGCTTGGTTATATTTATCAACATCTTGCGCTGGCGTATTTTGTTCGGCATGTTGCCACAACTGAGTTTCAACCTTTTTTTGCCCCGGCCAGCCTTCGACAGCAAAACAGCGGGCTAAAGTACGCTTTACGTTACCATCTAAAATGGCGTGCGGCTGCTTATAAACCGAAGAAAGCACCGCCGCAGCGGTTGAGCGGCCAATACCCGGTAGAGCATTCATCTGTTCGATATCAAGGGGAAACTCACCGCCATATTCGCTGGCCACTATTTTGGCTGCTTTGTGTAGATTGCGCGCACGTGCGTAATAACCAAGGCCGGTCCATAGGTGCAGTACCTCGTCTTGTTCTGCATTGGCTAAATCAATCACGGTTGGAAAACGTTGCATGAAGCGTTCGAAATAAGGGATTACCGTTGCGACTTGAGTTTGTTGGAGCATAATTTCCGACAGCCAAACGCTGTAGGCCGTTTTGTTTTGTTGCCACGGCAAATGTTTGCGCCCATAGGCGTCATACCATTTTAAAATGGCGTTAGCGAAAGGTGTCACGACAGGCTCTTTGGTTTATAGTTTTAGTGGAGCAAAATTGCACCACATAAATGTGACGTTGTAAAACGGACAAATTGTGTGGATTTATCCAACAAGTTTATTTCGATAACACTTGCACCGAGAATAATTCTTTGGATAATCCCCGCTTTGATTAATCAATGTGCAGGCAAGATCAATGAGTGAAGTAACCACCAACGAATATACCGAAGAAGGCAAAATACTGCGTCGAATCCGTAGTTTCGTTCGTCGTGAGGGTCGATTAACCAAAGGCCAAGAAGCGGCAATGAATGAATGTTGGCCAACAATGGGTATTGATTTCCAGCCACAATTGCTCGATTGGGCGGCGGTTTTTGGTAACGATAACCCGGTGGTTTTAGAAATCGGTTTTGGTATGGGCGCTTCATTAGTTGAAATGGCTAAAAATGCACCGCAAAAAAACTTCTTTGGTATTGAAGTGCATAGCCCAGGTGTTGGCGCCTGTTTGTCAGCCGCTCGTGATGCTGGCGTGACTAATTTACGCGTGATGTGCCATGATGCAGTGGAAGTGTTTGAACACATGATCCCTGATGGTAGCCTGCATACACTGCAACTGTTCTTCCCTGATCCTTGGCACAAAAAACGTCACCACAAGCGCCGTATTGTGCAGTTAGAATTTGCGGAAATGGTGCGTCAAAAACTAAAAATGGAAGAGGGTATCTTTCATATGGCGACGGACTGGGAAAACTACGCTGAGCATATGATTGAAGTGATGAATCAAGCGCCGGGCTTTGCCAATATTGCCGCAGAAGGTGACTATATTCCTCGTCCAGAAGAGCGTCCTTTGACTAAATTTGAAGCGCGTGGTCACCGTTTAGGTCATGGTGTGTGGGATATAAAATATAAACGCACCGCGTAACGACTCACTTTTGTTGCTGCAACAAAATTAGCGATTAAAGAAAAGCCAACATTGTTGTAATGTTGGCTTTTTCGGCCTTAGCGCCCTACGAAAATCATTATAAAAATAGAGAAAAACATTTCTCACCCGAGGTAAGGTCACCCATGAAGCTAACTCCCAATCTACTTGCTGATATTTTGTGTGAGGTTCGCCCACTGATCGGCAAAGGAAAAGTCGCCGATTACATTCCTGCTTTAGCTAAAGTACCGAATAACAAGCTGGCGATCGCGGTTTACACCAATCAAGGTGAAGTGATTTCGGCTGGAGATGCCACGGAAGGATTCTCAATTCAATCCATCTCTAAAGCTTTGAGCTTAACGCTTGCTATGATGCTTTATAAACCAGAAGAGCTATGGCTTCGTGTCGGAAAAGAACCTTCAGGCCAAGCGTTTAATTCGATGATCCAGCTTGAAATGGAGCAGGGCATTCCGCGTAACCCTTTTATCAATGCTGGAGCTATTGTGGTGGCGGATATGCTGCATAGCCGTTTATCAGCCCCTCGGCAGCGCTTACTGGAGTTTGTACGTCAGTTGTCGGGTGAAGAGGGCATCGTATACGACAAAGTGGTAGCGGCTTCAGAAATGATGCACAGCGATCGCAATGCTGCCATCGCCTATTTGATGCGATCGTTTGGTAATTTCGATAATGACGTTATCCCGGTCCTGCACAACTATTTTCACGCTTGTTCACTTAAAATGAGCTGTGTTCAATTAGCGAAAACCTTCAGTTATCTGGCGAATAAAGGGGTGTCCGTGCATACCAAGGAAGCGATAGTAACGCCGACACAAAGTAAGCAGATCAATGCCTTATTGGCGACTTGCGGTTTGTATGATGGCGCGGGAGAGTTCGCTTATCGTGTTGGCATGCCGGGTAAATCGGGCGTAGGTGGCGGTATTATTGCTGTTGTTCCTGGGGAGATGACGATTGCGGTTTGGTCGCCAGAGCTTGATGCGTCAGGTAATTCTTTAGCGGGCACTAAGATGTTAGAACTCTTGGCTGAGCGTATTGGTCGCTCTATCTTTTAAGTTCAATATTTTCTGACAGCCCGTGTTTTTGGCAAAAGATTGGCTACCGATTAGGTTAGCCAATCTCTGTTGGGGTTATCTTTTTAGTCGTCAGCCATAAAGGCTTCGAGCAAGTCATTAAGAAACAGTTTTCCTTTTTCTGTGATTTGCCAGTGACTTTCGGTTTGCGTTAAATAGTGTTCGGCTAGTGCCCAATCTATCGTTGACTGAATCACGCTTAAACTTAATCCAGTTGTTTCAACAAAGTCTTGTTTCGGACAAGGTTCCATCAAGCGAAAGCGGTTCATGAAGAATTCAAAAGGGCGATCCGCAGCGGCGACTTCAAATTCGTCATCCAAGTAAGGTTTGAGTAAATTGAGATAGCCACGCGGATGCTTCACCTTAGTGGTGCGTACAATACGCCCGTCGTTAAAGCTGAGCTTGCCATGCGCGCCACAACCAATCCCCAGATAATCACCAAAGCGCCAGTAATTTAAGTTGTGTTGGCATTGATAGCCGGGTTTGCTATAGCCAGAAATTTCATACTGCACGTACCCAGCGGCGGCCAATTTTTGGTGACCCAGCTCAAAAATATCCCACAGTGCGTCATCATCTGGCAAAGTAGGCGGTTTAAAGTAGAAAACCGTATTAGGTTCAATGGTCAGTTGATACCAAGAAAGATGAGGTGGGTTTAGTGCAATCGCTTTGTCTAAATCGGCCAGCGCTTGTTCACAGTTTTGATCGGGTAAGCCATGCATCAAATCTAAGTTGAAGCTGTTTAAGCCAATTTGATGAGCTAATTGAGCGGCATTAACCGCTTCTTGCTGACCATGAATTCGCCCTAAACGTGCCAGTTTTTGTGGCTCAAAACTTTGTACACCAATCGAGATGCGCGTCACCCCTGCTTGTCGATATCCAACAAAACGGTCAGCTTCTACCGTGCCCGGGTTGGCCTCCATGGTGATTTCAATCCCAGGCTTAAACGCAATACGCGCTTCAATGCCTTGCAGCAGGCGAGCAATACCTTCAGCAGAAAAAAGACTCGGTGTACCACCGCCAATAAAAATGGAATGCAATGGGCGAGGATGGTCTGCAAGGCGGTATTTGGCGATATCGGTATCGAGATCCTCCAATAGCGCATCAATGTATTCACGTTCAGGAATATCGTGCTTTAGCGCGTGAGAGTTAAAATCACAATAGGGGCATTTTTGTACACACCACGGGATGTGCACGTACAAACTCAGCGCGGGTGGTTGCAACATTATGAATTTTGCTCGCTTAAGGTTTTAAATAGCATTTTTAGCGCTTTGCCACGATGTGAAAGCTGCTTTTTACGTGCAGGTAGCAGTTCAGCTGAAGCGCAGTTATCTTCAGGGACAAAGAAGATCGGATCATAACCAAAACCGTTACTGCCGTGAGCTTGGTGCAAGATGCGACCTTGCCACGTACCATGGCAGACCAATGGTGTTGGGTCATTTTCGTGACGCATGAAAACCAGCACGCAATGAAAACGAGCGGTGCGTTGTTCGTCTGGTACGCCTTCCATTGCCGCTAATAATTTTTCTAGGTTTTGTTGGTCACTGGCATTTTCACCCGCGTAGCGCGCCGAGTAAATTCCCGGAGCACCTTGCAGATAATCCACTTCTAAGCCGGAGTCATCGGCAATCGCAGGTAAGCCAGTGATTTTGGCAGCATGTCGTGCTTTGATGATCGCATTTTCAATAAAGGTGGTGCCAGTTTCCTCGGCTTCTAGGACGTTTAATTCTGTTTGCGCCACCACATCAAAACCGAAATCAACCAGCAGATCAGCCATTTCGCGCACTTTGCCTTGGTTTCCTGTGGCTAATACTATTTTTTTCATTGCACTGTTTCTCTATTCTTCGACGTAGAATTTTTGGGTGAATTTAAGTTTACCGGTGCCTTTTAAGCCCGCATCAACCTCAATGTCAAAACTCAAATTCTCTTCATTGGTAATGGGGAATTCAGCGAGGTAATAAATCGCGTTGCCCTCTTTGAATTGTTTAAATTCAAGTTCACGTACCTGACCGATTAGGTTTTTCGCATTGCCTTTGAGTGTCGCTTCCATAGCTGGTTTACCTAAGGCCGAGTTATCTAATACGCTGATGTTTAAAATAGCCGAGTAACCATTACGTTTTAACTGATAACTGCGCGCCACTTGTGGCGTTAAAAATGTTGAGTTGAAAGCTGAGTAGTGAACTTCAACATTCTTGATGGTTTGAAACTGCTCGGCGAGTGTGGGTAGCGAAATAAAGGCTATAACAAACGCTATCATCCATTTACGCATGTGGTGCTCCTTACAAAACAGAGTGGGCTAAATAAAAAGCCATCACAAGATGGCTTCAATCGGCTGTGGTATCACTTGAGGTGAATGAATTCGGACTTGTTTATGACGTCCCAATTCCCCTTTTTCTATCTCGATTAAACCTTTGGCGACTTTAAATTGTTTGGCCAAGAATTTGGTTAAATGCGCGTTGGCTTTGCCATCAACAGGCGGTGCGGTGATGGCAATTTTGAGTTCCTCACCATGCAAGCCGACGATACTATCGCGGCTTGCTTTGGGTTGGATGTAGAGCTTGAGGATTAGATCCTCTCCCTCTTGCCAAACAGCAGATGACATTACAACTGATACCATACTGGGCCAATAAAATCGCCCATTAGGAAGTTCGCAAACTGCAGCACAATAAACAGCACCAATACACTTAAATCAAAACCACCCATCGCTGGTAGGATACGGCGGATCGGCGCAAGCATCGGCTCTGTTAATTGATGAAATACGTATTCAATCGGGCTGCGGCCTTGGCTAACCCAACTGAGAATAGCGCGGATCAACAGCACCCAGAACAGCAAACCGCCAGCGGCTTTGACTAACGAGAGTAAGCCTAAGAATAAAAAGTAGACGCTAAAACTAACCGCACCACCTGATGCCACCAGCATTAAGGCAATAAATTTCAATACGCACAGCACGTACGCAAAGAGAACCGTGGCCAAATCTAGGCTACCAATGGATGGAATCGCTCGGCGCAGTGGGCCAACCACAGGTTGCGTTGCTTTGACGATAAACTGGGAGAATGGGTTATAGAAATCGGCACGCGCTGCTTGTAACCAGATACGTAAAATTACGACCATGATGTACAGATCAAACAGGGTGGAGATCAAAAAACTCATTGAATTCATAGCTAGCCCTTAATATGAGTAGAGTGTCGTTTGCGCTTTTGCGCTATAGCTTAGTGAAACGCCACTAGGATTAAAACAGTTTTTCCATTTCTTGTGCACGAGTTACGGCCGCTTGCATCGCTTGTGCAACGATATTGGCAAGTTGATGCTCGTTAAAGGTGCGAATCGCCTCGGCGGTGGTGCCGCCTTTGGAGGTCACTTGTTCACGCAATGTCGAGAGTTCAATCTCAGGGTTTGCCACCACCATTTCGGCTGCGCCTAACGCCGCTTGTTGTACTAACAAACGGGCCGTTTCTTTATCAAAGCCTTGAGCGATGGCTTCATTTTGCATCGCTTCCATAAACAAAAAGAAGTAGGCAGGCGCACTGCCTGCGGCGGCGATGATGCCATTAATGGCGGACTCGTTTTCAACCCAGCACACTTCACCAACGGCTTGTAGCAATTGTGCGGTAAAGCGTTTGTCTTGCTCTGATACGCTTGGAGTGGCAAATAGACCGCTCATGCCTCGATTGATCAGCGAAGGTGTATTGGGCATGGCGCGTACTAGTTGTAGTTCGGTTGCCAGCATCTCATTAAGGCGCGCCGCAGAAACACCTGCTGCAATGGAGATCACCAACTTATTTCTAAAATCAATGGATTGCAAAGGTTGACAGACACTGGCCATCAACTGCGGTTTGACCGCCAGTACCACCACATCGGCTTGCTGCGCTGCGGCAAGATTATCGCTGGTGGTGTGAATGCCATAAGCACTTTCCAGTGGTTTGCGTCTTGTTTCTGACGGTGCGGTCGCGGTAATTCTATCAGCTGGATAACCGCTGGCGACTAAGCCTGCAATAATTGCTTTGGCCATATTGCCTGCACCGATAAAAGTGATGTTTCTCTGCTGCATCTGCTGACCTCTAATTGCTTGTCGCTGATTGATTATTATGTGGTTGATAGTTAAGCCAGTGCTAAGCGTAATCACGCGCACCAAAAATAGCGGTGCCGATCCTCACCATAGTGCTACCAGCTTCAATCGCCGCTTGCATGTCACCACTCATGCCCATTGAGAGCGTATCTAACCCTGAAAAACGTTCAGACAATTGCGCTTGTAAGCTCGCCAGTTTTTGAAATGCGGCAAGTTGCGCAGCGTAATCGGGGACATTCTCAGGAATAGACATCAGTCCTCTTAACGTGAGGTTGGGTAGCGCGGATATCAACTCTGCCAACTCAACTATTTCGTGTTCACTAATGCCCGATTTCGAGCTTTCGCCGCTGGTGTTGACTTGAATCAAGACCTGTAGTGGTGGCATGCCCGCTGGGCGTTGATCATTTAAACGCTGGGCAATTTTACTTCGATCCACCGTATGCACCCAAGCAAAGTTCTCGGCCACAATGCGCGATTTATTGGACTGAATTGGGCCGATAAAGTGCCATTCTAAATCCAGTTCGGGGTGCAAGGTATTGAAGTATTGAACTTTATCCGCGCCCTCTTGCACATAGTTTTCACCAAATAAACGTTGCCCAGCGCGCGCTGCTTCTAGAATCGCCTCGACAGGTTTGGTCTTACTGACCGCTAAAAGTTGCACTCTCTCTCGAGCGCGTCCACACTTTTGTTGTGCACTTTCAATTTGTGAAGTGATCTGTTCAATGTTTTGTTGAATACTACTCATAGCCTGACTTTACTAAGGAAATTAAATGGATATCGCTGAGCTACTGGATTTTAGTGTAAAGCACAACGCTTCGGATCTACACCTATCTGCAGGTGTTCCACCTATGGTACGGATAGATGGTGAAGTAAGAAAGCTCGGAGTGCCTGCTTTTACTCATGCTGACGTGCATCGTTTGATTTTTGAGATCATGAACGATGCTCAGCGTAGTGAATTTGAAGAGAAACTGGAAGTGGATTTCTCATTTGAGCTGCCTAATGTAGGGCGTTTTCGTGTCAATGCTTTCCATCAATCTCGTGGCTGCTCTGCGGTTTTCCGGACGATTCCTACGGTGATCCCAACCTTGGAAGAACTACAAGCGCCTGACATTTTTAATAAAATCGCCAATTATGAGAAAGGATTGGTGCTGGTGACTGGGCCAACAGGGTCGGGTAAGTCGACCACACTGGCAGCAATGGTTGATTACATTAATTCTCATCACAACAAACACATTTTAACCATTGAAGACCCCATTGAGTTTGTGCATAGCAACAATAAATGTTTGGTTAACCAACGTGAAGTACACCGAGATACCCACAGTTTTAAAGCGGCGCTACGTTCGGCGCTGCGCGAAGATCCGGATGTAATCTTAGTCGGTGAGCTGCGCGATCAAGAAACCATCAGCTTAGCGTTAACCGCGGCTGAAACCGGGCATTTAGTGTTTGGCACGTTACATACCAGCTCTGCGGCGAAAACCATCGACCGGATCATTGATGTGTTTCCCGGTAGTGATAAAGAGATGGTTCGTTCAATGCTCTCTGAATCATTGCGAGCCGTGATTGCGCAAAAGTTGCTAAAACGTTTAGGTGGGGGCCGCGTCGCATGTCATGAAATTATGCTTGCCACTCCAGCGATTCGTAACTTGATCCGCGAGGATAAGGTTGCGCAGATGTACTCCATCATCCAAACGGGTGCGGCGCATGGCATGCAAACCATGGAACAGAATTCCAAACAGTTGATTGCGCAAGGTATTGTCGATCAAGAAGAAGTGCAGAAAAAACTGGAAGTCAATTCATCACCATTTTAAGAGAGAGCTCATGGAACTGAACCAATGTCTTGAGGGTATGTTGACTCAAAAAGCTTCCGACTTGTACCTCACCGTAGGAGCGCCAGTGTTATTTCGCGTCGATGGAGAGTTAAGAGCTCATGGCGAAAAGTTATCCCAAACGCAGGTGATGGCGTTGTTAGATGCCATGATGGATGAGGATCGCCGCCGTGAATTTCAACGCACACGTGAAGCCAATTTTGCAGTGGTGAGAGAGATTGGCCGTTTTCGTGTCAGTGCTTTTTTTCAGCGTGAGCTGCCCGGTGCGGTGATCCGCCGTATTGAAACTCATATCCCCACTTTTGAAGAATTAAAGTTACCGGGCGTGTTGCAAGATCTCTCGATTGCAAAGCGTGGGCTGGTGCTGGTGGTCGGCGCGACGGGGTCGGGCAAATCGACCACCATGGCGGCCATGACGGGTTATCGTAACTCGCACCGAACTGGGCATATTTTAACGGTGGAAGACCCGATTGAGTTTGTGCATGAGCATCAGCGTTGCATTGTGACCCAGCGAGAAGTAGGGTTGGATACCGAGAGTTACGAAGTGGCTCTGAAAAACTCTCTGCGCCAAGCCCCTGATATGATTTTAATTGGTGAGATCCGTTCACGTGAAACGATGGAATATGCGATGACCTTTGCCGAGACAGGTCATTTATGTATGGCAACGTTACATGCTAACAATGCCAACCAAGCGCTTGAGCGAATTTTGCATTTGGTTCCTAAAGAGCAAAAAGAGCAGTTTTTGTTTGATCTGTCGATGAACCTCAAAGGCGTCGTGGGGCAGCAGTTGATCCGCGATAAAAATGGCAAGGGACGACATGGTGTGTTTGAGATTTTACTCAACAGCCCTCGAATTTCCGATTTGATCCGCCGCGGTGATCTGCACGAATTGAAAGCGACGATGGGCAAATCAAAAGAAGTGGGGATGCAGACTTTTGACCAAGCACTATATCAACTGGTCGTTGAGGACAAAATCAGTGAACAAGATGCACTGCACAGCGCTGACTCGGCTAACGATTTACGTTTAATGTTAAAAACAAAGCGTGGCGAAGGGATCAGCAGTGGCACATTGGATAACGTGCAGATTGATATGGAATAGTCGCAGTTTAAGACGAACAATCCCGAACTCGATTCGGGATTGTGCTGCGCCGCTGTATTAAAGTTAAGTTACGCGCCCCATTGCGCTTCAAACCAGCTCTCTAAGATCACTACAGCTGATTGGCAATCGACATTGCCTTTGCTCAGCGCCTTATAGCCGCCCATGGCAAATAAGTCGGCGCGGGCTTCCCGGGTTGAAAGCCGTTCGTCATGCATCTCGACGGCTAAGCCAAAGCGCCCGTGTAAACGCTGCGCAAATTTTTTGGCTCGTGGGGTAATGGTTTCTAATGCTTTGCCGTGCAAATCTGTTGGTAGCCCTACCACCAATAAATGGGGTTGCCACTCTTTGATCTGCTTTTCGATCTCTTCCCAATGTGGAATTCCGTCATTGGCTTTAAAGGCTTTAAGTGGTGATGCGGTGCCTGTAACTTCTTGGCCAATCGCACTGCCGATGCTTTTGGTGCCAAAGTCAAAAGCCATAATGGTTCTGGATGTCATAATCAGTATCTTGAATGGTGCAATAAAGGCTCTAAAAAGGCGCGTTACCTAGTTAGAGCCGTAAAGGTTAGAGCCGTAAAAGTTAAGCATGCCCAGCTTGCGCTGAGAGTTGGATGGGATCAATGCCGAGTTTTTTAATCGCCTGATTCCACTTATCGTGAATGGGCGTATTAAAGATAACCTCTGGATCGGCCTCAATGGTTAACCAAGAATTTTCAGCCAGCTCTAACTCAAGCTGACCGGGCTCCCAGCCTGAATAACCCAGAGCCACAAGATAGTGACTTGGTTCGGCATCTGTGCCCAGTACCGCTAAAATATCTTTCGATGTGGTGACGGCAATGTCATCGCTCATACGGATGCTGGACTCATAATGATCTTTCGGTCGATGTAGAATAAACCCACGATCTTCAGAAACAGGACCGCCATTCAATACGGGCCTTTTTAGGCTATCAAGTTGAAGCTTCGGATAGCTTGGCTCAACATCGACTTGGTTTAACATGCCGCCCACGGTGATATCAATCGGCACATTAATCATCAAGCCCATCGCCCCTTCTTCATTGTGCTCACAGATATAAATAACACTGTGCTTGAAGTAAGGGTCTCTCATACTTGGCATGGCGACTAAAAAATGATTTGTAAGATTCATACTGCCTCCAACCTATCGCAAATTACTGGGCAAGAGTTTGCCCAGTTCAGCATGACTTGTTGATTCGACGCTCAATCGCGTCCATCAACTTACCGGTAATTGAGATATCAAAGGCGGCCTCTATTTCACGAATACACGTAGGGCTCGTCACGTTGATCTCAGTGAGCTTGTCGCCAATAACGTCAAGTCCGACAAAGATTAAGCCTTTTTCTTTCAATGTTGGAGCAATAGTTTGAGCAATTTTTTTATCGGTTTCGCTTAGCGGACGCGCTTCACCACGGCCACCAGCTGCCAAATTGCCACGGGTTTCACCTTGTGCCGGAATTCGCGCTAGGCAGTAAGGCATTGGTTCACCATCGACCACTAAAATACGTTTATCACCGTTGCTGATGTCAGGTACAAAAGTTTGCGCCATACAGTAGTTTTGGCCGTGGTTAGTTAATGTTTCGATAATGACAGATACGTTTGGATCACCCTCTTTAACGCGGAAGATAGACGCCCCGCCCATACCGTCTAACGGTTTTAAAATCACATCACCATGTTGCGCGCGGAAGGCTTTAATTTTTTCCGCTTTACGCGTCACTATGGTGGTTGGCGTTAGTTCAGGGAACCATGCCGTAAACAGTTTCTCATTGCAGTCACGTAAGCTTTGCGGCTTATTGACGATTAATGTTCCTGCTTCTTCTGCTCGTTCTAGAATGTAGGTTGCGTAGATATATTCAGTGTCAAACGGCGGATCTTTACGCATCAACACTGCATCGAGATCAGCCAGTGGAATAGTTTGCTCAGATAAAAACTCATACCAACCGTTCGGATCTTCTTTTAATGTAACCACTTTGGTATCGGCAAAAGCGACACCTTGATCTAAGTGTAGATCATTCATCTCCATATAGTGGATTTCATAACCACGACGCTGCGCTTCTAGCAACATGGCAAAGCTGGAATCTTTTTTGATGTTAATGGACGAGATAGGGTCCATGACGATACCAAGTTTAATCATTGTTTTTCTCCGGTTAGCCAAGATCGCCAAAGCGAACTTGAAGAGCAGTAATAGCCGTTAAGGCCGCAGTTTCAGTACGCAATACGCGTGGGCCTAGTAAGGTTTCTTCAAAATGGTACTGTTCAGTCATGCTAATTTCTGATTCTGATAAGCCCCCTTCAGGGCCAATCAACAAACGGACTTTATTGATGGGTTGAGGCAGGGTATTAATCGAATACTTCGCACGTGGATGTAAGTTGAGCTTGAGCGCATCACTGGGTTCGGCACACCACTCTTCCAACTGCATAATTGGGCGGATCAGCGGCACTATATTGCGGCCGCACTGCTCACAAGCGCTGATTGCAATTTTTTGCCACTGTTCAAGTTTTTTCTCAAAACGTTTGGCATCTAATTTCACGCCGCAACGTTCAGAAATCAAAGGCGTGATGGTATTGACGCCAAGTTCGACCGATTTTTGAATGGTGAACTCCATTTTGTCTCCACGCGAGATCACCTGCCCAAGGTGTAAATTAAGAGGCGATTCACAGCTGCTTTCGACTCTTTTCAACACATTGACCAGCACATTTTTTTTGCTGACCTCGGTAATTTCCGCTGGGAATTCCGCGCCACTGCCATCAAAAAGCAGTACTTCTTGGCCCGCTTGCATGCGTAACACTCGGCCAATATGCCCAGCCGCATCATCATTGAGAGCAATAATGCTTGAGGGTTGAAGAGGAGTCGGATGATAAATTCTAGGGATACGCATGGATAGTTCCTACCTGACGTTTAATAGCCATTAACATGGATGCTTTACACTGAAAAAACAAGGGGCAAGGGCGAGTTTCAATCACGAAAATGGCCCACAAAAAGTACCTTATGAACGGCACTGTTGCTGCACAAATGGGTTGTGGTTGCCTTGAACTTTGGCAATTCGCTGATCGCGTTTGCATTCCCACTCATCGGCTGGGTATTGGCGATTCCAAGCTTGCATTAGTTGTGTTTGGGACTTGGATAACTGAAAGCCATAGTTTTGGCTCATGTACAGATAGGTACGAGCAATTGAGCCACGTGCTCTATCGGGTGGCATGACTTTGCGTTGTTTAAAATCGACCTGCATTTCACAACGGCCATAGCTTTCACCTTCTACGCCATTCCACTGACTGAAATTGTAGTTTGAACGATCGCCGTTGACTTCGCCAATCGCCGGCGTCAGGTTGTGGAGGTCAGCTTCCATCGAACGAAAAATAGTATCATTTTTGGTGCAATTTTTACGCCCACCTTGTTGCCAGCACTGACGCTGGTGGCCAAATTGCCAAGCAGGGACGACGTGTTCCCATTCAATACGGCTGGCGCGAGTTTGTTGTTTGCGAACTTGGTAACCACAAGTTTGTAAGTCGGGCGTGCCTTTCTTACCTTGCCATGCAATGTCACAACCGCAGTAAAAGCTCACTGGATGATCATGATAGATTTTCAATGCTTCTTTTTTAGCTTGAGAAAAGGAAGCGGGAGGCGCAGCTAGGGCACAAAACGAGAACAAAGCTAAGCTGCTATTCACAAGCAATAAGCGAAAATAGGACATCATTTAGACTGATATAAGTATGGTTTTTATTAGTCTAACACTCAGATTAAAGAATAATAAATGATGTTTTTGTTGTTAATTGTAGATGGGTGTAACCACACCGCTGTGGATTCAAGTAGCAGCAACCAAAGTTTATTTATGAAAGCTGCACGCCAGTAAAATGGAGCGTTTGTGCACAGTGTTGACAGCGGTAGGTGGCTTGATTGCGCATCACTTTATTGTGACGACGGACAGTGAGCGGATAATGCGCACAAGCGCAGTGATATTCAAAGGTTTTGCCTTGCACAGAAGAGACTTCAAAGCGATGAGTGGTATTGGCTGGTAAATGAAACACTTGATTCATCACGGCCTGCCACTCTTTACCGTGTGGACGAACACGACCATAGCGCTGGTAGGTAATTAGGTGGGCGATTTCATGTGGGATCACTTCATCGAGAAAAGCGCGTTGATTTTCAGCAAACAGCACTGGATTCAGTCTGATTTCCCAACGTTGTAAATAAGCCTTACCTGCCGCCTTTCCCCGCAACTGATAGTTGATATTTGGCATAGGGAAGTCGTGTTGAAAATAGTGACGAGCGGTTGTGATGCACTGTTTTGCTTTTACTTGCGCGCGGTAATGTAGCTCAAAATTAGGCACAGATTCATTCCTAGAAAAAAGCCCTTGCGAATGAGCAAGGGCTTACAAATTTAAACTAGGTTGAAAATTACTTCAAGCCAGCAAAGTCACGCAGGATGGCGGCTTTGTCAATCGCTTCCCAAGGAAACTCTTCACGGCCGAAGTGACCGTAAGCGGCGGTTTTCTTGTAGATCGGTTGCAGCAAATTGAGCATTTCTTGTAGGCCGTATGGGCGTAGGTCGAAGTGCTGGCGTACCGCTTCAATGATGATCTCTTGTGATACTTTCTCAGTACCAAAGGTTTCGACCATGATTGAGGTTGGATCTGCAATACCAATGGCGTATGACAACTGAATTTCACAGCGGTCAGCAAGGCCAGCCGCCACGATGTTTTTCGCTACATAACGCGCCGCGTAGGCTGCACTACGGTCTACTTTTGATGGATCTTTACCAGAGAATGCACCACCACCGTGACGCGCTGCGCCGCCGTAGGTATCAACAATGATCTTACGACCAGTTAAACCACAGTCACCCATTGGGCCGCCAATCACAAAACGACCGGTTGGGTTGATGAAGAATTTGGTCTCTTTGCTAAGCCACTCGGCTGGCAACACAGGCTTAATGATCTCTTCCATGACGCCTTCGCGTAGGTCAGCTGTCGAGATAGAGTCGCAATGTTGCGTTGAAAGAACGACTGCATCAATTCCGACAATTTTACCTTGGTCATATTGGAAGGTAACTTGAGATTTTGCATCAGGACGTAGCCAAGAAAGCGTGCCATTTTTACGCACTTCTGCTTGTTTTTGCATCAAGCGGTGAGCGTAGGTGATCGGTGCTGGCATCAGGATTTCAGTTTCGTTGGTCGCGTAACCGAACATAATACCTTGGTCACCGGCGCCTTGTTCTTTAGGATCGGCCTTATCAACACCTTGGTTGATATCAGGTGACTGTTTACCAATGGTATTCAAAACAGCGCAAGAATTGGCATCGAAACCCATCTCTGAGTTGACGTAACCAATTTCACGAACGGTTTGGCGAGTAAGTTCTTCAATGTCCACCCATGCAGAGGTAGTGATTTCACCACCAACCATGACCATGCCGGTTTTCACGTAAGTTTCACAAGCAACGCGCGCTTTGATGTCTTGTTCTAGAATCGCATCCAAAACTGCATCAGAAATTTGGTCTGCAATTTTATCTGGATGGCCTTCTGAAACGGATTCAGAAGTAAACAGGTGCTTAACCATGAGAGCTCCACTTTTAATCGTTGGACTATGGCAAGCTTCGCTCACCATCGTTATTCATTAGTTTATGTAGGTGTTTCTACATCTAGACGTCTATTCTAGTTTTGAATGGTCGAATTACAAGTTATTTTTACGCCTGTCTGTAAACCAAACGTTTGCTTAAATTTAGATGAAAAATTGGAGTTTGGTTTTTTATCCTAAAAATAAGCGCTAAAGAGCACTATTTCTCCAGTAAAACGTTTGCAGTGAGAAAAGTGCTTTGAGAGAATAGCCGCGCTATTTACAGCCCATTTCCGTTAATTTGAATTCGCTTAATGCACTCAGGAGCAGACATGTCTTCCCGTAACCTTGTTTCTAATAAAGAACTCGCCAATGCCATCCGTGCTCT
>NZ_JAHGUP010000030.1 GCF_001989995.2 Vibrio anguillarum
TTTCATGCGGTTTCCCTGGGGATAACCCGCATTCCGATATTCTAGGTGGCTTGAATTTTGGTATTGAGACCTGTTGGCTAAACTCTACTGGCGCAAGTGCTGTTGATGGCATTGAGCCACACTACCATGTGCGTTCATTGCACGAGCTTAAAGATATTTTGGTCGCATAATTATTTACAATGGTGTGGCTTGGGGTGTGGAGTGATGATATCGACCTCCACACCAACAAATCGATTCGTTAGCGGTTGAATTCACCGTCACGCTCAGGTTGATAAACTACATCAAGAATCTCAATCACTCTTTCTCTACCACCTGGCATTGGCCAACTTAGCTGTTGACCAACAGCTAGGCCCAACAATGCACTGCCTACTGGGGCAAAAACAGAGATATCTTGACTGCTTTTCACTTCATGCGGATACACAAGATTTTTTTCTATCACTTCATCACTGTCGATAAACTTGAAGCGTACGGTCGAATTCATGCTCACCACATTATTTGGCATCTCTTGTGGGGCGACAATGGTGGCTCTATCCAACTCAGCCTCGAGCTTTTCTAACTCTGGCGTTAGTTTAGGCATGCCATCCAGTAATGCGGATATTCTGTCCATATCAAGGCTTGAAACTAAGACAGGTGCTAAGTTTGACATTTTTAATACTCCAAAAAGAAATACCGCCCAAAAGCTAGGCGGTATAAAAATTAACGTCAATGTTATTGCGATTCAGGCTATGACATTAATCTTGTTCGACATAGAATGCAAATAATACGGTATCAGTTTGTTATGAATTTGGCATGCACGTATTTAGGCTGGGAGTGGATGTTGTGCAGTACGTAAAAATTAAAGATGTGATTGTTGAACAAATCGATGCTGGCATGCTTGCCCCTCGTCAAAAATTACCTTCTGAACGAAAACTTGCAGAGTCGTTTAATACCACACGCGTTACCCTGCGTGAGGCTTTGTCTCTGTTGGAAGCGGATGGCAAGATCTACCGAGAAGATCGGCGAGGTTGGTTTATTTCTCCCGAGCCGATACGTTACGACCCAACCCAAACTCTGAATTTCACCAACATGGCTTTAGCACAAAACCGAGTACCAAAAACGGAACTGATGATGGCAAAAGCGCTATTAGCCAATAAACAAGCATCGCTCTTATTGGGATTGAAGCCGTTTTCGGATGTTTACCAAATTGATCGTGTGCGTTATTTAGAAGATCGCCCCGTGGTCTATGTGACGAATTACGTGCGCCCTGAATTGTTTCCCAACTTGCTGACTTTCGATTTGTCTCAATCACTGACGGATATTTATCGCGACCATTTTGCCATGGAGTATCAAACAGTCCGTTATCGAATTACCACTAGCTCTTTGCTTGGTCATATGGCGCAAGCGCTACGCGCTACATCAGGCACTCCGGCGATGGTCGTTGAGCGCATTAATTATAATAAACAGGGTGAACTGATCGATTGTGGTATCGAATACTGGCGACATGACGCGATTTGTATTGAGTCGTTAGCCAAGCTCACTGTGGCCCGCTGAGGCTATGTCCGTTAAAGCTAGGTTTGTTAAAGCTATGTTCGTTGAAAATTGAGCGCATTCAATGAAAAAGGCGACCTCTATTAAGTCACCTTTTTACTGTGTTATTGCTGTTTATGACTGAGTTTGTGCATCCGTTTGTTTGAGCTGTTTATGCCCATCTTCACTGACGCCACGTTTCCAGTAGCTGCTGATATAAATATAGTCTTTCGCTATCTCTTTTTCATTGCGAAAATACTCTCTTAGCGCGCGCATAGTATCAAATTCACACGCACACCATACCGAGCCATTCTCACCCAGCCAATTTTTCTCGATAACCGAAGTCGCCAAATTGGTGCTGCTGTCTTTCACTACCCAAGAGATCTCTATGTTCTCCGGAGCCTGTAGTGCCTGTTTGTCATCCACATGCTCAATTTCAATTACTGCATAACCTTTTGCATCACGCGGTAAGCGTTTTAATTGAGCTGCAAGGGCAGGGATCGCGGTCATGTCAGCGGCTAAGAAAAACCATTTCCCATTGGGATTCAACCCTTGAGCTTTACCTGGGCCAGCGATTGAAATCGTATCGCCAATGGCCGTATGCATCGCCCATCTGACTGCAAATCCACACTGCTTATCTTCCGCCTCATGCCGTACAAAATCGATTTCAATGCGATTGTTGGTCGTATCAAAGCTTCGAATGGTATAAGTGCGCATTATTGGGCGCTGATCAGGGGTTAACCGTGACAAATCAGTGCCACCATCTTCACTAAACAACAGCTTGATATAATCGCCTTCGTTTTCAAGTGTAAAATGCCCAATTGAGTCACCCTGTAACGTAATGCGTTGCAGGGAAGGCGAAATTTGCTGGCTATCCGCAACCGTGAGTGGATAGAAAGAGCGTTTAGGTTCTGTTTCTTTTTTCATTATTCTCTAGATTACCGTTTTGTCTTTTGTAGGTATAACCTTAAACTGAGTGCTCAATTGATTCAATGATAATAACTATCATTTACGTTATTTTACTTTGAAGAGATGGGAATATGTAACTTTGCAGATAAAAAGCCCCATACGCATAATGGTATGAGGCTTAATAATGCTCACATTTTGCTGATGTTTAAACTTCGTTAGGTGCAACTTCTGCAAGTTCATCCCGTTCGTTCATTTTTGATGCTTCAAGCATTTTTCGAACAACCAATGAAGCGACGATGGCCACTGCTACCATCACTACGGCTAAGATCGTGAGCATTTTAAAGTAGTCGCCATAAACGCTTTGGACGATATGCTGACTGATCACTTGACCTTTTTCTAATGCGATGGAGGTTGAGAACACCGCACCCACAATGCCGCTTAAGGCGATGGCGACTGAAAAGAGGCTAACCGAAAAGTTTTCGATGTGCTTGGGAGCCACTGACAAAATGAAGGCCACTACTAAACTACCAACAATGACTTCCGCAAAAGCTTGGAAGAAGTGGATCATCAAAAAGACTTCTGGTCTGATGATAACATCAGCACCAATATTCATGACTGCCATGGTTAAAATGCCAAATGCAATGGCGGTAAAGATGAATGCAAAGCCAATTTTAGTGGCTGTTGAAAAATTAATGCCTCGCTTTTCCAGTGAAGAGAAAGTCATAGCAATGACAGGCCCAGCAACAATGCACCACAGTGGGTTCATCGCCATTGATGCTTCAGGAGCGATTGGGATTAATCCAAATAAGTCACCACGCATCGTATTAATGGTTACCATGGTCATGGAGGTCATCATTTGCCCGTAATAGACAAAGAAACAGGTGGTGAGCACCGTCATGATAAGAATAGTGCCCATTTTCAAGGTATCGGATCGATTCGCTTTAAACATCAAAAAGATGAAGTAAAAAATGGCAGCTGCACCAATGGCATAAACGATGTTTTGACCGATGTCCATATTAGAAAACATGAAGAAAACTAGCCCAACCATCGCGCACGATACTGCACAAAAGGCGATCCAGTTTTTCACGCTTACGGGAGTTTGATCAATCTCAGCTGCAGCATTCACTAATGATTTATTAAACACAATTAAAGTGGCAAAGGCGAACGCTGCCAAAATGGCTGAGAGCATAAAGCTACCGTGAAAACCGATCACTAAAACAAACATCGGGAATAAATATTGACCAAGTAGTGCTCCCACATTGTTTACCGAATAATTGACAGGGTAACAGTTTTCAAAATGTTCTTGAGAGCTAAAAGTGCGTTTATATAAACTGGGGTAAGAAGGAGACATTAATCCGCGTGCGTAGCTCGCTAAAGCGATGCCTGCTAATGCCATCGCGACGTTGGTTGTTGAGGCACCCAGCACCAGTAGTGTGTAACCAAGAGCAAAAGCGCCGTAGGCAATGGTTAATGAACGATAAGCGCCAAGGAATTTATCGGCAATAAAACCACCAGCGATCGCAAAAAGGGGGCCAATGGATGAAAATGCTCCTACCACCATCATGGTATCGGCTTCGTTATAATCCAAATCTTCTAGAAAAAAACGGGTTAGGATAACCATTACCCCGTAAAATGATAAGCCAAACATCATTTGGCAGAACATCATTGATTTATTGAGTTTATTCCACATATTAATCTCTCCATGTAGTGGATTTTTAGAGTTTATTCCTGTGGATTTTATCATCGGTAGTTATAAATAAATTGAAACAATTATCGCAGAAACCTTACTTTATGCACGAGCATTTCTAATGCGTGGCTATCGTTTGAGTAATGTTTAAAAAGCGATTGTTTATTTTATTTTTTGACTCAAGCACTATGCACATGTAGGAGTATTTACGTGTTACCAAACCATACGTTTTAATACTGCTGCTTTCTTGATGTCGATTGCTATGACACAAGTTTTATGGTGGCTGGAATGGAGAGAGAAAAATAACGATGGTAGCCGAGCATCTTTATATCGTATTAGGTAAACGACTTGTTGATCAGCAATTAACATTAGAAGGGCGTAGCCGTGTTGATGGCCTTGTTAAGGCGTTACAACGTCATGACATCGATCATAGTGTCATTGCTTTATGTGGTGGGCTCACGCTAGGGCAACAGATTTCTGAAGCGAAGGCTATGTATCATTATCTTCAATCGGAACTTACTCGGCTCAATGTGTCACTTTCGAATAACCGCATTTTGCTGGAAGAGTACTCAACCAGCACGGTAGAAAATATCGAAAACGTCGCGTTAGAGCTGCAAAAAAACGGTGGTATTGATACGCAAAAAATATTACCTGTCACTTTCATTTCTAACGACTATCACTTGCAGCGTATTTTTGAAATTCAGCAACTAATGGATGAGCAAGGGTTACTGCGAGTGCTTAAACAACGCTGTGAAATGATGGGGATCACGCTGGCTATTTCACCGGATCTGCACGATCACCTCGCGGTGAAATACCCTTATACGCATTTAGCCGCGGAACTGTTTCTATTGGTCGATCAACTAACGACTTACCGTGTCTACCTTGAAGGTGTTGTTGCTGGCTCATTTTTGCGCGATCTCACGCAAGTGAGAGCCATTCCTTACCAAATAGCATATGAGGCTATTTTAGCGATCAACCATAAAATCGCAGACAACCCAAAGTGGGTTTTTGTTCGCTGTCTTACGGATTTATTGATGCAGTGTATCAATGCCACAAAGGGGGCGTTAAATGTCAGTGAGATTCAACCTTATCTCATTTTGTTCGACAGCAACTTAACGTTATTGAATCGATATCTTGATCCTGAAAACCCGTGCGTCGGACGTTGGTGGCGTCAGGGATAGTAACAAGCGAAATAGATGAATCAAAGAGACCCCGCAATGCGGGGTCTTTGCTTTTTAGTCAAGCGACTTATTTCCTGACCAAAAACCGTTTTGAACAAAACAACGTGTTAAGCCGTTTCTAACGTACGCTCTTTGACCACGCTTAGACGCTCGCCATAAATTGGACGTAGTGCTGCCAGTACATGGTTACGAGTTAGCATACCGACAAACTTGCCATCTTCAAGGACGGGGAGATTTTGTGGTTTGTTCACTTTCATGCTTTTTGCGCGCTCTTCTAAAGAGAGTGAGCTAAAACGAGTAGCAATGCCCATGCTAGTGGTAGGGTATAACTGTTCTTTATCAATACATAAAAATTCGGCGATATCAATCAGACGGTCAGATGCATCGATGGCGATAACATCGCGGCTCATAAGATCCACCACTTTTTGCCCTTCGGTAGGGAGGTAGTCTTGGCACCATAAATCCACCATGACATCGTGAGCTGAGAAAAATCCGACCAAACGACCAGCCACATCAACCACAGGAGCACTATCGAGCTGGTTATCCAGCAACATATCAATCGCTACTGCGGTTGGCATTTCCACGCCTAGAGTTACAGGTTGGGTGTTCATAATGTCTTTAACTGTAATTGTTTTATTCATTTTCGTTTCCTTCACTGACGTAATTGTTGCTGTTTCCGTAATAGTGCTAATGTTTGCGGCTTTAAGTTGTGGACGGCGGAAAATAGACCAGTTGGCGAGACCAACCAACACAGCACCGCCGACGATATTGCCCAAAGTCACTGGGATAAGGTTTGCCACCACAAATTGATGAATGTTCAAATCTGCGTAATGAGTCGCACTGATACCGATCTGCTGCCAGAAGCTCTCTGGTGCAAAGTTTTGAATCACAATGCCTAAAGGGACCATAAACATGTTGGCTACGCAGTGCTCGAAGCCGCTAGAGACGAACATCGCCACAGGCAAAATTGTCATTGCGGCTTTGGTCATTGCATTGGCAGAGCTAAACGTTAACCAAATAGCAAGACAAACTAGTAAGTTACATAGCACCCCAAGAGAAAATGCTTGAACAGGTGTATGGTGCAGTTTGTGCTGCGCGATGTTCAGCGCATTCAACCCCCATTGACCATCATCCAACTGATAGAGACCAGCCCCAGTAACCAAAAGCAGTAAGAACATGGCACCAATGAAGTTACCGATATAAACCTTGCCCCAAATGGATAACATTTTGCTAAAGCTGATTTGTTTATTGGCCCAAGAAATGCTCGACAATACGGAACTGGTGAACAGTTCACCGCCACAAATCACGATTAAAATCAGCCCCATGCTAAAGGCTAAACCACCCGCTAACCGACTGAGCCCCCAACCTGCGTTAGCACTGCCTGTGGTGACCGTGATGTAGAACAAAAATGCTAAGCCGATAAAAGCACCAGCCATAATGGCAAGGCTCAGTGTCATACCGCTACTTTTCTTGGCTTTGCTTAATGCAAATTTCTCGGCTTCTGCCATCATCTCAATCGGTGAGAACAGCTGTTTATTTTCAGAGTAGGCTGCAGACATACACGCTCCCAAAGCTCAATTTCATAATTACCTCCCAAGTTCAAACAAAGCGTCATGCCTTGCTTCCCATACAGACTAACGAACGGGTCATGAAGTAGTAAAATTGATAATTTTTAGATTACTCATCAAATGAATTGATATGAATAAATGAAAGAGTAGAATGAAACCGTTTGCGCATATTAACTCCCTTGAAATTAAAGGTGTGGCGCGCAGTAGATGAAAGCTAAATAGGAAAAGCAGTGCGGTATTCACTCAAACAATTAGCAGTTTTCGATGCTGTTGCCGATAGTGGCAGCGTCAGTCAAGCTGCGGATAAATTAGCGTTAACTCAATCCGCGACCAGTATGTCGCTAGCACAATTGGAAAAAATGTTAGGTCGCCCTTTGTTCGAAAGACAAGGAAAGCAGATGGCATTAACTCATTGGGGAATGTGGCTTAGGCCGAAAGCGAAGCGTTTATTACAAGATGCTCAGCAGATCGAAATGGGCTTTTATGATCAGCACTTGCTTAGCGGTGAAATCAGTATGGGGGCCAGCCAGACCCCTGCCGAGCACCTCGTTCCAGACCTTATCAGCATTCTTGATAACGATTTCCCAGAGATGCGTATTGAGCTTGGTGTGAAAAGCACCAAAGGGGTGATCGATGGCATCCTCGACTACAAATATGACCTTGGTATCATTGAAGGTCGATGCGATGATAACCGTATTTCCCAAGAAGTGTGGTGTCGAGATCACCTAACAGTGATAGCTTCGGCTCATCATCCTTTTGCCAAATGTAAAACGGTGAGTCTTGCACAGCTTGAACAAGCCAAATGGGTGTTAAGAGAACACGGTTCTGGCACTCGCAATATTTTTGATAGCTCGATTCACCATCTTATTTCCGATTTAGATGTGTGGCGAGAGTACGAACATGTTCCTGTGCTACGCAGTATGGTTGCGAATGGTCCGTACTTAACTTGTTTACCTTACCTCGATGTAGAACGCTTTATTGAGAATGGCCAACTGGTAGCGCTCAATGTGCCTGATCTGAATATGGAAAGAACGTTGTCGTTTATTTGGCGAGCAGAGATGGCTGAAAACCCGTTGGTTGAGTGCATTAAGCGTGAAGGACTGCGCATGATGAAAGGACGACCAAGCGTACTTTAAGCTTGTTAATCTTGATTATGATTTACTTTGTTACTTCTCAATATGGGGTGTGATAAGTGAAGCTGTTGAGTGTTCGCATTTAGCATCATGCTACACTCCCTCATCACCTAATCTAACGCTCATGCTTGATTAAAAAGCACTTCAAATGTGTTGATTTATCGTTTGCGTCAACATTTCAATGAAATAAGTGCAGTCATTGCATTTATTTCATGACTTAGGTCACTAGTCATCTGTGGTTGAAGCTTTTAATATCGGCACTTGATTTATTGATGTCGCTATAGCAACGGCTTGTTAAATGACAGGCAGATAGCGGCTAAATGAGGGCGCTATGAGCACACTATTTGCAATTTCACTAACGACAGGCATTCTTTCTGGTGTTTGGGGCTGGATAGCTGTTTCGTTTGGCTTACTATCATGGGCTGGATTTTTAGGATGTACGAGTTATTTTGCCTCTCCAACCGAGGGCATTAAAGGTCTTGCAGAAAGTTTGATAACTAATATCAGTGGCGTTTTTTGGGCAATGGTAATTATTCATTCATCCAGTTTGGTGAGCTTGGATATTTTGGGTTACGTGGTCACTGCTGTGGTGGCATTTTTAATGTGCATTCAAGCGTCGAAAGCATGGCTTGGCTATATCCCTGGAACCTTTATTGGCGCTTGTGCCACTTTTGCTGCGGGTGGAGATTGGCAACTGGTTATTCCATCACTTTTATTAGGTGGCCTTTTTGGTTTTGCGATGAAAACAAGTGGTATGTGGTTGCATCACCGATCTAGCCAGCCAACGCTGAGCGATAGCGTAACTGTTGAAACGCGCTCTAAATCCTCAACTTGTTAATTTGTGTTTAAGGCTAATGCTGGTGAAATCCGCATTGGTAAACGTTACCCCCAATTGATCCGTATCGATTCATCAAAATTGTTGATATACCCATTCAATATAAGATTAGTCACATATAGCTAAATGGAAA
Source organism: Vibrio anguillarum (assembly GCF_001989995.2). GTDB lineage: Bacteria > Pseudomonadota > Gammaproteobacteria > Enterobacterales > Vibrionaceae > Vibrio > Vibrio anguillarum. The sequence continues at coordinate 8,953 of NZ_JAHGUP010000030.1, forward strand.
TGATACGAGGCACACAATCATGTGTGCCTTTTTTTACGTGTGGCCATTGGCCATCGTAATCACTCGTTTTAGTGTCCAGCGCAGCAGTACAGGAATAAAGTCCACACCTTGTTGTTCACAATGGGAAACGATGGCAAGCGCCAAATCAGGTTTCGCGTGTTTTTTCAGCACACGTGTGACCACTTTTTTCGCAGGGATTGGATGATCGTAAGGTATTTTAATCAAATCTTTGAAGAAGTGTTCAAAGCCATGAGAGTACAGAAAATGTTCGATATCTCGATCGGGAAGTTCGGTTAGGCGGTGTCGTTCTTGATCACCTGTCAGCATACCGCGTACCGTTGACGAATATTTTTTGCCAGCGGGATCGCCATCAGTCACGACATGCCAATCAATGCCAAACGCTTTCGCCACTTTAATTAAGGACTTCAGACCAGACTGAGCAAATTCGACAATTTGTACTCCTTCGGCGGCTAGATTATAGCCACACTGGCGAGCCAGCTCACTAAACAGCCACACCTCAGTTTCTCCTTCAACCAACAACCAGCAGCGAGCAAAAAGCACCCCTGAACGATGAAAACGAATATGAAAACCGATACGTCGTAGTTCGTCCTTACTCAATCCACGAGAGATCATCGAATTAGCAATGGTACGGTCAGAAGTACGCACCAAACGCCGAATCGAATGAAGGGGAACAGAGCCAAGCAGATCACCACTGTTCGTTGTGAGAATTTTCTGCATGGGTAATAGTTGAAGTAAACTCCAAGCGCGCGCCAGATGAGTAGGGTGCAATCGACCTTCGGGATCTTCGATAATCAGCAGCGGCCTAGCGCAACGTCGTAGGTCAGTTGGGCCTTTGGCTTGCAGATAAGCATTGAGTAAGCCCATCAACAGCAAACGAGTTTGCTTATTTTTAGTCTCTTCAACAAATTGGCTTATGTTTTTATCGGCGGTTGGGCTGGAATAGACTAAGCTGTCACGTTGCTGTCTTGGGTTTTTACGTGTCTGACTTTTGAATGAAAAATAGTGATCAACTAATACATTCATTGAGTTAAGGCTACTTCTCATCTCGCCTTTGTTGACATGTCCAGGAATGGCCAGTAAACGACGACAGGTATTATCAATGCGTTTTTCGGCGCGAGAATTTTTACCGTTACCATTGACGAAAGGTCGCTCGAAACGCCGTGAATCTTTCAAACGGATCACTGGGTGTAAGCTCATCAGCTCTTGCGCTAATTTTTCGGAATGATGCAGCGGTAGTGGATTGCCTTCGAGGTCTAAAAACAGGTAGCGAGTGGTAATATCATATCGCTCACGAGTGGCACTGATGCGATAGAATATCCGTTTCGTACCCGTTTCATCTTCAACCCAAATCGGCCTCAGCTTACGATAACGGCCGGATCGAGATTCATTTTTATCTGTAGAAACAAAGCTTAAGACAATTTGTAAATGCTGAGTTTGAGGATGAGCGATAGAGTAATCGACGTGGAAATCTTGCATTTCAAATTGATAAGGTACACCGTTGGCTGGTAGCACTACTGATAAGGCGTCCAACAATGAGGACTTACCCCAAGTATTTTCACCGATCAATGTGGTGAGTTCATCAAAAGCGAGCGATAAACGTTTGATTCCTCTGAATCCGGAAATTTCAATTCGCTCTAGATGCATAGGCAGACTCCTTTTATAACTCAACAAGTTAGCTTCTCGCTGAGTCTGTTTTTCTTTAAGCATAATGGAAATTATGCAGATGAGTAGGCTGCTGGCTCACATATCAAGTGTTTATGTAGGGGCAGCCGAATGAGACAAAGGCTACAAAGCGTGATGAGGTTGACTTAGCGTAATTATATTTTCAAACTCGTTTCATAAAAGTCACGATTCTGTCATGATTCTTCAGCTAGGATAGAGTGGAAAAAGAAGAGAAAGATAAATGATGCATAAAAAGAATAGACCAGCATCAATTATGCTGGCACACATTAATGACACTCACTCATACTTTGAACCGACATCGCTGCAATTGACTCTCCACATCCAACAGCAGACTTTAACACCGTATGTAAGTGCTGGCGGCTTTGCACGAATTGCAACCCGAGTTCAGCAATTGAAAGAAGATGCGGCGCGTATGAAGCGAGGCTTTGTATTTTTACACGCTGGGGATTGTTTCCAAGGCACGCTCTATTTCTCGCTATTTAAAGGTAAAGCCAATGCGGACATGCTCAACGCATTGAATCTTGATGCGATGGCATTAGGCAATCACGAACTGGATATGGGTAATGAACCCGTTGCCCATTTTGTTAAACGTATTAAATTCCCATTGCTAGCTGGGAATTGGGATCTCTCCAATGAAAGATCGAATAAGCCTTTTCCAATAGCCGGTAGCCCGCAAGTGATAAGTTATCAACCTCAAGGTAAATACGCTCGCTGGATAGAAAAACAGGCTGGTGATGAAACGATTGCAATTTTCGGCTTGTCACTCGATAAAATGGCTGATGTTGCCAACCCAGATCTCGATACTCCATTTATTAACGCTATCCAAACGGCGAAAAATACGGTTGCTGAAATACGCGCTGAAGGGATCAACAAAATAGTGCTACTTAGCCATTTAGGTTATGAAGCGGACATTGAGCTCGCACAGCAAGTGGAAGGCATTAGTGTTGTCGTCGGCGGGCATAGCCACCGATTACAAGGCGATTTTAGTGCACTAGGGCTGATGAAAGATGATGAGTATGGTTTAAGAATTAACGACACTTATGTCGTCCAATCCGGTTATCATTCTTTGAGCTTAGGTCATTGTTATATCGACTTTTCAGCCGATGGCAAAGTGGACAAATTTCAGGGTCGTAATGAACTGTTACTTGGCCGTCGGCTGTTTCTTGATGCCAGCATGAGCGAAGCGGGCACCGATAACACCCATTTAGCGGCGTGTGAATTTTTAAGCCAACACCCTAATGTGGTTGTGTGTAAGAAAGATCCGCAGGTCCAAGGAATATTGATCGATAAATACATGCCGCGAGTACGTCAGCTGCAACAAAATATTATCGCACATGCTGATCGTTTCTTAAGACACGTCAGAATTCCTGATGAAACTGGGCCGAGTGAGTTGGCTCCTTTGGTGGCTCAATCATTCGTCTATGCCATGCGGCAAAGAGGGCACCCCGTGCAGTTTGCAATACATAACGCTGGTGGAGTCAGAAACTCGCTCAACGCCGGACAAGTTTCGGTGGCAGACATTGCCGGAAATTTATTGCCTTTTGCCGTTCCTATCGGTGTCTACCGAGTGCAGGGAGAAACCTTAATTGAGATGCTTGAAGGGGCGATTAATAATGCGCTGGGCAATGGGGTCGACGGCACAGGTTCTGGCAGTTATCCTTACACCCACAATCTCTCTTTTACTTATGCCGCCGATCGGCCAGTAGGACAACGCATCACAAATGTGTTGTTATTTGATGAGCAAAAAGATTGGCAACCAATTGATCTTAATAATTATTATTGTGGAACCTCTTCGGCCTATACCATGAAAGGCAAAGAGGGATATGATGCGATACTGAAAATGAAGGGAGAAGGTTTTGTTTCGAATGTGTCAATGGCCGATGCGTTTATTGAACTGCTGACGGAAAAACCTGAAATACTTAACCACGCAGGAACTCAACCCCAACATCATTATCAGTAACTCGGTTTGACATAAATTTACTGGCATAGACTTTGCTTTTTAACTTTCAGTCTTAACGCATCTTCAACCCGATGAAGGTGCATGAAGATGTGAAAGGGGAAAGTATAATGTGGATTAGAGATTGGTTAGATGCTGCTGTCGTCGTTGCTTGGGTCAGTGCATGGACTGTATTGGTGTATTTATTACCACTAGCAGGCGTATAAAAATCTAAGCTAAAAAGGAGCATAAATGGCTCCTTTTTTTGATCACGGCTATGGACCTTTGTATCCAATAGGCATAAGATCCGCGCTGATTGGGGAGTAGTCGCCTTTGTTTACTTATCGTCAGCTCGTTAAGCGCATGCTTATCCGGTAAGTATAAATAGCCTTCTGTTAAAAACGGAATGCTTATTTCGACGAGACCAACGCATTCAGCTCTGTTCATTATGAACAGCGGTTTTTGTTTGCGGAAGGTTTCGATCGGTTAATCCCATCTTATCCTTCCGCCTTTGGAGGATATATGACCCCAACAACCTATCTCAGCTTTGCAATTCTGACTCTATTTCTTGTTGTTATCGATATTTGGCAAACCCGTGGCGGTAAAGTCACGATCGCTAAAGCTGCCGTTTGGAGCGTGATTTGGTTTATGCTGGCGTTTGCATTCGCCGCGAGTATCTATTTCTTTTGGGATAGTTACGCACCAACCAGTTCATACAGTGCCGAAAAGGCGACGATCTCGTTTATTACTGGTTACTTGTTAGAAAAATCGTTAAGTGTTGATAACTTATTCGTCTTTGCGATTATTTTTCATCAATACGCAGTCCCAGAGCATTTACGCCCGCGGGCTCTATTGTGGGGAGTGATCGGCGCTTTGTGTTTACGAGCGGTAATGATTGTGATTGGTGCACAGCTGCTTGAACAATATCATTGGTTACTTTATGTGTTTGCGCTATTTCTTATGTGGACTGGTATTCAACTTGCACGCGAGAAAGGCGAGGAACAGCTAAACCCAATGCCGGAGAAGCTGATTCGACGCTGGTTCAATGTGACGGATCATTACGAAGGAAACGCTTTGGTTGTGAGCCGCAATAAGCAATGGTTTGTGACTCCAATGATGATTGTGATTGGCGTGATTGCTTTTATGGATGTCATGTTCGCATTAGATTCAATACCGGCTATTTTTGCCGTGACCCGCGAACCCTTTTTAGTGTTAGCAGCGAACGTGTTTGCGTTACTTGGTTTGCGATCTTTGTACTTTGTGTTGCAAGGGATGATGGATAAGTTTATTTATCTAAAACCAGCGCTTTCCTTCATCATGATATTCATTGGTATTAAGATGATGCTAGTCGGTTCTGCGTGGGAAATTCCGACACCAGTCTCACTGGGTGTACTGTTAATCACTATGATTATTGCGGTGTTGGCTTCTGTCTATAAGCAGAGAAGTCCATTACCTGCTACTCATAAGTCATAATATAAGTAAACTGAGGTAAGTGTTTGACAATACTTACCTCTCTCTTTTATTTATCCTTTATCTAACCGACGATAAAAATATTAATGTGAAAATTTTGTAAATAACCGGTGTTTTTGTTTTTCATTGCGATTTAAATTCGCCAAATCAAACTTAATGTGAATAAGTAGTCGATTATCGTGGATAATAAAAGCATGCATTGTTATAGGTTTGTTTCATTAGAATAACTAATTTGAATGTGGAAAATTTGTCATTTTTTAACCAAAAAAATATCACCTAGAATTCATTTCAACAAAGTAAGTTACCGAATTAACAGAGAGGCTATCATGGCACAAGCAATGAATATGGGTACGATTACAGCACCTACCTCTATGGATAAAAAAACCTACGCGGTTAACTTCAAAGGATTGATTGCACATTTAGTTGATATTCTGTTTGTCGACCACAGCGAACCTCGCAGCTACTACGCGAATAATTTGTCTGGTCACATGCAGAAAGATATCGGTTTATACCGTTAATTCAATGTGTAGAGATGTAAAAGCCGACGGATTAAATAGTCGGCTTTTTTGTATTTAAAATTTACTAGTTTCACTGCTCATGAAAACAACGGTTTCCGAAAAACAAAGGCGCAAACTAAGTTGCGCCTTTGTTTTATTCGTCAATGGCTATTATTTTTTGCGACAGTATTCAGCAATGATATACATCGATTGGCCATTAGCTTTACCAGAGATCAACTTAGGATCGTCGCTTAAACTGATACCGCGAACCACAGTACCCTGTTTAATGACTTGGCTTGAGCCTTTGATAGGGAGATCTTTAATGATGGTTACGTCGTCGCCTTTTTTCAGTTCTACGCCATTCACATCACGAGGCTTTTCTGCATCATCATCCATACCAATTTCAGCCCATTTTGCAGCTTCTTCTTCAAGATACATCATATCAAGTAGGTCTTGAGCCCAACCCTCAGTGGCCGCAAGGCGCTTAAGTTGACGCCACGCCAGTACTTGAACGGGTTGCTCTTGGCTCCACATGCTGTCGTTCAAACAACGCCAATGGTTCACATCTACTGTTTCTGGGTTCTCAATTTGGCCTTTGCAGACATCACACAACATAACGGCATGGTCAACAGTAACCATAGTGTGTGGCGCTACCACAAATGGAGCTAATGGAGATTCTGATGAACAAAGCTCACATTTTGATTGGCTGCGTTCAAGTAAAGTTGCTTCAGTAGACATAGTACCCACCTTGTAAAAATATGTAAGCGCGTATTATCCACGTTACGACTGGAATTAAAAGGGGAGATGGCAAAAAGCTTGGTATTCGTAAGGGAATTGAACTAAGTCATCGTCAATAGTAAGTAAATGGGCATCGTGCTTTACGCTGTTATTGCTCAAAGGCATAATGAACGCCGTTTTTATGTTTGTATGTAGGTATCACTGTGGAACTCCTTTCCGCTCCATTTTTAGGAAAATCACTTCGTCTCGAAGGTTCAATGTCAGGCTGGCAGCAACTCTATTGGGATAATCAACTGGTCGCGCAATGCGATGCGACAGGGAATATCGAGGCGACAACGACCCATAGATTTCAGTTGTTAAGTGGTGAAACGCCGATCCAGTGTGAACTAAATGTCGAGCTGAGTTGGCAACCTTTTAAACTTCGTTATCAGGCATTAGTCAATGGTGACATTGTCACGCAAGGTGAGCGTTCAGAAAAAGACATTGAAAAACAAACACCTTATAGCCCGCCAAAGCCGGAGCGACGTTTTAGCCTTATTGGTCTAGTCTCACTTGGTATGAAAGCACTGAAAAGTGCCAAGCTGATTAAAGTTGTTCTGGCGTCAGCAAGTATCGCAGCCTATTCGTGGTTATTTTCCTTCCAGTTTGCTATGGCGCTTATTGCCTGTTTGGTGTTCCATGAATTTGGCCATATCAAAGCGATGAAGTATTTTGGTATGAAGACTAAAGGCATTTATCTCATTCCATTTCTTGGTGGCTTGGCATTAAGTGATGAAAAAATCAATACACGTTGGCAAGACGTAGTGATCTCAATTATGGGGCCATTTTTTGGTTTGCTGCTCTCGGTTGTGCTGGTTGTCGTTTATTGGATCACAGGAAAGATATTTTTTGCCGGCCTTGCTGTTTTTAATGCCTTTCTCAATCTCTTCAATCTATTGCCTATATTGCCGCTTGATGGTGGTCACGTGTTAAAAAGCATCAGCTTTTCTATGAACAGCACTTTGGGGATTGCGTTGTGTGCTCTTGCGGCGATCGCTGGTGTCATTTTGAGCTATTGGCTTGGATTAACCCTGTTCGGATTTTTATTGATTATGGGCAGCATTGAAATTGTGATGGAATGGAAGCAGCGTCATCAAAGTCATTTGCTACCTCTGAATCGATATGGACAAATTGTAGCTTCATTTTGGTATGTCAGCCTAGTGGCTGCGCTTATCGCTATTATTTGGGGTTTTGCAACGACAGGGGATGAGCTGCTACAACTGCCATTACGCATTTTAGGTACTTGAGTCGGTACGTTGGCACTTGTAAGCCATGTATCAGAGCACTTTTTGTGCTCATCTTTAAGCGCTTAAATGACATCTTTGTATGAAGAGGCTTCCTAGCGCCGATAAACTGCTAATGACAACACTGCAGTTAATATTTATGAGCGATCGGATCTGTCTCGAAAATGTGTAGTTGGCAGGATCTCAATCGCTGGAACTGACTGATTACTCGCTGCAAGTTGCTACTGTTTAAGTATAGAATGAATCTCTTTTACGATGAATGAGACAAAAAAGCATGGATATTTGGAAGAAGCCTATCGATTTAATAACGTTAAACGCCACCTCCAAAAACACCTTGATAGAGCATCTCAATATTATTTATACCGATTATACTGATCACTCTTTGTCTGCGACCATGCCTGTTTGTCACTTTACCCATCAGCCGCTTGGTATGCTGCATGGTGGCGCCTCGGTGGTACTTGCGGAAACCCTAGGTTCAGTTGCCGCGAACTTCAGTGTCGATCAAGAACACTATTGTGTAGGGTTAGACATTAATGCTAATCATGTTCGCGCCATGCGAGAGGGGATGGTTATAGGAACAGCGACACCTATCCATCTTGGTATTTCAACGCAAGTATGGCAAATCAATATCACTGATGAGCGCGAACGTTTGGTGTGCACCAGCCGTTTGACGGTCGCAGTACAAAAAATTCGTAACCGTTCTCAAGCTATCAAGGTTGATTTATAAAATGGTGATTGAATTTTCAGGTGGAAAAATCATCGTAACACCCCATGAATTAGTGGTACGAGTATTGGGTGATCTCGCCATCACGCTACAAGCCCAAGCCGATGCTGTTCAGCTCATTGGGAGAGGGGCGAATGTCATCTCTGTAAATTGCTCAGAAAGTAAATGGTCGATTAAGTTGGACAACGAAGAGCAAATTCAGCAACTTTCTCAACAACTCGGCTGTAATATTCTTTAAACAGTGATTAAGACTATTGCATAACCAATATAAAATGAGGAAACTATCTCTGTTTTTTATAAACTGAGATTTCCTCTTTATGAGTAGCCCACGACTTCGCGTTCAATTTGAATCCTTATTTGAGCACTTTAACGGCCAAGATGTTGGTGTCCAGCTAGAAGAGATCACCGAGATCCTTTTCTGCACACGCCGTAATGCGCGTATTGTTCTAAATAAAATGGAGGATGAAGGCTGGATAGAATGGCGTCCTGCGGCGGGGCGTGGAAAATTATCCGATCTCATTTTTAAACGTAGTCGCAGTGATGTCAGTGAAAACCTTGCGCGTCGATACTTAGATGAAGGTAAAATTGGCCATGCATTTTCGGTGCTGGATCAAGATGCGGCGAAACTGACGCAAGTGATCCAAAGCTATCTTGGTGTTCAGCACCAAGAAGGTCTGCAAGTCATACGGTTGCCTTATTATCGCCCGCTTTCAATGCTAAACCCGCTAAAATCGATGCGTCGATCTGAGCAACATATCGTAATGCAAATTTTTAGTGGGCTAACGCGGCTAGATGAATATGAACAACTGCAGCCAGATCTCGCACATACATGGGAATCGGTGACAGCAACACATTGGCGTTTTTATCTTCGCCCAGGGGTTCGTTTCCACAATGGTGATTTGCTTACCACCGACGGTGTTATCCAAAGTTTGTGGGAATTGCGATTTCTGAACTTATTCTCCCATCTTGATAGGATCAGCTCGCCCTCCAACTGGGTTATCGATATCTTTTTACAAAAAGCTGATAGTCGCTTACCGCTTCTTTTATCTGAGTCATGTGCCAAGATTTTACTACCAGAGTCCAATCGTAGTGATAATTTTGATTTAATGCCGATTGGTACTGGCCCTTACAAAGTCATTTTAAATGATGAAAAACGCTTAGTTTTGCAAGCGTTTGATGGATATTTTGGATTTAGGCCTTTGTTAGACCGGGTCGAAGTGTGGGTGATTGACGAAGTACATTCTTCGATGGTTTTTCCTAGTTTATCGCATCCGATAAAAACAAAGCGAGGTTCATTTACAGAAGACGTGGATCTTGATCCCGGCTGTACTTACTTGTTACTCAATCGAAAAAATGGCGTCGCCGCAGATGTAAATTGGGCTCGCTACCTTACCAATAAGCTCAGTACTCTCAACCTATTTCGTCAATTACCAGAAGACAAAGTGGTCGAGTTGGGGGTGTTACCTGCTTATGGCCTGAAACCGGGCTGGTATCATCAGTCATCGGGAGATGTTGCCGCCACACCGCCGGGCGAGCGTTCGATCACCATTGCATATCATGCTCAGCACCCCATGTTTCCAAGCTTAGTGAAAACAATACAACAGCTGTTAAAAGAAGATGGGATTTCGGTGGAGCTTGTTAAATATGATTTGACGGTTGAAGACACCGATGCTGTCGATGTTTGGGTCAAACCGATGGGAATTGCCAACCATAGAGAAGATGCGTTAGCAGGATGGTTACTTGATTACAGTGATATCGAGCATTTAAGCCGCGCTGAAGATTTTTCGTATTGGTGCCAGTTAGTGGATGAATGGCGCGCCGATCCAAATGCCATATTTCCGGCCAAAGAGATTGGCAAGTCTTTGATAGAAAAACAGCAAGTTATCCCGATGTTCCACTGTTGGTTAGGGATAAGCAAAGATCAATGTGGTGCATTACAAAACGCGAAATGCAACGCGTTAGGCTGGTTTGATTTTAGCAATGTTTGGGTTAAACCAGAGTTATAACAAATTACAGTGATACCCAAACGACTTGGAGTTACAAGTAGGCGACTTGTCAGTGGCCGATAAAATAAGCTAAGACTAAACAGCAGAATCTAAATTATCCGTTGTTGCCGTCATTTCTGGCGGCAACAAGTATCAAGAATTATGACGTTGGTTTGATTACGCCGCAGCTAACAATTTCTGCTGATGAGCCAAGTATTCATCGTACGTTCCTTGGAAGTAGACCAACTGTTTGTTTTTCACATCAATGATCGAAGTGGCCAGCGAAGAGACAAACTCGCGATCGTGGCTAACAAAAATCAGTGTCCCCGTGTAGGACTTTAGCGCGTTATTGAGCGCCTCAATCGCTTCCATATCCATGTGGTTGGTTGGCTCGTCCATGATCAGCACGTTGATATCTTGCATCATTAGTTTGCCAAATAGCAGACGGTTCTTCTCACCACCCGAGCAGTTTCTTGCTTTCTTATTCACATCATCAGCTGTAAAGAGTAGTCGGCCAAGAATGGCACGCACCATCAAATCATCATGTTTTACTGTGCGCCACTGCGAGATCCAATCAAAGATAGTCAGATCGTTATCAAAATCGACAGTACTGTCTTGAGGGCAATAGCCAATTGAGGCATTCTCAGACCATTTCACCACACCTTGGTTGGCCTGCAGCTCTTTGACTAAGCAGCGTAGAAAGGTCGTTTTACCGACGCCGTTTTCACCAATTACCGCCAAACGCGAGCCCGCCTCAAGCAGCAGATTACCACCGTTGAAGAGCTGTTCATCGTCAAAAGCGTGGCCGAGATTTTGTAGTTCAAGTGCAAGGCGATGCAGTTTCTTACCTTCACCAAAATCAATCGAAGGACTGATGCGGCTTGAGGATTTCACTTCATCAAGCTTGATCTTGTCCATTTTTTTTGCGCGTGAGCTAGCTTGTTTTGCTTTTGAAGCATTGGCACCAAAGCGGTTAACGAAGTCTTGCAGTTCGCTGATCTCGGCCGCTTTTTTCGCGTTGCCAGAGAGTAACTGCTCTCGAATCAAGCTTGACGCTTCAAGAAAATACTCATAATTACCCGGATAAATACGCAGTTCACCGTAATCAATATCAGCCATATGGGTACACACTGAGTTCAAAAAGTGACGGTCATGGGAAATAATAATCATGGTGCATTTACGCTGATTAAGTTCTTCAGCCAACCAACCAATGGTGTGGATGTCTAAGTTGTTGGTTGGCTCATCAAGCAGCAAAATATCAGGGTTGGCAAACAAGGCTTGCGCCAACAAAACGCGCAGTTTCCAACCAGGAGCCACTTGTTGCATCAAGCCAAAATGAAACGATTCCTCAATACCCGCTTTTAACAAAATATCACCCGCGCGACTTTCGGCGGTGTAACCATCCATTTCAGCGTATTCGCTCTCAAGCTCGGCGACTTTCATGCCGTCGGCTTCGCTCATCTCGGCTAATGAATAAATGCGGTCACGCTCTTGCTTGATCTCCCATAGTTTACGGTCACCCATAATCACGGCATCAATTACCGTGTATTGTTCGAAAGCAAACTGATCTTGGCTCAGCACACCCAATTTTAGCCCTGGTGTAATGGAGACGTTGCCTGAGCTGGGAGTTAACGCGCCACTCAAGATCTTCATGAACGTCGATTTACCACAGCCGTTAGCGCCAATCAAACCGTAGCGATTGCCGTTACCGAATTTTGCAGAAATGTTTTCAAATAAAGGCTCAGCGCCAAATTGCATGGTGATATTTGCGGTAGAGATCAAGAGAGTTTTCCTAGGTATTCAGTTTAGCGAATCAGTGATGTTCAGACGCCAAATCAGCAGAACATAAACAATGGTTAAATAGGCGGCGAATTATACAGAGTTATTACAAAAAGAACAGATGTGAGAGATAGCTCACAGACGGAAATTGCTCAACGTCGAATTGCCTATCGTTATTAGGGAGAAATGGGTGAATAAAAAACACGCTTCACCACATTTTACAGAATGCAGACTAGTATATTCGCATTCACTTTTATCATTAAAGGGATTTTAACAAGGTGCCACCAGCTCACTGTAGCCCGTTTGATTATCAAATTCTCGCTGAAACACTAAGTCAGGGTAGGAATGTAAAATCAGCTCTGCGGTAGTATTGACAAGACAACCATCCAAAAGATGACCACCGAACACTTTGCCTGTTTTATCTGCAACCGCAATGTGCAAGTGTTGATGAGATGCGGTTAGCGTGCCTATCAAAGAGACAATTTCAAATGCATCAACAAGGTGTAGCTCTGAAGATCCATCAGCGAGGCGGATGCGCACTTCAGATAGGCACCCGACACAAGAAGCGATGTTACCCGCTTGTATGTTCTCTTGCTTTATCAACGCGGCAATGGATTGCTTTAAATCGTGGCCTTTTATTAAGCGAGACACTGTCACTTTTATCATGGATAATTCGTTATAAAATTATGGTTGTGTTTAGTTTATCGTGCATGAGAGTTTACGTCTAAAGAGATTACTGCTTATATATCCTTGTTGAGACACAAAGTGGCAATTTTGCTATTTGCTTAAATCCGTTGAGCAACGCCCATCATTTCACCGAGGAACCGACGAATGATTGAACTGTATACCGCCGCAACGCCGAATGGTCAGAAAATCTCCATTGCATTAGAAGAAATGGGGTTGCCATACAAGGTCAACGCTTTTGATCTTTCAACCAATCAGCAAAAAGAGCCTGAGTTTACGGCCATCAATCCGAATGGACGCATTCCCGCAATTGTAGATAAAGATAACGATGATTTTCCAGTATTTGAATCTGGGGCAATTTTGCTTTACTTGGCAGAAAAAACGGGAAAATTTCTGCCCGTAGATCCGAAAGCCCGCTCTCAAGTGATCCAATGGTTAATGTTTCAAATGGGAGGCGTAGGGCCGATGATGGGGCAAGCTAATGTCTTCTTTCGTTACTTTCCAGAAAAAATACAACCTGCCATTGATCGTTACCAAAAAGAAGGGCGACGTCTATTTGAAGTCATGGATAGCCAATTAGAGCATCACCGTTATCTTGCGGGTGATGAATATACCATCGCCGATATCGCAACATGGCCATGGGTGAGAATTTACGAATGGAGTGGCATTAATATTGACGGGCTCGAGCACCTCCAACGTTGGTTGGCGGAAATCGCGCAACGCCCTGCAGTGATTAAGGGGCTTACCGTGCCACCACCAAGTCAAGAAAGCGATGAACAGCGAGCGGAACGCATTCAGAAAATGGTGACAAGGTAACCTGAGTGATGTGTGTATGACAAAACGGTGGGCTTATCAGTTCAGTTGAAGTATTTAACTGTGGTTCCTAATTTGTGCATTTAGCATTACACTGCGTGAAAATTCGTGATAAGAAAAACGTAATGATTAACGATAAAGACACATTAGAAAACGAAGAAATTGAAATAGAGGCGATTGGTATTGAAGTTTCGTCGCAACCTATTGAGCTTTATAAGGTGCTAAAGATTGCTAACCTAGTGGATGGTGGCGGGCAAGCAAAATTCCTGATTAGCGATGGTTACGTGGCAGTCAATGGAGAACTTGAAACTCGAAAACGACGTAAAATGTACAATGGGGATTTTCTTGAATTTAACCAGGAGTACTACGTTGTATTGTGTGATCAACCCGTGACTGAAGTACCTGAAACTGATGTGACGTCGGTAGTGACAGCAACAAATATGCCTAAGCCGAAGCAAAAGGCGTCAAAAACCAAACCGGCTAGAAATAAGCCGACGACCACAAAGAAAGAGAACTCCGATGCACCTAAAAGCAAAGATGCTGAAAGTGGCCGTAACTCAATAGATTTTTTCTAATTTTCTGTTTTTTAATGATCTGATAAATAGACGGGAGCGATATGGCTCCCGTCTTTTATTCAGCGCCATTCGTCATTTGTCGTCGAACCGCTATTTAACCCATTAGGATCATCATCAAAAGGGTGTTGTGCCTTATACAGTAACACTTCCAACTGATGTTCTAACTGATTGACTGTCTCATAGTCACCTTCAGAACAGGCTACATAAATTTGTTGTTCTAGTGCTTCAATGCTGTCGCGTATGGTCATTTGGCACCTCTCATCTCACCCATTAAAGGTGACTTTTATCTGTTTTCAAATCTATTGTAGTCAAGTAAACCAGATTCGACAGGTTGATTTTTTCGATACCATGCATGAACTTTATCGCTGAACGGCCAAAACTTCGAAGAACTGCGGCGAATGGCGAACCTATCGAGCAACTTAACGTAGTCCTGCTCATTTTGCATTTTACTCAATAGCATCACCAATTCTGCGATCTCGTGTTCATGCAGTGACAAATAAGCAGAAGGGTAACTGCCAATGACACCTCTCACTAGAGTCAAATCATCATTCGCTGGGTCACGGTTGCTTTGTTCATCAAATAGACTTGAAATATTGAGATGGGCGTTATTGTGTAACAAAGTAAACAGTTGATCCTCTCCGTTTTCAGCCGTGATCATCAACATCATAATTTGTGGCACAGCCAGCAACCCTTCGCCTTTGATCTTATTAATGCTATTTAACATCTGTTCACTGCGCTTTGAAAAACCAGTGTCAATTATCGAATAACGATTTGATAACACAGGTTGAAGCTCAGACTTCAAAAGATCAAACAACTCAGATTTTGGATCTTGCGTGTGGTAAACAATACTGGTCGGTTGATCAAAAGGGACAACGTTACGTTGTTACGTTGCAAAAAGTCACTAAGTTGAGTGCTTTGATTTTGATACCAACTTGACTGCTCTTGGTGCCTTATCTCTTTAGGCAGCAGAGAGACAAAATTACTTTCACCTTCAAGACGCAGAAAATCCATAAACATGCGAGTAATGAGCTGGTGGCCGAAATTGCCGTAAACATCAAAACCCGCCACCAGTAAATAATGGATTCTTTCTAGTAGGGCATAGTCTAACACCCATGCTGTTTTGGGTTTTTCTCCCACCAAACCTTGCACTACCGATGCACTATCGAAATGCCTAAAAATAGTTAGTGCCGCATTCGGGTTATAGCCATCACCCATCCACAGTACATCCATGGTTAAGTTCTCGCCATTTTTGAACCACTGATTAGTAAATTCAGATTTTGCTTTCAAATAACGTGCTTGTTGATGCGCATAGCGGACCCAATGAGTAATAGGCAACGTGTTACTTTCCAACTCGCTTGGCAGTTTTAGATTCGCGGTTTGCGAGCGATAAAATTGATTCACTTCGGGTAAATCAGCTTTCTCTGGGTCTAGAAAGAACACCCAAAAATGGTCGTTAATAACATTCAGGGCTAGCTGACCACGACACACTGGCCCTTTGATGAAAGCCATGATGGTGTTTTGAGCATTGTCTAACATAAATCGAAAGCGTGCTTTAACCGGAAGGGCATCAAATGCCGTCATCGGATTGGCGGCAACTTCAATATCATAGCTAGGCAAAACCGAGACTTGATAATTAGGTTGAATGAACCATGCCTGCCAATCATCAAGACGTTTTTTATTCAACGCATAGGGTAAATGAGTTTTATCTACGATACTGCCTTGCTCAGGGATCAAACGGTAGTAGACGCGTTCTACACCAGGATTATCGTAAGGACGCCTTGTCGCAATTCGGTTAACCGGCTCGCCCGGGGGCGTTGTCGAACGTATCAAAGTGAAAAATCTAGGCTGACCAGCAAGTTCAGAAAAATAAAGGTGAGAAAGAAAAAGATGCTCGTAGATATAACGAGCCATTAACTGATTCTTTGCTGTATCTTTATTTAAAAAGTTTTCGTATTGCGCAACCGATTTCTCCTGATCAGAAGTGAGCGGAATATGGCCATTCATGATTGCGCCATCTCTGAGCCACGTGAGTAGCGTATTGTATTCAAGAGGGCTAAGATTTGGCATGCCATAAGGCATTCCCCACGTTGGGTGATCTTGTTTGTACTGTCCGTACTCTTCAATTGTTGGGCAAACTTGTTCGCGATCTATCGAAAAATCAAAACCTTTTAGCTGATCTTGTTCTGGTAACGGATGTTCCTCTTTTTGCATTAATAATTTCGCTACTAATCCTGCTTCTAGATTCGCGGTAGGCGTTTGAGATCTCTCGTTCAGCACAGGATGAAAACCAAAATCTCGCCACTGCTCTGTGTATTGTGCATCTTCAAACAAACGGGTAGGAGCCGACGCCGTCAGACGCGTACCATGATAAACCAACGCTTTACTGGCTCCACGATCAATCCCTTCAACTGAAGACATTTTTAGCTGGCAGGGCGCATCATAACAGGCGTGACAGACCACGCAGCGCTGATCGATGATGGGTTTAACATCACTTAAAAAGAAAGAGGCTTCTTTTGAATCTACTGGCGATTGTCTTGACTGAACGCTTGCTTCACCAAACAGTTGGTCATAGTTCAAGCCCGCATACATTGCACATCCTGAAAAAAACACGATGCTAAGAATAATAAGTCGATGAAAAGACATAACATGAGAAATTTAGGAATATTTGTCCCAATTAAAGCAAAGATTAACAAAATGCACCACAAAACGATGAAAATAGCGCATTAGGGATGATAAATAGCCCGAGTGGAATAAACGCCACAACTGAACGCACAATGCTCAATTTAGGATTATAAAACGAGTATACGGTAGACTCGCATTGGCTATACGCATTTAATAAACCCATTGAACCCGCTATAGTTAAACGAAGAAAATTTTGAGGAGTCAAAGGATGAAACTCTCGATATCAGGGAAGTTGCAATTAAGTTTTTTATTGCTGGTGGTGCTTCTTATCATTTCGACCTTTTTTACCTATCGCAGTATTACGCAAGTCGAAACTCACACCAATTCATTGCTGCAAACGGATCTGCCAACCGTGAATACTAGTCGAAATATTCAGCAGTCGATGCAAGAGGTTATTTCAACGTTACGCGCCTATTTATTGGTGGGTTCTCAAAGTGCAGTGGGTGCAACGCAACTGACAAAACTTGAAACTATTATTGGACAGATGGACAAAACGGTACCGGTGTTAGAAACGCTGATTCTCAGTGAGCAATACACCGCGATCATAAGCGAATGGGCTGCAATCAAAGCGCATATCCAAGGCATCGTATTACTGAGCCAAAGTGAGGATAATTTACCTGCCCACACATTATTCATTAACGAGGCCGCCCCCATAGCAGAAGTTGCCCTTGACCAGTTACAAGGGCTGATTAACGACGAGTCGACTAACAAAGAAGGAGGGGAGCGGAAACGTCTCTTTAAATTGTATGCTGACAGCTATAATTCGTTAGCTAATGCACTGGCATCGTTGCGAGATTTCTTACTGTATGCGAAGCCTGAACATCTCGAAAAATATCAAGACCTGATTAACTCTCATAACCAATCTGTTGCTGAAATTGTGGAAAAGTCCTCTTTGCTATCGGATGATGAACAGAGTCTTTGGTCATTATTTAATGAGATGCAGCAGCTTTATTTCCCACTCGCACAGCAGGTGATTGCAATACGCCAATCTGAGCTATGGAACGGCGTCAATCAAAAAATGGCCACACAACTTATGCCTGCCGTAGATAAAATGACTAACCGTCTTGAAGATGTTATCGCCACTCAACAATCAAAAGCAGAGCAAAGTGGCGAAAGGATGAGTCGTAGCATTAGTAATGTGATTAACGTGTTATTTATCATGATTGCCGTGACTGTTTCAGTTGCTGTTTTGCTTTCCAATTACTTAGGTAAGAATATCGGCCGCAGAGTGAGTCGAATTGGAAAGAGAGCCGAAATTATTGCGGCAGGAGATGTCTCTCAACCAGCACTTTTGTGTGAAGGTAGCGACGAGCTATCTCAGCTTACCGCCGCGATAAACAATATGAACAACTCACTGCGAACGATCGTTCAGGGAGTCAGTACCAAAGCGCAACAGGTCAGTCAAAACATGGATGAGCTTCTGAACTATAACTCAAACACTCGGCAGCAAGTACAGCAGCAGCGAGCAAGTATTGAGCAGGTTACAGTACGTTTGAGCGATGTGGCGCAGTATTCTATGGCGACCGCAGAAAAAGCTGAACAATCTACGCAATCTCTTTTGTTATCACAAAATGAGCTCAAAGAGGGAGCCTCGGCGCTAGAACAAAATAGAAAAAGTATTGATAAGCTTGATCAAACCATACAAAAGGCAACGCAATTGGTGCTCGATCTTAGTCGAGAAAGCGAATCGATTGGGCGTGTGACCGAAGTAATAGAGGGATTAGCGGAACAAACTAACCTTCTGGCCTTAAATGCGGCGATTGAGGCCGCAAGAGCCGGAGAATATGGACGAGGCTTTGCTGTGGTAGCGGATGAAGTTAGGCTGCTGGCGACTCGAACCACTCAATCAACCACAGAAATTAACACTATTATAAACGCCATACAGTCAGCGACTGCGGCTGTGGTCAATGAAATTAACATGAGTCAGAACCTTGCCAATGAAGGTGCGGCGCAGACCATCCACGCCTTCAACAAAATGATGGACGTACAAGGAAAAATAACGGCGTTAGATAAGGAAATGCACCAGTTATCCTCGGCGGCCGATCTGCAACAACAATCAACACACCAAATGACTCAATTCATGCAAGAGGTTGTCAATTCGGTGGAAAGTGTGGCAAGTATTAGCCAAATCTCAAACCAAACGTCAGCGCAAGTAAAAGATAATGTCACTGTACTCAATCAAGAAATGGAAAAGTTCAAAATTTAAACGCAAGAGTAGATATTCAATTGAGTTAAAAATAACCAAAAGCACACAAATCTCAACCAATTGAATTTACTTTGTTTATTTACTGTTCGCTTGAACGGGTTTTGATAAAAAATGGGTTTTCTTTTTTGCTAATTGTGGCATAGTGACGGCGTCAATTCGGTGCGCGGGCATCGTATAATGGCTATTACCTCAGCCTTCCAAGCTGATGATGCGGGTTCGATTCCCGCTGCCCGCTCCAAT
>NZ_JAHGUP010000031.1 GCF_001989995.2 Vibrio anguillarum
AAGTCTT
Source organism: Vibrio anguillarum (assembly GCF_001989995.2). GTDB lineage: Bacteria > Pseudomonadota > Gammaproteobacteria > Enterobacterales > Vibrionaceae > Vibrio > Vibrio anguillarum. The sequence goes on from NZ_JAHGUP010000031.1 coordinate 8, forward strand.
GCAGGGGGAGCCAAATTCCAGAAGAAAGACGTCCTAGGACGTCTTTTTTTGTATCTAAATCTAGATTGAATCGAACATTTTAGAGTATAGCCCCTACAGAATTTGATCTTCGAATACGGTACACAGGCGCTCAATCAAGAACTCGAGAAACAAACGAACTCGCCTCGGTTGATACTTTCTACTTAGGTAAATTACATTCAAATCAGCACCTGCTGAAGAGGTCGATGCATTGAAGTTCTTCATGTAACCATTAAGCACTGTCACTAAACGCTGTTGTTTGATATCTTTTTGTACATCTAGAATCGATTTCAACGCAATACCAGCCCCATCCAACGCCCATTGACGAATTACTTCTCCATCATCAGAAAAACGTTTTGGTACCACAGTGACAACGTTGTGCTGCTCTTCATCTTGAAAGTGCCATGTTTTCAGTTCTTCATTGCTGCGAACCATGGCTAAACAATCGTGCTGTGCTAAATCTTGTGGCGTGATCGGCGTGCCTTTCTTTGCCAAGTACTGAGGAGAAGCGCAAAGCACTCGGCGACTAGACGCCAGTTTGCGCGAGATAAGATTACTGTCGGCCAGCTCTCCGTATCGGATAACGATATCCAAGCCGGACTCAGCCAAGTTGGATAAGTTATCGTTCAAATACAGATAAGGGATCACATCGGGATAGAGCTGACTAAATTCCGACAGTATTGGCGAAATGTATTGCTTGCCAATATCACGAGGAGCAGAGATTTTGAGTGTTCCGCGCACTTCTTTGGTGCCAGTTTGGAGCAAGTTTTCCGTCTCTTTAACGCTGTCGATGATTTCCAGACACGCTTGATGATACATCGCGCCAGAGTCCGTCAGTGAAATATGCCTTGTACTACGATTAAGCAATTTCACCCCATAACGGTCTTCCAACGACTGCAATCTTGCTGTCACTGTTGCTGGCGATAAACCGAGCTCTCTACCAGCCGCCGCCAGCCCTTGGTTCTTTATAATGCTGACAAACAGCGTCATATCTGAAAACTTGTCCACGCTCTCTCCTTAAATTTCATTATTCGACTTAATTGAATAATCAATTCAACTATTACCCAATTATCAATTTTCTGCCAATCAATATACTGACCCCATCAAAACGAGATTGGAGAAAAATCATGAAAACAGAAAAAACCGTTTATGTCTTACTCGGTGGCACATCAGGTATTGGTGCTGCACTTAGCCAACAACTTGCAAGCGAAAATGCGGTTGTTCACGTAGCAAGCCGTAAGACAGGTTTAGACATTAGTGATGAACAATCGGTTTACCACTACTTCGAAACCATTGGTGCTTTTGACCATCTTATCGTCACGGCAGGTTCTTATGCTCCAGCAGGCAAAGTGGTGGATGTTGAAGTCTCACAAGCAAAAGACGCTTTTGATACCAAATTTTGGGGCGCCATCAACGCTGCTAAACATGGAGCACGCTACATCAAGAAAGGCGGCTCAATCACGCTAACTTCCGGCATGTTATCGCGCAAAGTTGTTGCTAACACCTACGTAAAAACCGCTATTAACGCAGCCATTGAAGCAACCACGAAAGTACTGGCGAAAGAATTGGCTCCTATCCGAGTGAATGCGGTCAGCCCCGGTTTAACCAAAACAGAGGCGTATCAAGGCATGAGCGAAGACGACAGAAATGCCATGTACAAACGCACACAAAATAGCTTGCCAATAGGCAAAGTTGGTGAAGCCAGTGACGTTGCGAAAGCTTATCGACTTCTGATTGAAAACAGTTATATGACCGGCGCCGTGATCGATGTCGATGGTGGCGCACTGCTTGGCTAACACCAAATAGAAACAAGGTACCAACGCAATAAAAAGCATGGCACCAATGGGTTCAAACGAAATAAAAAAAGAGACTCCCCCATGAATAAAGAAAAAATGCCGCTGCAGGTATGGATCTTAACGCTTGCAGCTTTTGCTATCGGTACCGCGGAATTTGTTATTGCAGGAATTCTTCCTCAAGTCGCCAACTCATTCTCCATCACTGAAGGACAAGCGGGTTACTTAATCAGTGCCTACGCGCTTGCCATTGTATTTGGCGGTCCTCTACTCACAATTTACTTAGCACGCTTTAATAAGAAAGCCGTACTGGCTGGGCTAATGGTGTTGTTTATCCTCGGCAACATATTGTCTGCTTTCGCACCAAACTACTTTGTGCTGATGGTGAGTCGAGTGATCACTGGTTTGGTTCAAGGTCCTTTCTACGGCATCGGTGCCGTGGTAGCGACCAGTTTGGTTTCAGAAAAAATGGCAGGTCGCGCGGTCGGACAGATGTTCGCGGGCTTAACACTGGCTAACGTTTTAGGTGTGCCTAGCGGTACTTGGATTGGCTTGCAATTCGGCTGGCACACCACTTTCTTGACCGTTGCCGCTTTTGGCTTAGTGGCTCTGTTCTTCATCACGTCAGTGATCAAATCGACCGGACACAGCGAAGCAAAAGACGTCAAAGCGCAATTGGCCGCGTTCAAAAACCCAATGCTACTTATCGGCCTAGCGATCACCGTATTTGCTTGGTCGGGGTTCATGACTTTGTATGGCTACATCGCCCCTATTGCCATGCACATCACTGGCTTTGGTGAAAGTGCCGTGACTTGGATTTTAGTTATCGTTGGCATCGGTCTAATTGTTGGCAACACCATAGGTGGTCGTTCATCAGATAAAAACCTACAAAAAGCGTCCATGTTTTGGGCTATCGCGATGATTGTTTCACTCGTACTGGTCGGCCTAACCGTAGACAGCAAAGTACTGTTCATCGCTACCGCCTTTGTATTTGGTATTGCTTCGTTCGCTAACGTACCAGCGATGCAGCTTCGTGTAATGAACCATGGCGGTGAAGGTCAAGAGTTAGCGGCGACGGCAAACATCTCAGCATTCAATTTAGCCAATGCCTTTGGTGGTTTCTTAGGTGGCATGGTGCTCGATAGCCAAATGGGCGCAGGTATGATCCCTTACGCAGCCATCCTTGTTCCACTGATTGGTTTACTCTTCATCGCCAAAGCAAACCGCAAAGAAAGCAAACAAGCTGAGTTAGCACCAAGTTTCAACAACTAACTTCATCCCTATCGGTAGCCCTTATCTAACGCCTACTGAGTTAAATCGGGGCTATTTAATACGAACCACGAGAAAAACGCTATGAAACTCTACATTTACGAACATTGCCCATTTAGTGCTCGCGTCCGCTATGTTGCTGGCATGCTAAATATCCCACTCGACGTCATCAACATTGCGTATGATGACGACAAAACCACCACCGACCTGATTGGAACCAAGCAAGTACCGCTTCTTATCAAAGATAACGATGAAGTGCTAGCAGAAAGCCTAGACATCATCGTTATCTTCCTTGAGCTGGCAAGATCGACAGAGACAAGTCAACCCTCTCAGCAAGTATTGGACTGGCAACAAATCGCGTTTCTTCCACTGCAAAAAGTGGGTTACCCACGTTGGTCAAATATGGATTTGCCAGAGTTTGCCACTCAGTCTGCACAACAAGCTTGGCGCGCTAAGAAGGAAACTGACGCACTCAATTTCGATGCCCTTCTGCAAGACACACCAAACATTGCCAAAGAGGTAGAAGCGCTCATCGAACGTGCGAAAACCGTGTTGAATCTCGACTCCTACCAACATGTGACTTTGGTAGACGAAGCCATCTTATTTTCTATTTTACGTGGCTTTTTCAGTGCCGCAGAAATCCAATGGGACAACACTGTGAAAAATTGGATGGAATCTGTGAGTAACAAAACCCAAGTACCACTACTTAAGTAAGGAACCGATCATGAGCAAACTTTTTGAACCAACACAGCTAAAACAACTGGATTTACAAAACCGTGTAGTCATGGCACCAATGACTCGAGCACGCACCAGCCAGCCGGGTAATATTCCAAACCAGATGATGGCGACTTACTACAAGCAACGTGCGACTGCAGGCTTAATTATTTCAGAAGCCACCCAGATTTCTGATGACTCACAAGGTTACTCTTTCACGCCAGGCGTCTACACCGACGAGCAAGTGGCAGGCTGGAAAGCAGTCACTCAAGCAGCAAAAGAACAAGGCGCAGCCATGTTTTGCCAGTTATGGCATGTTGGTCGTGTCTCGCACCCGACATTCCAAAAAGGTGAACAGCCTATTGCTCCATCGGCACTCAAACCGGTAGAAACCCAAGTGTGGATTGCCGACGAACAAGGCAATGGCAACATGGTCGATTGTGTAGAGCCACGAGCTATGACTCAAGCCGATATTGACCGTGTTGTGAGTGATTTTGCCCATGCAGCTAAACGTGCGATTGAAGCTGGCTTCGATGGCGTCGAAATCCACGGAGGTAATGGTTACCTGATTGATCAGTTCCTACGTACAAATTCAAACCACAGAACCGATAACTATGGCGGTACTCGCGAAAACCGACTTCGCTTTTTATTAGAAGTGGTCGATGCGGTGAGCGAAGCCATTGGTGCCAACAAAGTGGGAGTTAGACTCGCGCCTTTCATCACTTTTAAGGACATGAACTGCCCAGACATTGTGCCAACCATCATCGAAGCATCGAAACAACTTCAAGCTCGTGATATTGCGTACTTGCACCTGTCTGAAGCGGATTGGGACGACGCGCCCGTGATTCCAGAAAGTTTCCGAATCGAACTACGCAAATACTTCACAAACACGATTATCGTCGCAGGCAGTTACACCCAAGATCGTGCCGATGATGTACTCGAAAAAGGTTATGCGGATTTAGTGGCGTTTGGACGCCCGTTTGTTTCTAACCCAGATTTGGTAGCACGCTTAAAGCACCAACAACCTCTGGCTGAGCTGGATGGTTCGACATTATTTGGTGGTAATGAGCATGGATACATCGACTACCCAACACTCCCTTAAAAACACAACGACCTAGACAAAAATAAGTAACCTGAGATATGTCCATAGTGAAAGCTCTTTGATAAAAATATGTATATACAAGAATACTAGCCAAATGGGCATAAAAAGCACAATCATCACAAACGTAATAGTGATTGATCATTGCTACTACTTCATTTTAAACGCGTTCCTCCATTTTGATTTAAATCTGTTTACATATTGACAATTGTACAAATGTTTCACACTATCGAAAACAATTAATGATAATAATTATCATTACGTCGTAATATTTATGCGGATAGTGCCCATGAAATCTCTACATAATGTGATGAACGCTTCATCAATCACTCCTTTACCCAATCTCTACCTTCTAGACCAATCATCAGAAACCGATAATCAACGATCAATGGCCGTTCACCAACACCGCCAAGACATTCAAAATATCTTGGCGGGTCGTGACTCAAGGATGTTGGTGATTATTGGGCCATGTTCAATCCACGACCCTGAGGCTGCAATTGACTATGCACAACGACTCGCAAAGGCACAAAAACAGTTCAGCAGCACTCTTAAATTGGTGATGCGAACCTATTTTGAAAAACCGAGAACGCGGACTGGCTGGAAAGGATACATGGTTGACCCTGATCTCAACGGTCAATTTAACTTACTCAAAGGGCTCAGCTCTAGCCGTGAATTACTCAAGTCAGTCTTAGCGCTGGGTGTACCAACAGCGACTGAGTTTTTAGATACGCATATCGCTCCGTATATCGCGGACCTTATTTGTTGGGGTGCGGTTGGCGCAAGAACCACAGAATCACAACCGCATCGCCAACTCGCGTCGGCATTGCACTGCCCTATTGGTTTTAAAAATGGTACTGACGGCAATACGACAATTGCAATCGATGCGATTCATGCCGCTAACGATTCACATCTGCTGATTATGGCGGGTGAGAATGGACAACCGGTTGCGGTGCAAACTCAAGGTAATCCATATTGCCATATTATTTTACGTGGTGGTGTCACGCCAAACTATGCAAGTCACAGTGTTAAAAGTGCGGCTTATCAATTACACCATAGCCAACTCAGTAGTAGGCTAGTGGTTGACTGCAGCCACGGCAATAGTGGAAAAATCGCTAAGAATCAATTGGATGTAATAAACAACATAGCCCAGCAACTGCTGTCTGGAGAGCGCCACATTGCGGGAGTAATGTGCGAAAGCTTTTTGCAAGGCGGTAGCCAAGCTTTGGATAAAGGCCCGCTCTGCTACGGTCAATCGATCACTGATGAGTGCTTAAGTTGGGAGGATACAATGTGCTTTTTAAATACGCTCGATGATGCGGTCGCAACACTTCAACAGCAGCAATATTGTCAGCCCGCTCCAGTGTAAACGACCACTAAGGTGAAGCTCCCGTTTGCTTCACCTTGCCTACCGTCAGCGGCCTTCACCTAATTATCGAGCGTAGCGCCGCCATCCACTCTCAAATCATGCATGGTGATTTGACTTGCTGCATTGGACATCAAAAACATAACAACCCCAGCAATGTCTTCGGGCTCCGCCATTTTGCCAAGGGGTATCCCCAAACGGTACTGTTCAAGATTACCTTTTATCACTTCTCTTTCACCATATTCGCTGTTCCATAACTGCGTTTGCATTTCGGTGCGTGTTGAGCCTGGGCTAACGATATTGCATCGAATTCCATCGTTTGCAAGCTCAAGAGCTGCGCACTTGACCAACATATGCAAAGCCGATTTAGATGCCGCATATGCTCCAATATTGAGCCGAGGCGTATTCGCTGAATTAGAGCCAATCACAATAACATTGCCACGCTGGCGCACTTTCATTCCTATCGTAACCCCTTGCAAAGCGGCTAAGGTGCCAAACGTATTGACATCAAACATCGCTTTGATCTCTGACATCGATAATTCGGTTATTGAACCAAGGTGCAATGTGCCCGCGCAGCTGATGAAATGAGCAAACTGATAGCGCTCATTCAGTTCTTGTACCCTTTTTTTTACGTCGTCATGATGCTGTAAATCAAGCTCATAGCAATGAAGCTGCTCGGTATAGCGCTCGTTCAAACTCGCTAATTGCTGAGTTAATTGGTGGTGATTTCTATCCGTCGCTACAACTCGATAACCGCTCGCCAGTAAAGATTCCAATACCGCATAACCAATCCCCTGTCCGGCTCCAGTCAATAAAACCGTTTCGTCTAATTTCATCATTTTCCTAACTTTACTCCGTTAAATCCACACTAAACCATAGCCATAACCGAATCTCACCCTCAGTTAATAACATTAATTATCATTTGTTATTGATAATTATTATCATATATAATCTGCGTACTTTAGTGGTTTGTAAAATAATAAGCAATTAGGCGTAACACGTTATTAATGGAGTTTTGGTGATGAAACGTGAAGTTATTGGGTTTTCAAAAATGGCTAATCAGCTATTGGATGAGCACTTAAAAGAATCTCCCTTCTTTTTTGCTTCGCCTCACAACACCATGCTTGGCGTGGGAATTGCTCATCAGTTCAATCAGGCGATCCCATTCTGTGAGCTGGCGGATCAAGCAACCAAGATGCTAGAAGCAGCAAAAACAGATGAGTACGATAATCCTATTTTATTTGCGACGATTCCTTTTAATGAAGAGACGGCGACGCGTTTCTTTATTCCAGAAAAGCTCTATGTTTCTGGTAGCCCGCGGGCCAGTGAAAAAGAGGAGCAGCAGAGCCACAAAGCGACCATTGTTTCACCGCCAACAGGCAACGACTACAAACAAGGAGTCACAACCTTACTTGAGCTGTTTAATACCACCGAACTATCAAAAGTGGTGCTATCACGTTTAGTGAAACTCTCGACTCCGCAACACATCGATCAAACTCGTTTATTGCGTAATCTGTTGTCCATCAATCGCAATGGCTACACTTTTTCTACTGAAATTGGCCCTAACGCCAAGTTAATGGGAGCCAGTCCCGAGTTGTTGTTGGCGAAGAAAGGCGGGTTTATCGTTTCTAACCCCCTAGCGGGCTCGCGGCCTAAATCAAACAATGCGGTGCAAAACCAACAGCGCTCCGCTTCATTACTTGATACGCAAAAAGATCTGAATGAACATGCCTTCGTCGTCGAGGAAGTCGAGAAAGTACTCAGCCGCTACTGCCATAACTTATTTACCCCTATGGTCCCATCAGTGATTGAAACCGAAACGATGCTGCATTTATCAACAGTGCTTGAAGGACAAGCCGATGATCCGATGATTAACTCGCTACGCATTGCAGCAGAGTTACACCCCACACCCGCAGTGTGTGGTTATCCAAGATTATCGGCTTACCAAGCGATTAAGCAGATCGAAACCTTCGACCGCGGCTACTTCACTGGCATGATCGGTTGGTGCGACGCTCGGGGGAATGGCGAGTGGGTTGTCACGATACGCTGCGCGGAAGTGAGCCAAAACGAGATGAGTGTGTTCGCTGGAGCTGGCATTGTGAATGAATCCTCACCGCAGAGTGAACTCGATGAAACAGGGGCAAAAATGAGCACCATTTTGAAAGCCGCTGGTATTGAAATTGATGAATTACTTACCGCCTAAGGAGTGGTCATGAATAATCTTAACCCGACCGATTTTACCCCTTGGCCTGAGCAATTCAGCCAGCGCTATCGTGAACAAGGCTACTGGCAACAAAGAACCTTATTTGATTATTTCAGTGATTCCGTCAAAAAAAGCCCTGACGCCATCGCACTGATTGATGAGTTCGGCCAGTACAGCTATCAAAATTTATATCAGAAAATGATAAGCCTTGCGGCTGGCTTGAGCTCCCTAGGTTTGCAGCGGGGTGATAATGTCGTACTACAAATGGCCAATCGTGCTGAATTCTATCTCTGCTTTTTTGCCTTGACCATGCGGGGCATTAAACCGGTTCTAGCTCTGCCAGCGCACCGCTATCTAGAGCTGAGCTATTTTTGCCAACATACTCACGCCAAAGCCTATATTTTTTCAGACGATATCGTGGGCTTTGACGCGCAGCAAACCGCGCAGAAACTACGAAGTAGTTGCCCTTCTCTCTTGCATACCATTGTTTGCGGTCAATCCTCACACGAGCAAATTCAGGAATTAGATACGCTTTACCACTGCAGAGAAGACGATCCTATTACTGATTCGGTCTTTGCTGATCAAGTGGCTTTTTTTCAGCTTTCCGGCGGAACGACCGGTACTCCCAAATTGATCCCTCGTACGCACAATGACTACGCTTATAGCGTACTTGGTAGCATTCAAATTTGTCAGTTTGGCCCACAAACGAGGTATTTGTGTGTTCTTCCCGTTGCGCATAACTTTCCACTCAGCTCGCCCGGTGCACTGGGCGTCTTTTATGCCGGCGGTTGTGTCGTGCTCGCTTCCGATACCACACCGCACACCGCTTTCCGTTTAATTGAGAAGCACCACATTACTGTCGCAGCACTAGTGCCGCCGTTAGCGCTACTGTGGATGAAATACGCCGAGTCCGCTACAGAAAACATCGCGAGCCTCACTCTGGTACAAGTCGGCGGAGCGAAGTTTAGTGAAGCCGCAGCAATGCGCTTACCGACGACTCTTCACTGTCAATTACAGCAAGTGTTTGGAATGGCTGAAGGGTTGGTTAATTACACACGACTTGATGACCCACTCAGCGTGATTGTTACTACTCAAGGACGTCCAATCTCAGCTGATGATGAAGTGATGATAATCAACGATGAGGGTGAGCCCGCTGCGGTGGGTGAGGAAGGCTTGCTCATGACCAGAGGCCCTTATACGATTCGAGGTTATTACCGAGCTCCAGAACATAACCAACGCTCATTCACCGACCAAGGCTTCTATATCACAGGTGACAGAGTGCGTAGGACGGCTGAAGGCAATATTATCGTCACGGGACGAGAGAAAGATCAGATCAATCGTGGTGGTGAAAAAATCGCAGCCGAAGAGGTTGAAAACCTGCTACTTCAACATCAGGATGTTCATGATGTGGCTTTGGTTGCTATTGCTGATGAGTTTCTTGGTGAACGCAGTTGCGCCATTGTCGTGCCAGATAACGGTAAAACGCTCAAACCCATTACTCTCAAACGATTTTTACACGCTCAAGGATTAGCAGAATTTAAGATCCCTGATCACATCCATTTCGTCGATGAATTACCCAAAACCCCTGTGGGAAAAGTCGACAAAAAATGGTTAAGAACGCAATACTCTCACTAATCATGGCAATACAGGCGCTCAAATAACTTAAAGATAAAAAAGCCGATATCGTCGATATCGGCTTTTGCTGGGCGATGCGTTCTCTTTCCCTATTCTAGTGGTCCGGTATACTCAAACTGGTTGCTCTTCAGTAGAACGCGTGTCCGTTACTTGATGTGACGACTGAGCAACAACACTAGGCTCCATCACATGCCACCACTCTCTTAAAGTTGAATATTTAATCATCTCTGAAAAGGCGCACTCTATGCCCATCTTGCGCCATGATTCAAATAAGGTAACCGCGCGGATAGAATCTAAGCCAAGAAAAGTGAGCTTCTCATCTACATCCACTTCATCTAAATCGAGATCCAATAGCTCAGCCACTTGCTGACGCATCTGTTCAAGGCTCAATAATCTGGTTTCTTGACTGTGGATCATTTGTGGTTTTAATGCCTCAAGCGAAGTCACGCAGCCAACACGCTCTGTGATGTATTTCAACGTATGATGATGATCTTCCAAAGAGAAGTCAGCCACAGCATCACCGACCACAAAAGGCTGTATATCCAACATAAAGGCATCTAACGCCGTTGATAAGATACCTATATGTGCATAGACACCCACAATGATCAACTGGTCACGCTGTGTCTCTTTCATCCACTCCAACAGCGGCGTTTTCTTAAACGCGCTATAACGCCATTTGGTGTATTGGATATCCCCGTCTTCAGGTGAAAGCTCAGACACAATCTCAGTATCTTTTGTCAGCCCTGTTCCCCAAAAATCAGTCAGTAGCGCTCTCTCTACTGGGTCTTGGTTAGGGGGTTGAGCTGTGTACACCACGGGGATATTGGCCTGACGAGCCAGTGATTTCAGCTCTGAAATATTCGCTAATAACTCAGGAACGGGTGCCTGAGAATGATCAAAAAAGTTGATAAAGTACTTTTGCATATCGTGAATGAGCAGTACCGCTCTATCCGCTTGGACATGCCAGTGAACTTTATTTTTCGGAAATGTTTCAGCCAACGGAATGGAGTAGCTGGCTATTTTGGGAATCGCCATAAATATAATCCTTGTTAAAAGAAGCTTTTCTCGTTCGTGATGCCTTAAAGCCAATAACGACTTCAGAAATAAGAGGCTCGTATTCGTCGACAACCGCCACCTAAATAGTAACAATTATCATTTCATTAATACTAAAGCAGTCTACGCATAAAAATCAATTGTTAATGAGATTAATTCTCAATTATATGTGCAACATGTCGCTCTCGACTCACGGCAACACAACAAGAGCCCACCACAAAACGAATAGCTAATTCATCGTTTGCGCCGCAGGTTGGGAAGTGACCTCATCTGAGGAGACGTTAGGTTCTGAGCTTGTGCTAACGATAAGCGCTGGATCAAACAGAGTCGCTTGGCGTAATGAGCGAAATGCCATCACCATCAACGCACCAATTCCCGTTGCACCCAAACCAAAAGTGAGGATCGACATCGTTGGTGCTAGCACTTTACCCAACGCCCCTAAACCGAGTGCTCCAATCGAGTCTCCCGATACATCTTGCGCCGTCCATAAGCTACTTACGCGGCCTAACAGATGATCTGGAGTGTGTCCTTGTACGATCGAATATTGAATCAAAGAAGCGATCGAACCCAAATAACCATAGCCAACTAAGATGAGAGCAAACCACCAAAAATTATTCACAAGCCCCATAGCCACAATCGCTAAAAATGAACCTAACGTCGCGTAGATTAAGACCATTCCTGGCTTTTGCGACTGTTTTACCCAACCTGAAGTCAGTGCGCCACACATCGCCCCCAACGGAATGGCCGAATACATCACACCTGCGTTAGCGGCGGTGCCCTGAAATGAGACTAAAGCTAACGCAGGGAACATCACTCTAATCGCAGTTGCTAATGTTTCGAGTGTGCCAAACAGCACCACACAGCCAACCACTTTGTTTGAAAATAGAAATTGAACACCTTCATACAGTGATTGAAATGGATTCTCTGGCGAATGATGTTGCGGTTTCATCGAAGGTAATCTAAACAGTGGGATCAGCGTACAAAGCGTTCCAACAGAAGCCGCAATATAGTTCCAACTGACATCACCGACAGTGATCAGTAAGCCGCCAATCGCTGGTGAGAGAACCATACCTAATCGAACCGTTAACATGCTCAATGCGGCAGCTTCAGGTAATTTTTGTCGCCCAACAATGGTCGGTAAAGCAGCCATCAAGGCCGTCATACCCATAGCGCCAAAAAAACCATCCCACACCGAGAGGATATAGAGAGCCGCTAAGGAGGATTGCGCGACTATGCTATTGAATGCTAATGCAGCAAACCCAATACCACAGGTCGCGCGTGCGAACAAAATCAATCGACGGCGATCGTACTTATCGGCCAATACGCCTCCTAGCAGCAGGCCAACAAACATCCCGATACCATCCAATGCCATGATAAGACCTACCTGCAAGGTCGAACCGGTCATTTGATGTATCTGTATCGGCACTGCGACCGTCATCATGCCAAGAGCAAGCACTGACATCATGCGGGCCATAAAGACCATTCGGAAATGTGGGTTGTTTTTCAGTAGGCTAAAATCTAAAAATATATTCTTTATATTCATACTATTATCTATTCAAACCAGAATGTAATGCTTTCAAAACATCGCGAAGATTAAGACGAAACCAGCCTTGATACGCATTGGTTTCGTCGATGGTGGTTTTTGTTATTTTTTCAGTGCAGCCTTCGACTCCAGCAGCGTATTTAAACATTCGCCAATCTGGCGTACATTTTCTGGGGCCAAAATATCTTCATGTGAACAATCAAACTGATGTTTAATCAACTGGCCGACAAAAGATTGCCAATGAGCATCAATATCATAACCATCTGGCACCGTACGTTGCGCCACGAAAAGGTGGGCCGGACCTTGATAATCAGACGTTTGTGCCTGTGCAAGTAGACGTACCGCATCTTCATAGTTAGCGGTAATCTCATTGAACATCGCCAAACGTTGCTCATCTAATTCAATATCGGTTAGCTCATTGATGGCCAGAAACTGCTCTTTTTCACGCTCAATTTCGTACTGCTCTTCTTCATCCATCGGGCCATCCCAGCTCTGACCCTCCGGTGGATAGGTATCCAATAACCCTAAAAAGTGCACCTCTTCACCCTGCTGTTGAAGCTTCGCGGCCAATTTTTGTGCCACAATCCCGCCAAATGAATAGCCTAATAGATGGTAAGGTCCAAATGGCTGTATCTCTCTTAAGACGGGTAATAAACGATCACACACTTCTTCCATCGTTTCACTGGTCGCCATCGCTCCGCCGGGCCGAGGTGATTGCAAACCATAAATGGGATAATGTCCTGTCAGATATTTAGGTAGCCCTGTGTATTGCCAAGCAAAGCCAGAAGCAGAGTTGACGCAAAAAAGTGCTGGGCCACTTCCGGCACGGATAGGCAGCACTTCGCCAAAACCAGCTAAGGTGGGGTCGTTAAAAGCATCTTCATCCAGCAACAAACTCGCCAGTTTCTCCACCGTAGGATTGACCATGATTTGACCAACTGTGACAGGTAGGTTTAGCGCTCTTCGAATATCTGCCGCTAATTTCATCGCCAGCAGTGAATGCCCGCCGAGCGTAAAGAAGTCATCATCAGCAAACAGTGTTTCGACAGCCAATACTTGAGCAAATAGCGTCACCAATTGTGTTTCAAGGCCCGGATGAGCCTTGCGCCCTACCCGTGCTGCGACGTCATTTGGCCGCGGTAATGCTTTTTTATCTAGCTTACCGTTGGCGCTCAGCGGGTAGTGATCCAGTAACACGATAGCCGCCGGAACCATATGGGCTGGTAAATGTTCGGAAAGTTCAGCGCGTAGCTTCTCGCCATTCGTTACGCTCATATCATGCGCGATGACGTAACCGATAATTTGCCGTTCATCAGCGCCTAACATACCTGAATGAGTAGAGAGCGTCTGAGCACAGACCACCGCTTGTTTTACCGCAGGAAGTGCCTGTAATGCGCTTTCAATTTCACCCAGTTCCACACGCTGCCCGCGAATTTTTATCTGATCATCACTGCGTCCTAAATACTCAATCGAGCCACACGCTAACCAACGTACGACATCACCAGTGCGGTACATTCGCTCGCCACAAGTAAATGGATTGGCGATAAACCGATCCGCCGTTAACGCACTGCGATTAAAGTAACCGATGGCTAATTGCTCGCCAGCAAGATAGAGCTCGCCCGGCACACCGATTGGCACCGCTCTTAAAAAGCTATCGAGCACATAAACTTGGGTGTTCCATACCGGTAAACCAATCGGTGCACTACGGCCAACGCTTGCGTTTAATGCCTCGCCGTAAGCTGGATAGTAAGTCACGTCAACCGCCGCTTCCGTCGGGCCGTACAAGTTATGCAGCGGTGCATTAATTCTACGTGCGTACTGATGGCAGAGCTCTTTCGCAAGCGCTTCACCTGAGCAAAATACTTGCTTGAGGCTTGGTGCTACGGTGAAACCCGTTGGGTGAGTTGCTTCAATTGAGGCCATGAAAGCTGCCAGCATTGAAGGTACAAAGTGCATCGTGGTCACGTGATAATCGTCAATTATTTGCAATAACCATTCAGGGTCTTTATGCGCTTCAGCCGGAGCCATCACTAAGCTCGCCCCTTCCAGTAAGGGCCAGAAAAACTCCCACACGGAGACATCAAAACTGCACGGCGTTTTTTGCAATACCACATCATCAGAGCTCAAGGGATATTGGTGCTGCATCCACTTCAATCGGTTGACAATCGCTTGATGAGAAACCAACACCCCTTTGGGGTTACCCGTTGAACCCGAAGTGTAAAGCAAGTAGGCCGCATTTGAGGGGGTAAGCCCATCTGCGCGGTTCTGCCGCTCTTCTGCGCGCACGGGGGCTGGTAACTTATCCAACAACAATAGCGCCGCTAAACCTTCAAAACGTGAGGTGAATGAAGAGCAAGTGATGATCAGTGCAGGCTTAGCATCATTGATCATGTAGGCCAAGCGCTCATCCGGATAGCCAACATCCAACGGTAAATAAGCCGCACCACATTCGATAATACTGTAGATCGCCAAGCTCAAGGTTGCGCTGCGTGGCAAGGCAACAGCAACAATATCCCCGGCCTTAACACCTTGCTGAAGCAGCAAATCGGCAATGGCGGCCACCTGCTCAGCCAGTGCTTGATAGGTAAAACGGTGCTCACTATCAATTAAAGCCAACTGATGTGGAGAACGTTGTTGCTGCGTGATCATCAAATCACGCAGTGTCATGCGTTCAACGGCGGTTTTGGTCTGGTTGACGCGTTGCTGCAATTCAATTTCGCCACTTAACCGCAGATCCCATTCAGCGAAAGGCTTATCACTCGAAACCATAAACTCATCCAGCATTTGCTCAAATCGTTGTACGATCTGTTTTGCTACGCCGACTCGGTCTCGATATTCAAACAGGATATGCAGTTGCTCTCCCGGTAAGACGAGAATAGTTAATGGATAATGGGTATAGCCACGATTGTGGATAGCCATTAATTTCGCGCCGCTAAAATCTTGCTGGTACCAACGGCTATGATCTGGATAGTTTTCGACCACCAGCAAGGTATCAAAGAGTGTTTTTCCACCCACCAGTTGCTGGATCTCACCCAAGCCAAGTTCGTCGTGCTCCAGTAATTGGATTTGGATCGCTTGGTGCGCTTTTAATTGTTCACTCAAACTAAGGTGAGGTTGCAGTGTCACACGGACAGGCACGGTATTACTGAATAACCCTATCTGTTCATCAATACCAGCAATACGGCTGAACCGACCAGAGATTGGCGTACCAAAAACCACCTCTTCGCGGCCCGTCATGCTGGCGAGGATACTCGCCCAAAGGCCTTGCATTAAGGTGCTCATGGTTAAGCCATGATGTCGTAAACACTGATTTAACTGATCCGTTTTATGCTTTGATAGCCATAACTGATGCTCGTTAACTTCCTCGCTAAGTGGAATATCATCAAAAGCCATACACGGCTGAACATCAGCTAATACTTTGCGCCAAAGCTCGGTCGCAACAGTTTTATCGCGCTGCGTTAGCTGGCTCACAACGTGAGCATAACCGACGGTTACCGGAGGTAAGTTCGAGACCCCTTGGGCGTATGCACTAAGAAAATCATTCAATAAAATCGGCGTTGACCAGCCATCGACCACCAGATGATGTGCTGAAAGGAGCAGTGTGCTTTGCTGATCACCATGAAAAATCAACTGGGCCTGCAACAGGCTGTGGGTAGGATCGTTAAGGCCAAACTGGCGGCTTAGCTCTTGCTTCTCTAACTGATCAATCAACGCGCTTTGCTCATCACCACTCATATTTGTTATGTCATAACGTGTCAGTGGCCAGCTTGGGTTAACCTGCGTCATCACCTGTACAGTGCGCCCCAATATCGAACTATCAAATCGAGCGAGCAACTGCGGATGACGCCTAATCACCGCATTAAGCGCTTCGCTCACGCGATGTTCAGACAGTTGACCTTGGAAAGTAAGACGCGTGGTGGAGTTATAACTGCTATTTTTATCTCCTAATTGAGATTGGAACAGCAATCCTTCTTGCAAAGGCAATGCTGGCAGTACATCCGCTAACTTGCCATAGTGGTGTTGCAATAGGCTCGCTTGTCGCAGTGTGATTCCCGGCTCGGTATAGTCAGCAGGTACAGAGAGGTCAAACTCAGCACTATCGCTAACTTGTAGCGCTTGCTGTATTTTGAGCAGCTCACTTTCAATCTGTTGGCTCAGCGACACCATTTCCTGTTGGCTGAACAGATGAGCATTCCAAGACCAGTTGAGCACCAATCGCGGCGTTGCCGATTCTTCGACGAAAATATTTAGCTCTAAGGGATGCTGCAATGCCCGTTCACTGTTTAAGGTGACGGCAAATGTATCGGCAAACTGCCCACTATATTGCTGTGGTGACCACTGACCATCGCTGCTTTGGAAACGGCCAAGGTAATTAAACAGCAATGACGGTTGGCGTGTATTCGCCAACGTGCGTAACTCATCTCGATACGGATTATCAAGATAGCGCAGCACCATATAACCTAGCCCTTTATCTTTCACACTGCGCTTACTTTGCTTCACTTCACGTAATCGCTCGCGGTAATCACCCTGCTTTGGCACGCTAATGATCAACGGATATTCGGTGGTAAACCACCCTAGGGTTTGGTTGAGATCGATCCCCTCTTTACACTCTTCACGGCCATGAGATTCGACGTTCACTTTAATCTCGTCACACCCATAAAGTCTTGCGATCACCCCCGTGATCGCGGCTAATAGCATCTCTTCAATATCTAGATTCGTCTGGTGTGTGGGTAATTCCAATAACGGCTGCGTAACGGCATGAGAGAGTGGCGTACGCCAATGCGTCATGCGTATTTTATCGACAGGATCCTTGATGGGAGCAACAGCACGCTGTGCCTGCGCTCGCCAAAATGGCATTTGCGCAGCAGCGACCGCTAAATGTTGATACAGCGCTTTTGACCAACAATGGATACCAGTAACCTCCTCAGAAATCACCGCCACTTCACCTGTGACTTGTGCTTGAGTTAATGCCTGCAACTGCGGAAGCAATATTCGCCAAGAGACACCATCGATAAGGAAATGGTGAGCAAGGATCATGAGATTTTTACGCCCACTGCGCTCCGTTATCATCACCAAGCGTAATAGCTGACCCGATGATATTGACATCGACTGACTGCGCTGGCTAAACAGACTGTCCAATACGGGGCCATCTAGCCTCTCAACCGAAACCGATTCAACCCAGTTTTTTACATCAAGATTTTGCAGCGCCTCAATATGGTATTGCTGTTCTTTTTGGACCAAGCGACATACGGAATGGTTGGCGACCAGTTGCACTAAACTGGCTTGCAAGTGCGCTAATTGGGTTTCGCTTTCCACCTCAACAAGCACACTTTGCACATAACTGGTTGTATTAGAAAATGTCTCCTCAAACCATTGCCACATAGGTAGAGGCCGAATAATGCCTTCTTGTTTCTCGCGCTGTTGTTGCTGTAGTGGCACCATTTGGCCCGCCATCATACCCAGTTGACGGGCTGCAAAAATAGCTTTGGGTCGTAGATCATAGCCCGCCGTTCGCAATCGCGTCCCAAGACTCATTGCCGAAATACTGTCCCCGCCTAGGTTAAAGAAGTCATCTGACATTCCTACGTCACTGACACCGAGTAGCTCGGTGATCGCATCACATAACAACTGCTCTGGTTGGGTTATTGGGGCCACGCGTTCGCTACGCATGCCTGCCGAGTACTTAGGGAGCGCTTTTCTATCGATTTTCCCATTCACATTCAAAGAGAAAGCATCCAAGATCATCACATTGGTTGGCTGCATATAGTCAGGCAGCGCCTGTGCGATAAGACTTTGCAGTCTTTGCTCTGTGAACGTGGGTTGAACTGACTCACCCTGAGCCCCTTTTTCCAAAGTACAGTAAGCCAATAAACGATGAGTATCGCCAACAGGCTCTGCCACGACTACCGTCGTATTAACACCATCAATCGCATTAATAGCGCTTTCTACATCGCCCAATTCAATACGAAAACCGCGAATTTTGATTTGGTGATCACACCGGCCAACAAAATCAAGTAGCCCATTGTCTCGCCACTTCACCAAATCACCAGTGCGGTACATTATCTTGCCATACGCAAAGGGGTTCGCCACAAAACGTTCTGCTGTCATACTTGGCTGGTTGAGGTAGCCCTTTGCTAACCCCGCACCCGATAAATAAAGCTCACCCACCTCACCAATAGCGACAGGCTCTAAATTTTCATCAAGCACGTAAACACAAGCTCCGGCAATCGGTCGACCAATGACAGGCGATGCATCTGCATCAAGCGAAGCGCTGATCGCATCAACCGTAAATTCTGTTGGTCCATAAAAGTTTTCCACCAGCAGTTCGGGAAACTCACTCACACGTGACCAAAGCTTTTGTGGTATGGCTTCACTACCAATCAAAACTAACGTCGGCACGTGAGCACTCGTCATTAATCCACTATCGAGCATTTGATCAAACAGTAAAGGCGGTAAATCAAGAGCATCGATATTATCTTCAGCAACACACTGAACCAGTTCGTAGGCGTCTTTCCGTTGTTCATCGTCATACAAATACATAGTATGGCCAGACAACATCCAGAGTACTTGCTCCCAAGAAGCATCGAAGGAGAATGACGTCGTATGCGCTGCACGAACAGTAATAGCTTGTTCTGGTAACTGACGACGTGTCGCCAGTTTTCTGATAGCCGCAGAAAAAATCGAACCTTGATGAGAGCGCAGTAAATTCAACAGCGCTCCATGTGTGTTCATGACCCCTTTCGGGTGACCAGTCGAACCTGAAGTAAAGATGATATAAGCCACGTCGCTGTGACTGATCGTCGGTTTGGGTTGTGGCGCAGTGTGAATGCGAGCCAATTCAGGAAGAGCAATAAACCTAGGGACGTAGCTTATCGATGAATAAGCCATGTTTTGCTCATCCTCCTCCACAACTAAGCACCAAGGACGTGCTTGTTCAACAATCGATTCAATACGTTCTATGGGATAATCAAGATCGATAGGCAGGTAAATCGCACCCGCTCGCAAAATCGCTAGCATAGTCACGACGCTTTCAGGCCCACGTCGTAACGCGACACCTGCAATATCACCTTGGCGCAAGCCCGCGGTAATCAGTTGATCCGCTCGAGTTTCAATGAGGTGATTGAAGGCATCAAATGTCCAACGCTGCTGTTTAAACACCAAGGCATCTTCGTTTGGCTTGCTCTCAACTGTCTGCTGCCACACATCCAGCACGGTTTGCTCTGTTTCATGTTCATGTTGTGGCCCCACCGACCACAAAGCAATCTGCTGCTTCTCGCTCGGCGGGATTAACTCTACCAAATCAAGTGGCTGTGTTGGATGGTTGGCAATCTGCTCTACCATCGCAACGAAACGAGCGGCATGAAGTTCTAATGACTCTTGGCTATATTTGGTGCTGTTGGCCGTGATATTAACACTCAGTGTCTGACCATCGAGCACTGGCGAAAATTCAATCTCATCAATCGGACCTGCCGAGAGGATATGTGTCTCAGTCTCTACGCCAGATAAACTCAATGTAGCTTCAAAGGGTTTAAAGTTGAGTATCGGGCCATAGAGCGGCTGGCCTACTAATCCCAAATCACGTTGGATCTGCTCAGCGCCATACATTTGATGGCGACGAACTTGGCGGATGGTTTTATTCATCTCTCGCGCCACATCAATAATGCTCATTTGTGGATGAAGTGACAGCGCCACCGGCAGTACATTCACTACCGCACCAGCGGCACAAGTGGCGGCATTGCCCATTCGGCGCATAAAGGGGACACCAACACACACTTGCTCTTGCCCAGAATGTAAATGGAGATAAGCAAATACCATCGCCATCGCAAGCTCGGCGGGTAACAACTGTGGACTATAGCAAGTTAACCACTCTCCACCGATTAATGGCACGGTGTGAGTGATCGTGCTCGATGATGTATTGGCTGCGCTACCTGTGGTGAGCGAAATAACATTGGGTAAATGATCCGCTTGCGTTTGCCAAAAGTCGTACGCCTGCTGGCGCGCTGCTGAGTCTAAAAATTGCTGATATTCTTGAATTACATTACTAAAAGCGCTGAACTCTTGAGGTTTCGCAGCGCCAATCCGCCAATGGTTATAAAGTTGGCAGATGTATTGACTGATGGCATTCACACTGAACCCATCCACATCAATATGATGGTAACGTTGATACCAAAACCATTGCGGTGCATTGCTTGAACCAACATCAATTAAACAGTGTCGGAAACGTCTCTTTCTTGATGAAATGTCCAACCGCTGCGCAAGATCGTGCTTCATCCACTCCCGAGCCGACTCTTCTGGTAAGGCGGCTTGTGAAAAGTCGAGGATTTCAAGCCACTGCCCTTCTTCATCCGCTGGATAAAACTGCTGCCTCACGCTGCCATCGCTCTCTAGATAATGGCAGTGAAGGGAATCAACGCCTTGCAAGCCGATGGCTACCGCGTTTGAAAATAACTCAATATCGATTTGACCTTGAATCACCACGTAGTGGGCAACATTAAATTGCTCTGGATTGGGCATCATCTGCTCGGCAAACCAAATACCTTGCTGTGTGCCGATAAGAGGCCACTGATCCTCTTGCACTGATGAGTTGTGCATCTCTTTATTCCTAACAAAAGTCATTGCCTATGTCCCTTTTTGTTACCCCGCTTAACAAGCATGAATGAACAGCGCCGCTATTGCAGGAGTCAAAACTCGTTTGGTTTAAGCTCGAATATCTAACCACTGAGCTTCGATGTAGTTGCAACACTCTTGTTTTGACCTCGGTCCAAGGATGGCTTGCCAACCAGCGGGAATGGCTTTGAATTCTGGCCATAAACTGTATTGATTATGCGAATTGATCAGCACTAAAAATTGATGCTTAGATTCATCAAAAGGGTTGGTGTATTTTTCTGACATATTTCTCTCTACCGCTGAAAATTAAAGATAAGGTTCTAAAACATATGACAAGCCATCGATGATCCCGCCGCGCCAACAGAGTCGATCATGACCGCCGTCAAACAGACGAAATTGAATCCGATGCTGTTGTGAAGCCAACTGTTGGTATAGATCTCGACTTAAATCGATCATGATGTCTTCGCCACTGCCCACTTCGAGGAAAAGCGCAAGACGTGAATTGGCACCTAAACCTTGATGTACCTCTTGGCTCATTTTGCTTAATCGCGAGTCGCTTTTCGGTGGACAATATTCACTGGGGGGTTTAACGATCGAGAAATCGGGCCACCAAAATGAACCCGATTGACAAACCACAGAACCGAATCGCTGCGGCCAGTGTAATGCTGCGTACATTGCCGCTAAGCCTCCTAAACTCTGGCCTACGATCACCGTTTGGTCTGCATCGCGGGTTACTCTGACGCGCTCGTTAATCGAGGGGAGTAACTCCTCCATCACGGATTGCCAAAACAGCGGATTACAACTGAGATCATCACTGCGTTGTTGAGCGCTAATTTCATCAATCAACACATAGAGCGCCGCTGGAAGCTTTCCACTGTGGGTCGCCTGTGAAAGAGCCTCATAAACCGGCATCGATTGAGACCAAAAACGGCCATCGAGCATCAATACCAAAGGTAACGGCTCAGTAGTGGGTCTTTGCGCGGTCGAATAAAGCCAAATCTCGCGCGATGTACCGAGCAAAGTGCTGCGCCAAGTAAAGGTCGAATCAGCACTTTTGAAGCACTGACCTTGCGCTGAATCGAAACCGAGCCACTCTGTTTGCGTAAGCGCTTTAGGCATATGACAAGGTGTTTTCGCGCGCCCCCACTCGCATTTTGTCAAATCATTTTGAGCCAGTGGATCAGCGCAACTCAGTGGAAAAATGGAACGTAGCCATTGCCGATGTTGGTGGCGCATTGCATCATATGAACCTTGGTAACTCGGCTGCACTAACGCTTCTGGGACAGGAATAAAAGAGTACCCTCCTCGCCAACTCTGTTTGACGCTATCGATATAAAACCACACATCGGTATTATCGATATGAGTAAACTTCGCCATCGAAAAACTGTGATGATCGGTGACACCATTAATATCAACGTAGATCGCTTTATTTGCGGCCACACTCTGCTTCGGCTCACGCCATAAAAAAAGCAACTTTGCATATTCACCATTTATTTCAATCACATAAGGCATGCCGAACGATTGCACATGTGCCCACCAAGGCTCGTCACCAATAGAGCCGCCCTCTTGAATAAAACGGGCCAATACCTCATTGAGCTCAGCCCTCTCTTGTAAGCTCTCCTGATTAACAGCCATCACTAAAACCACCCCATATCAAGCCTAGTATTTTTGAAACATAGAAGCTAAGTAGCATAAAACTGCATTGATGATATTGCAAATAATAACAATTATCATTAACATTACAACCAGCAACAGTTGATTCGATAATGGTTGCAGCAACATCATTTTTTCTATTAAGGAACTTTTAGGTCATGAAGCCCATGGATATGAATAACGGTAAGGCAGTCAGAAATATCAATAAGACTCAACTCGCCACACTGATTGGCATCCTCTGCGTGAGTACTAGCGCAAATGTTGTCGCGGAACAGCTCGAAAAAAAAGAGCCACAGAAAAAGCAAGATACTGTGGTTGTGGTGGGTGAGAAATTGGGAGGAACACTGGCCGAAAACACCAGTTCGCTCACCCTATTCACCGATGAAGTGGATGATGGTGAAAGCCGAGATTATTACGATCTGCTCGACCGCGTACCAAACGTACTCAATGCACCTTCGGGCATTCCACACATTCGTGGGGTCGATGGACGTGGCCCTGGCGAAGGTTTTCTGACCTTCATGACAGGCGCAACACCGCGCGTCAATACAACGGTAGACGGCGTGTCTGAATCTTGGTCTGGAGAAGCGTTTGGCAAAGCTGGACTGTGGGATACAGAACAAGTGGAAGTCTATAAAGGGCCACAATCCACCAACCAAGGCCGCAATAGTATTGCCGGTGCGGTTGTGATCAAAACTAAGGATCCAACGTTCCACCGTGAGGGTAAAGTTCGCGCTGGTTATGAAAATGAAGACAGTAAATATCATCTCGCAGGGGTCGTGTCGGCACCTCTGGTTGAAGATACTTTAGCGTTTCGTCTTGCCGCCGAAGGTACCAAAGGCAATACCCCTATCGATTACTCTCTGCCTAACGGCGATCAGTACCCTTGGGATCCTTCCGAGCTCGAATCCTATAATGTCCGTGGTAAATTATTGTGGAAACCCCAAGGAAATGACAAGCTAACAGCCAAGCTAACGGTTGGTAGCCGTAATGAAGAGGGGCAATATACCAACTTCGTTACCAAGCCGGGCACACTTGAACTGCATAGCAAAAGTGGCACGCGTCGCCAAGAAACCAAAAGCTGGAATATCAACCTAGACGTCAATTATGTGATTAATGATGAACTGACAACGGATATTTTAGTCGCCCATCGTAACTACACCACCAAGTTCAAAGCTTATCCTGATACTAATTGGTATGGTGATGTGGATGAAGATAACTACACCGCAGAAGCAAAGCTTACATATCAATCACTTGATGAAAAGTACAATGCGATTCTAGGCCTAGCCAGCTTCTTCAAAGATCAATACACCGAAACAGACTCATTAAAACGTAAAGATGAAGTTTTAACCAACTCAATCTACTTTGATTCAAGAATTCGTTTGGATAATCGCTGGCAGCTATTATTAGGTGCACGTTATGAAAGAGATGAACTGAAGCGAGATTTCGATCACGCTACCCTACCACTCGATTTTAAAGCCGATGAAGATGACGGCATCCTATTGCCTAAGATTGGTCTATTACTTGATGTCTCAGATCACTCAACTCTCGGTCTTACGGCCCGTAAAGGCTACAATGCTGGTGGATTAGGCTATAACGAGTACAAAGAAGAAGTTTTTGTTTTTGAACAAGAAAAAGTCTGGAGCTACGAGCTAAGTTCTCGTTCAAGCTTCCTGGATGACAAGCTGGATCTGACCGCTAACCTGTTCTACAACGACTACAAAAATTATCAAACTTCGGTCTCTGGTGACAGCGGAAAACGCTTCGACACCTATATCACCAATATACCGAAAGGGAAAACTTACGGTACGGAAGTTGAAGCCTCTTACTGGTTTGATTCTGGGCTCGACCTGTTTGCGTTTGTCGGTCTTCTTAAAACGGACATCAGCGAAGGACCAAAAGGTACCTCTACCAATCTCTCAGGCAATGAGTTCAGTTACGCTCCTAAACTGTCTGCAGGTGCGGGCTTTACGCAACACTTAGATTCTGGTCTATTTTTTGGTGCTCGTGTTAACCACGTTTCCGATTACTATACCGATTTAGCCAACACAGAGAGTAAAACGGCAGGCGATTACACCGTGTTCAATCTGAATGCAGGTTACACTCTCAACGATTTGACGATTCGCGCTTACGTGAAAAACGTCACTGATGAAGAGTACGTGATTCGCCAGAAAAGTGATCTCTACGAAGTCGGCGGTCCACGCACCTTTGGCATAGTCGCTGATTACCAGTTCTAGTTAATAACTCTGACTCACTCTCCTAGACATCAACACTTTGTTTTTGACTGGGGGAGTGATTTTTCACTCAATCTTAGATAAACGTCACCACGCAGGCGACGCATCGAACAAGTTCACTCACTCGATAGGTAAAATAGGCATGCTCATCATTCCAAACTGGCCATCTTTCATCCAATACCACCAGCTTGAAGTGAAGTATCTACCTGAATACAAAAATAAACTTGAAGAGCAAGGGATCTCCCTACCCTCTTCTTTAAACCAAGCCGTGCTAAAACGCCATTGTGAATTTTTAGCTGGCAGGATGTGTGCAAAACACTGCCTAACCAAACTGGATCAATCACAGTCGCTAACGTTAGAGATTGGCAAGGGGAACCAAGCGGTTTGGCCGCAAAATATCGTAGGCTCAATATCCCATTGCCATGGCTACGCTATCGCAGCCGCCACTCACCAGACTCAAGCGTGTGCCGCTCTTGGTATCGATATTGAACAACTCATACGAGATGAATGGCTCAGTGATATTCGCCAGCAAGTAATGACACCCGCAGAGCACATTTTTGCTCATCACTTTGCCCAATTAGCGAGCTTTATTACGTTGATTTTTTCCGCGAAGGAATCGATTTATAAAGCCATTTATCCATGGGTTGAACAGGTTCTTGATTTTCACGTGGTAGAACTGATCCATGTTGACAAACACGCCAAACGACTCATTTTTCAGATTCACACTGATCTTCATCCTTTTTTAAACCCGTCATGCACAATCAGCGTTGGTTACCACTGGCCTGACAGTGAGTATGTACTGACTTGGTGTTATTTAAGTCAAGCCCATTTTTCGACGCATAAAAAATAGCCGGCTGACACTGCTTTATAACGCCCCATATCAACCTAATACTGGCGCAGCAGCGTACAAAATTCCGTCAAAGGTATAAAACCTTATCTTTCCTTGGTTGTTATTCGCTTGGCAAAGCACGATAATCACCAGATCGGAACTTAAGACTTATATAACTATGACCGAATATTTTTTGTTATTAATCGGCACTGTACTGGTCAATAACTTTGTACTGGTAAAGTTTCTAGGGCTATGTCCTTTCATGGGCGTATCAAAAAAACTAGAAACAGCAATAGGGATGGGGTTAGCGACGACTTTCGTGCTAACTCTAGCGTCAGTGTGTGCGTATTTAGTAGAAAGCTATGTCCTTAAACCATTAGGTATTGAGTACTTACGCACCATGAGCTTTATTTTAGTGATCGCCGTGGTGGTTCAATTCACCGAAATGGTGGTACACAAAACCAGCCCAACGTTATATCGCCTGCTCGGGATTTTCCTTCCTCTTATCACCACCAACTGTGCGGTACTTGGGGTTGCGCTTCTCAACATCAACGAAAATCATAACTTCATTCAATCCATTATTTATGGTTTTGGGGCCGCGGTTGGGTTCTCATTGGTATTGATTCTGTTTGCTTCCATGCGCGAACGCATCGGCGTAGCCGACGTACCAACGCCCTTCAAAGGCGCATCAATTGCTATGATAACCGCAGGTCTTATGTCACTCGCCTTCATGGGTTTTACAGGATTGGTGAAGTTGTAATATGAGCACAATACTCATCGCTATTCTTGCACTTGTCGCATTGGCCGCTGTGTTTGGCGCTATCTTAGGTTTTGCCTCTATTCGCTTTAAAGTAGAAGCCGATCCTATCGTCGATCAGATTGATGCGATTTTACCTCAGACACAATGCGGTCAATGTGGCTATCCGGGCTGTCGCCCTTATGCACAAGCCATTGCCAATGGCGATAAAATCAACAAATGCCCGCCCGGCGGCCAAGCAACCATTGAAAAATTGGCTGACTTAATGGGCGTTGAAGCCGAAGAGTCTGCGCATGATCTTGATAATAAGGTCAAAACCGTTGCCTTCATTCATGAAGATATGTGCATCGGTTGTACAAAATGCATTCAAGCTTGTCCCGTAGATGCCATTGTTGGTGGAACTAAGGCTCTGCATACCGTGATCAAGTCAGAATGTACTGGCTGTGATCTGTGTGTTGCTCCCTGTCCAACGGACTGTATTGAAATGATCCCGGTAGAAACTACGACCGATACTTGGAAGTGGCAAATGAACGCGATTCCTGTTGTTGATGTTACCGACTCTGCCTCACGTGCGCAGAAAAGCGTGAATTAAGGATTGGTATGTTGTCATTAATAGAACAAATCAAAGCTGGCACTCTCTGGAACTTCCCAGGAGGCATTCACCCGCCAGAAAATAAACAGCAATCAAATAAAACGGCACTGACTCATGCCGGTATACCGCAAGAAATTGTATTGCCACTCAAACAGCATATTGGCCGAGCCGGTGATTTACTGGTCAGCGTTGGCGATAAAGTACTCAAAGGCCAACCACTGACACAATACACCTCAACCTTCATGTTGCCTGTACACGCTTCAACCTCTGGCATCATTACCGCCATTGAACCGCGCACCACGGCGCACCCTTCTGGGTTAAGTGAAATGTGTATTGTCATCACGCCTGATCAACAAGATGAGTGGGCAGTGTGCGCACCACTGGCTGATTATCGACAACACTCCCCAGAGCAATTGATTGAAATCATTCGTCAAGCTGGCATCTCTGGGTTGGGCGGCGCCGGTTTTCCTACTGCAAAAAAAATGCAATCAGGCCTCGCTCGCACTGATATTTTGATCATCAACGCCGCCGAATGTGAACCTTACATCACGGCCGATGATGTACTCATGCAGCACCATGCCGCAGAGATCATCGATGGGATCAGTATTGTAGAGCACATTCTTAAGCCCAAATTAACCATCATCGGTATTGAAGATAACAAACCTGAAGCAATTCAAGCGTTAGAAGCCGCCGCAATACATAAAGACATCGTGATCCGCGTGATCCCAACCAAATACCCTTCAGGTGGTGAAAAGCAGTTAATTAAATTGCTGACCAACCAAGAAGTGCCTGCGGGTAAAATTCCAGCCGATATTGGCTTGATGGTACAAAATGTTGGCTCTATCTACGCGATTAAACGCGCCGTCATGGATGGCGAACCCCTGATTAACCGCGTAGTCACCTTAACGGGCAATACGTTTAAACAGCCCCGGAATGTCTGGGTTTTATTAGGCACACCCGTACAATATTTACTCGAACAATTTGGCTATAAGGCAGATAAAAAATTACCGCGTCTTATCATGGGCGGCCCGATGATGGGGTTCACCCTGCCTCATTCGCAAGTTCCGATCACCAAAACCACCAACTGCATTCTGGCACCCACTCGTAAAGAGATTGCCTCTTCACAACATGAAATGGCCTGCATTCGCTGTGGTCAGTGCGCGGAAGCCTGCCCGGCCTCCTTATTACCTCAGCAACTGTTCTGGCACGCGAAAGCGGAAGAATATGATAAGTGTGAAGAACTGAACCTCAAAGATTGCATTGAGTGCGGGGCTTGTGCTTATGTTTGCCCCAGTGAAATTCCATTGGTGCAATACTATCGTCAAGCCAAGGCCGAGATAAAAACTCGCCAACAAGAATCAGAAGCCGCTGAACGTGCCAGAGTACGTTTCGAAGAGAAAAAAGCACGTTTAGAACGCGATAAAGCCGATCGCGAGAATCGTTTCAAAAAAGCAGCCGATGAACGTCGTCAAGAGATGAAACACACAGGCGGCGACGATGCGATTGCAGCGGCCATTGCTCGCGTTCAAGCGCAAAAAGCACAAACAGAAAACAACCCAAGCACCGTAAAACCCGCCGTTGCTGCGGCTATTGCTCGCGCTAAAGCCAAGCAAGCCGAAGCACGGCAAGCAGGTCAAGTCGAGCCAGATAACGCTGAAATGGTTAAATTGCGCGAAGAGCGCAAACGTCAAGCTCGCGAGAAAAAAGCGCAGCAAACCAGTGCTGATGCGCCACCAGCAGAAACTGGTGATGATAAAAAAGCGGCAGTCGCTGCCGCCATTGCTCGCGCGAAAGCGCGCAAAGCAGAACAGCAAACGGTGCCGAGTGAACCTCAGCCAACACTTGAACCTGCACCTGCTCAACCTGAGGATGCAAAAAAAGCGGCAGTCGCTGCCGCCATTGCCCGCGCCAAAGCACGCAAGGCAGAGCAGCAAACGGCGCCAAGTGAACCTCAGCCAACGCTTGAACCTGCACCTACTCAACCTGAGGATGCAAAAAAAGCGGCAGTCGCTGCTGCCATTGCCCGCGCCAAAGCGCGCAAGGCAGAGCAGCAAACGGCGTCGAGTGAACCTCAGCCAACACTTGAACCTGCACCTGCTCAACCTGAGGATGCCAAAAAAGCGGCAGTCGCTGCCGCCATTGCACGCGCCAAAGCGCGCAAGGCAGAGCAGCAAACGGCACAAGCGAAAAACAATCATAATTCTGAGGAGAATAATTAGTGGCCTTTTTTATTGCCAGCTCCCCCCATGCACACAGCAAACGCAGCACATCAGAGCTGATGAAGTGGGTCGCCTTGTGCGCCTTACCGGGGCTTATCGCGCAGAGCTACTTCTTTGGTTGGGGTACTCTCATTCAACTAATGCTCGCTATCATCATCGCTTTGGCTTTTGAATCTGCCGTTATGCTACTGCGTAAGCGCTCACCACTGTTGGCAATCAAAGATTACAGCGCCGTGGTCACCGCTTGGCTTCTGGCCATTGCCATTCCTCCGATGTCCCCTTGGTGGGTTATCTTTATTGGCCTTATTTTTGCCATCATTATTGCAAAACACTTATACGGCGGACTAGGACAAAACCCATTCAACCCCGCCATGATTGCTTATGTGGTTTTGCTTATCTCTTTCCCTGTGCAGATGACCAGTTGGATTGCTCCAACGGAATTAGCCCCGGATCCAATCTCGTTTAGTGATGCATTTTCACTTATTTTCAGTGGCTTCAACGTAGAAGGTTTATCACTACAACAAATCCGAACAGGTATCGATGGTGTCACTATGGCCACCCCATTGGACGCCGTAAAAACCGGATTACATAACGGTGAGACTCTGCATGAAGCGATGAGCCAGCCTCAATTTAGTGGGTTAGCTGGGCTTGGCTGGGAATGGGTTAACCTTGCCTATTTAGCTGGCGGCTTATTATTGATCAAACTACGTGTGATCAACTGGCATATCCCGATTGCGGTGCTGTGTGGTTTAGTAATGGCAAGTGCTTTCACTGCGCTTATTGAACCGGGAGCAACCGCCTCACCCTTGTTTCATTTGCTCTCGGGCGCGACTATGCTCGGCGCTTTTTTCATCGCAACCGATCCAGTCACCGCTTCCACAACCGTCAAAGGTCGCTTAATTTACGGCGCATTTATTGGCATGATGATTTTCATTATCCGCAGTTGGGGAGGCTTCCCTGACGGGGTAGCCTTCGCTGTATTACTTGCCAACATGTGTGTCCCACTGATTGATTACTACACTAAACCTCGAACCTACGGGCATTAAGGAGCGCTATGTTAACCGCCATTCGCAATAACGGTTTGATTCTCGCTATCTTTGCCTGTGCTTCAACAGGTGTTGTAGCGTTGACCCAATACCTAACAAAAGATCAAATAACCAAGCAAGAGCAGATTCAACTGCAATCGATTTTAAACCAAGTGATCCCGCACAGTTTGCACGACAACGAACTGTACAAATCCTGTACACTGGTGACTGATCCTGCACTTGGTACAGACCAACCTATGCACGCTTATATTGCCACACAAAACGGTGAACCGAGTGGACTGGCTATTGAAGCCATCGCACCTGATGGCTATAACGGCGCGATCAAGGTAATTATTGGCATCAAGCACGATGGCACCATCACAGGGACTCGCGTTCTGTCTCATCAAGAAACACCGGGGTTAGGTGACAAAATAGATTTACGCGTCACTGATTGGATATTGAGCTTTACTGGCAAGCAAGTCACTGAGCAAAATATCGAGACTTGGAAAGTGCGCAAAGATGGGGGACAATTTGATCAGTTTACTGGAGCGACGATTACTCCGCGAGCCGTCGTCAAAGCGGTGAAAAATACCGCTCAGTTTGTGAATCAACATCGAGAAGCACTATTAGCACAACCTTTTGACTGTAAAGGAGCCAGCAATGAGTGATCATAAGACACTGATTAAAAATGGGATGTGGAGCAACAACCCTGCGCTCGTTCAACAACTTGGACTGTGCCCTTTACTAGCGGTTTCTTCCACTGTCACGAATGCGCTAGGTTTAGGCGTTGCGACATTGCTGGTTCTCGTCTGTTCAAATGTCACCATCTCATTAGTACGAGATTATGTCCCCAAAGAAGTTCGTATCCCTGTGTTTGTGATGATCATCGCCGCACTAGTAACTTGCGTACAACTGTTAATGAATGCCTACGCTTACGGCCTGTACCTATCGCTAGGGATCTTCATTCCTCTGATTGTGACCAACTGTATCATCATCGGTCGCGCCGAAGCATTTGCCTCAAAAAATGCAGTGTTGCCTTCAGCACAAGATGGATTTTGGATGGGCATGGGAATGACCACTATTCTGGTCATTTTGGGCGCACTGCGTGAAGTAATTGGCAATGGCACACTGTTTGATGGTGCTGATTTATTACTGGGTCATTGGGCAACCATTTTACGCATTGAGGTCTTCCATTTTGACAACAGCTTCTTGCTTGCGCTCTTGCCGCCTGGAGCGTTTATTGGTGTTGGCTTTTTGATTGCAGCTAAAAATATCATCGATAAAAATCTGGCTGCTCGCCAACCTAAAGAACAAAAGCCCGTCATAGAACGAGCACGCGTCACTAACGCTTAGCGAAATCATAAGGAAGTTTTCCAAACGATGAATAATGTCAAACGAGTCGAGATCCTCGAGCGCTTACGGGCCAATAACCCGAAGCCAGAAACCGAGCTTAAATGGAGCACACCGTTTGAGTTACTGATCTCAGTACTGCTTTCCGCTCAAGCGACTGACGTCAGCGTTAATAAGGCCACTGACAAACTTTACCCTATTGCTAATACGCCACAAGCCATCTTTGATCTTGGCGTTGATGGGCTAAAGCAATACATCAAAACCATTGGTTTATTCAATTCCAAAGCAGAAAACGTCATCAAAACTTGCCGTATATTATTGGATCAATACGCAGGAGAAGTGCCAGAGAGCCGTGAAGCATTAGAATCGCTGCCCGGCGTTGGCAGAAAAACGGCCAATGTGGTATTGAACACCGCTTTCGGGTGGCCAACCATCGCCGTTGACACGCATATTTTCCGTGTTTCAAATAGAACCAAGTTTGCGGTGGGTAAAAACGTTGATGAAGTGGAACAAAAGCTGCTCAAAGTCGTCCCTAAAGAATTCAAAGTTGATGTTCATCATTGGTTGATCTTACATGGTCGCTACACCTGTGTCGCAAGAAAGCCGCGTTGTGGCAGTTGTATCATTGAAGATCTTTGCGAATTCTCTGATAAAACTGACCTATAAAATTTAACCAGATCCCCAAAAGACTCAACTCTGCAAGTAGGCAGTAAGTAAACGAATTCCTTTGAACATAGATAAACTCTGTGATTGGAGTGGGTGAACGTAAGCCAACATCATCGCCACAGTGGTCGGGTGGAGATAGATATTTCATCAGAAAGTTAGGAGCTCAACATGTCAAATAGTCGTATTTTGCACACCATGCTACGCGTAGGCGATTTAGAAAAATCGATCGCGTTTTACACCAAGGTCATGGGTATGCAACTGCTTCGTACTAATGAAAATACAGAATACAAATACACATTGGCATTTCTGGGTTATGGCGATGAATCTCAGGGTGCGGTGATCGAACTGACCTATAACTGGGGCACCACAAGCTATGACCTAGGTAATGCTTTTGGCCACATCGCCATTGGTGTTGAAGATGTGTATACCACCTGTGACGCGATTAAAGCGGCTGGAGGTAATGTGACCCGTGAAGCTGGCCCAGTAAAAGGTGGCACCACACATATCGCTTTTGTGAAAGATCCTGATGGTTACATGATTGAACTTATCCAAAACAAACAAGCATCAGCAGGTTTAGAAGGATAAGCCTCTTTGCGGCATCGGCTAGTTATATAAACTAGATGCGTAAGGTTTCCCGGATAACATCACAAAAAGCAGCCTTTGAAATGGGCTGCTTTTTTACTCTAACGTTATTAGATAATTGTTCGACCCAGTGAAATAACCACACGACGGTTTTTATCTTTGCCAATGGGTGATGCATTGTCGGCAATCGGCCTGCGTTTACCATAGCCTTGCACTTGGATACGATCCTCAGGTAACCCCAGTGATTTAAAGTAATCTCTTAATACCTCAGCCCTACGCTCAGAAAGATCCTGGCTCACTCCTCGACTATCAACAGAGTCGGTATAGGTAGAAACCAACACCAAATCAATATCTTGGTTATAGCGAATATAGTCAGCAATTTGCGCAAGCCGTTTTTGCGAAGCTTTATTGAGTTGTACATTATCGCGGTCGTAATGCAGAATCGTAAATGAGATATCTTCAAAACTGTACGTCAGCAAATTGCTCACACAATCGCTAAACACGTTGTACTTCTCTTGAAAAAGAACCGACGAGAGAGCCACTTCAATGCGCTGATCTCGGCTTTGCCAATCTTGGTAGCTAAAGGTTGGATAGCGTCCTTTTTCCAATTCACTGAGTAGGCTCCAAGCGGTTTGACCACCGATGTAACCATCGAACTGTTTGAAGAATTGCAAATTGGTAATACGGTCTGCACTCTCACCCGGACGCCAACTCGGTGGTAATGACACTAAACTTACATTGCGAGTTTCGCCCATTGGACGACGCATTTTGAGTTCGAAATCGAGGTTAATCTTCTTATTCGCACGTGAAGAGAATTCAGCGTCACCGTAATTGGGGATCGGATGGACCAAACGGCACTCTAAAGGGGTATTCGTCACCATCTGCCACGTAGACTGCTGTGGTGTTGCCACATAACGCTTATCCATCGCCATAGGGGCAAAGGATGTCAGTATGCTGGTCATCACAATAGTGGCAGTAACCCATTTATTCATAACGATTTTATTCTCCGAGCGATACTACAACGATGGCGGAAAATTGCCGCTTCGCTTTCTATTGACTAAGTTAATGCAAAAATCTAGCCACATCACCACACTATCCAACGCATAGTGAAACCTGCATTTATTAACGTGTTTGGTTTTTATCGTAGAAAGAATCTGTAATAATGCCAGCCCTGTCACACAACCAAGAGCTAGCATGACTGAAGTAAATGAAGCATTGACACTGAAAAAGCGTTTCCGCGGTTATTTTCCCGTCGTCATCGACGTCGAAACAGCCGGTTTCAATGCAAAGACCGATGCACTATTAGAAATCTGCGCGATTACGTTGCGTATGGATGAACAAGGTGATCTGCACCCAGCATCGACGATTCACTTTCATGTTGAGCCTTTTGAAGGTGCCAACCTTGAAAAAGAGGCGCTTG
The DNA here is from genome assembly GCF_001989995.2 of Vibrio anguillarum. Lineage (GTDB taxonomy): Bacteria > Pseudomonadota > Gammaproteobacteria > Enterobacterales > Vibrionaceae > Vibrio > Vibrio anguillarum. Next base: position 34,629 of record NZ_JAHGUP010000031.1, read on the forward strand.
AGTTTAATGGCATTCGTGACCCATTTAGCCCATTACGCGGTGCTGTCAGCGAAGCCGAAGCACTCAGAGAAATTTATAAGCTAGTCCGAAAAGAGCAACGCGACAATGACTGTAGCCGCGCGATCATGGTGGCGCACAATGCTACCTTTGACTTGAATTTCGTGATGGCAGCCAGTGAACGCTGCAAGCTAAAACGAGTCCCTTTCCACCCTTTTGCGACTTTTGATACCGCTGCGCTAAGTGGTTTAGCCTATGGGCAAACCGTTTTGGCCAAAGCGTGCAAATCCGCTGGGATGGAATTTGACAATAGAGAAGCGCATTCAGCGCTATACGATACGCAAAAAACAGCCGAACTTTTTTGCGGTATCGTCAACAAATGGAAGGCCCTTGGCGGATGGCCACTTGTTGAACCTTCAGAAAACAATAACAAGTAAACACAACTAACCGAGAAATATATGAATCCTGTAGTAATTTCTGTATGCATCATGCTGCTTCTTGCGCTGATGCGGGTCAATGTCGTCGTCGCACTGACATTTAGTGCGATCGTCGGTGGTTTAGTTGCAGGGATGAGTTTAAATGACGCTGTTTCTGCATTTGAAAGTGGCTTAGGTGGTGGTGCAACCATCGCACTAAGTTATGCGATGCTAGGCACCTTTGCCGTCGCGATTTCTAAATCTGGTATTACTGACTTACTGGCGCAAAACGTGATTAAGCGTATCCATGGCAAAGAGCATGGTGCGGCCACCACAGGTTTGAAGTATGCGGTTCTGGTCGCGCTGGTTCTAGTTACCATGTCATCGCAAAATATCATTCCTGTCCATATCGCCTTTATTCCGATTTTAATTCCACCGCTATTGGGCGTCTTTGCCAAGCTGAAGCTTGACCGCAGGCTGATTGCTTGCGTGCTCACTTTTGGCCTTATCACGCCCTATATGGTCTTGCCTGTCGGCTTTGGTGGGATTTTCCTCAATAACATCTTACTCAAGAATTTACGCGATAATGGCCTTGAAAACGTGACGGCAAGCCAAGTGCCGATAGCCATGCTGCTACCCGCCGCTGGGATGATTTTTGGCTTACTGGTCGCCATTTTCTTTACCTATCGTAAACCTCGCCAGTATCAAGAGACGGAACATACTGTCATTAATACCGAACCAAAAGCGATCAACAAAAAGCATATTTTGATTGCCGCGCTCGGTATTATCACGGCACTTGCCGTGCAACTGTCCACAGGTTCGATGATCATCGGCGCACTGGCTGGTTTTATGGTCTTCACTTTTGGTGGTGTGATTGCATGGAAAGAGACGCACGATGTATTCACCAAAGGTGTACATATGATGGCAATGATTGGCTTTATTATGATTTCAGCGGCCGGATTTGCCGCCGTGATGAAAGCCACCGGTGGAGTTGAGTCGCTCGTCGAAGCCTTATCAGTAAGCATTGGCGACAACAAAGCGTTATCTGCTTTATTAATGCTGATCGTCGGTTTGTTGGTCACTATGGGCATTGGTTCATCCTTCTCAACGATTCCAATCATCGCAACCATTTACGTGCCCCTTGCCCTCGCCTTTGGCTTTTCGCCTATGGCGACCATTGCGCTAGTGGGTACCGCTGCTGCGTTAGGCGATGCTGGCTCTCCAGCGTCAGATTCCACCTTGGGGCCAACGTCAGGCCTAAATGCGGATGGCCAACACGAACATATTTGGGAAACGGTGGTCCCAACCTTCATCCATTATAATATTCCACTGATTGTGTTTGGCTGGATTGCGGCAATGATCCTTTAGTCAAACCCTGTTAACGAGCACAAAAAAGGCTTCCTAGATGGAAGCCTTTTTCTTTGCAGCCTATTTCGGGAGATGCGCTCGATTACGCGCCTTCGTTATGAATCTCTAGGTTGGCGAGATCTTGCTGGATTTCTCGAACCGTTTTTGCATCGTCGCTGCGCATCGATTCAAGAAAATCAAGATACTGCTGATCAATATCGCCCGTGACGTATTCGCCGTTAAATACCGACGCTTCAAATTTTGCAATATCGCGGTTACCCATACCGACGGCATCCACTAAATCTTCCAGATTTTGGAAAATCAGAGCATCGGCACCAATTCGCTGCGCAATTTCATCGGCATCTCGACCATGAGCAATCAACTCGTTAGCACTTGGCATATCAATGCCATAGACGTTAGGGAAACGGATCTCAGGCGCGGCTGACACCATGTACACCTTATTTGCACCAGAATCACGAGCCATCTCAATAATTTGCTCTGACGTAGTTCCACGCACTATCGAGTCATCCACTAGCAACACGTTTTTGCCCTTAAATTCAGAACGAATCGCATTGAGTTTACGTCGCACCGATTTTTTACGCTGTTGCTGGCCCGGCATAATAAATGTGCGGCCAACGTAGCGGTTTTTGACAAAACCTTGGCGATATGGAATATCAATCGCTTGTGCAATTTGCAATGCGATATCGCACGAAGTCTCAGGAATGGGGATCACGACATCAATATCTAAGTCAGCAAATTCGTTCTTGATGCGCTCACCCAACTTTTTACCCATTTCTACGCGCGCGCTGTAAACCGAAATTTTGTCGATAAACGAATCTGGGCGGGCGAAGTAGACAAATTCAAAAATGCATGGGTTAAGTGTTGGATTATCGGCACATTGTTTAGTAAATAGCTGGCCATCAAAGGTCGCATACACCGCTTCCCCGGGGGCAAGGTCACGCACAAAATCAAAGCCGACAGCATCTAGCGCCACCGACTCCGAAGCGGCCATGTATTCGGTACGGCCATCGACTTCACGTTTACCTAAGCAGATAGGACGAATACCATGCGGGTCACGAAACGCGATCATCCCATGCCCAATGATCATCGCGACAACAGCATAAGCACCGCGAATGGTGCGATGTACATTGGCGACAGCACGAAACACATCTTCTGCGGTTACATTGCCTCTGACTGTATCAATTTCATGCGCCAAGACGTTAAGCAGCACTTCGGAATCTGAAGTGGTATTGATATGGCGACGATCTTTTTCAAACAACTTCTGGCGTACTTCGTTGGCATTGGTGAGGTTGCCGTTATGAGCAAGCGTGATACCGAACGGGGAGTTAACGTAGAAAGGTTGAGCTTCTGAGGCACTCGAACTACCCGCAGTAGGATAACGCACATGTCCAATACCCACCGTTCCTTGAAGACGCTGCATGTGTTTTGCTTCAAAGACATCTTTCACTAAACCGTTCGCCTTACGCAGACGGAAACGATTGCTTTCTATGGTACAAATACCAGCGGCATCTTGGCCACGATGCTGCAATACCGTTAACGCGTCATAAATTGACTGGTTTACCAGCGTTGTACCCACGATTCCAACAATACCACACATGTCCTGATCCTCGATTTGCGACAGTAACTGGCGCTAAATCGCGCCAGAGAGAAAACTTGATGTTGCTTGTAAGTGTTCAAAGAACGGCGCAATGATACGGCTAAATTCCGGTACCAATTGCGAGCTCTTCCACCACTCTGAATTTGGAAATGCGGTAAACGCATCCATAAAAAACAAGGCAGCTGAAACAATCAACACACCACGCAATGCTCCAAAAACAATGCCCAGTACCCGATCAGTTCCAGATAGGCCCGTTTTTTGTACCAATTGAGCAATCACATAGTTAATGATCGCTCCGACAATGAGTGTTGCAACAAACAGTGCTGCGATGGCCGCGCCATTACGAAACATGTCATCTTTGATATTTGAAAAATACACAGCAAGTTTTGCGTAGTATTGGCTGGCAATAAAAAATGCACCGAACCATATCACTAATGACAACGCTTCTTTAGCAAAGCCACGGACTAAACTGATCAATGCCGATAGGCCGATCACACTTAAAATGACAATATCTAACCAATTCATGAGTTCTACATCTTAAGTTGGCGCGCATTTTAACAGAAAAAAACGCGACGCAAACGTTTTCTTATGGGTTTAGTGGTTTAAATTTGAGCAATTGACCTTTTGCACCGGTAATTTTTTCCAGTTCTAAGAGTTGACGCTCAAGCTTGGTTTTGGAAACATCTGGACCAATAATGATCCGAGTGAAGCCATTTTCTTGCTTAGTATGAGCTTGATAACCCCGTTTTTGCAGATCTTTAACCACGGTTTTTGCGTTTTCGGCATTCTTTAATGCCATCAACTGAATGAGCCAAGCACTATCTTGGTAATCATTTCTTTCCGCTGTTTCTTTCACTTTCACAGTGAGTGGCTTGCTCTGCGTTGCTGCATCGCTCTGGTTAGTTTGTGCGATCACTTCAACAGGCGAATCGGGCAACGCGACTTGATCTTCAACGGGGTCGAGAATTTCAAACTTCTCTACGTCGCTGTCTAATTCAGGCTTAATTGGAATGCTGGCAATATCTTCTTTGTAGTGGGTCTTTTTGCCATCCAATACATCAGGCAACACTATCACCCCTATCGCCACCAATATAATTGTTCCTACCAAGCGGCTCTGAAACTTACTTGCCATTTATACTCCTTTGTTCTGCCAGTGCTCTAATACTTCACCCACAGTATGAAACGACCCAACCACGATAATGACATCATTGCTATCGGCTTGTGTCATCGCGGCTTCAAAAGCGCTGACTGGGCTAGCAAACGGTTTAACGCCAGGCTCAAGGTACTGACACAGTTCATTCGCTTGCGCGGCTCTAGGGCCACTTAATGAAGCAGGATACCAAACGTTAGCGATTGATTTCAGTTGATGAAGCGTGGCCTTCACATCTTTATCATGCAGCATGCCAATCACCACATGGACCTTTTTGTGTGCGTAACGCTGTTTGAGCTGCGCCACCAAATATTCGGCCGAATGGGGATTATGTGCAACATCAAGAATGATTTCTGGGCTATCACTGATTTTTTGCATCCGCCCAGCAAGTGTTGCGTTGCTAAGCCCATTGACGATATTGACATCACTCACAGCCAAACCGGAGCAGCCGAGTGCCATTAATGCCGTAGCCGCATTAGGCAAGGGCAAGCGAGGGAGCGGTAAATCAGATAACTCAAATGGACCACTTCGCCAATTCCACGTTGTTTCAGAGGCCAGTTCATAGGAAAACTGAATACCGACTTGGTACATCTCCGCACCAATATCATCGGCATGCGCTGCAACCGTTGGTGGTGGCTTAGGCTGGCCGCAAATAGCGGGTTTACCTGCGCGATAAATCCCCGCTTTCTCATAGCCAATAACATTGATGTCATCGCCGAGCCAATCCACGTGATCAATCGCCAAGCTGGTGATCACAGAAACATCGTGATCCACGATATTGGTCGCATCAAGTCGGCCACCTAGCCCAACTTCCAATAAAATGACATCCACCGCTTGCGTTTGAAATAAACGCAGCGCCGCCAATGTACCGAACTCAAATAGGCTTAAACTGATGTCACCCCGTTGCGCTTCAACAAAAGCGAAGGCTTGCGTATGCAGCTCATCGCTGAGCTCAAGCGCATTAATACGCACGCGTTCGTTATAACGGATAAGATGAGGTGAGCTATAAACGCCCACGCGATAACCTGCATCCAATAAAATGGCTTCCATTAATGCACAGGTCGAGCCTTTGCCATTCGTTCCAGCCACGGTAATTACGGTAGGTGCAGGTTTAATAAGATTCGCTTTTTGAGCCACAGCTTGAACACGATCCAAGCCAAGGTCGATAGCGGAGGTATGAATATTCGCTAAATAATCAAGCCACATCGCAAGAGAGGATGTGGCTTGTGGGATAAGGTTTTGAGTCATCTAACGTTTATAACCATTAAGCAGTTAGTGTGTTAGTGCCTACTTTACCCTTTTTCGTGCGCTTCTGGTACAGCGTAATCAGGTTCAGTCGGTGAATCGTCAACAGAAACGACCAATGGTGAGCTGTGATTGGTCAATTTAGCGATCAGTCCCCCCACGCGTTGACGCATTTCACGGCGATCGACAATCATATCAATCGCACCATGCTCAATCAGGAATTCGCTGCGTTGGAAACCTTCAGGTAGATCTTCACGTACCGTTTGTTCGATAACTCGACGACCTGCAAAACCAATCAGTGCTTTAGGTTCACCAATATTGATGTCACCAAGCATCGCTAAGCTTGCCGATACACCACCCATGGTAGGGTCCGTCATCACTGAGATATAAGGTAAGCCTTTGCTTGATAAACGTTCAAGCGCCGCACTGGTTTTTGCCATCTGCATCAATGACATTAACGCTTCTTGCATACGCGCGCCGCCACTGGCAGAAAAGCAAACCAAACCACAGTTGTTTTCTATAGCGGCATCAACAGCTCGTACGAAACGAGCACCAACTACAGACCCCATTGAACCACCCATGAAAGAAAACTCAAAAGCACAAGCAACCAAAGGCATACCCAATAGTTCGCCTTGCATCACCACAAGAGCGTCTTTCTCGCCACTGCTTTTTTGAGCGGCTGAAAGGCGTTCTTTATAACGTTTTGAGTCTTTAAACTTGAGTTTATCTTGCGGCTCTAACTCGTCACCAATCTCGACACGATTCTGTTCATCAAGAAAAGTCTCTAAGCGGCGACGAGCTTTCATGCGCATGTGATGATCACATTTAGGGCACACTTCCAAATTACGCTCAAGCTCAGCGTGATATAACACTTGCTCACAAGAAGTACATTTAGTCCAAACCCCTTCAGGGATGGATGCTTTACGCGAAGTTACGATATTGCTTTTTTCTAAAATCTTTTCAAGCCAACTCATGGAAGACCTTTACTCTTAACTCTCTCGCGTGATTGCGAAAGATACAAATTTGGGATTTATGCGTGAGGATTAAAACATATAAAATGCTTAGTGTAGACAAAAAACTGGTTGTACCTATTTTCTGGCTGCCATTTCCACACACGTCACGACTCTGTTTTGGACACTTTACGCGTTATTAGTTCAAATTATCAGCTAAAAATAGCGGCCCAAGCGACTCTTTTGGTAAAGAAAATTCTTCTGGATAATCAACAGCAACCAAATATAATCCTTCCGCTTTGGCTGTTGCACCCGCCAGTTTTCTATCTTTGGCTTCAAGCAGCCATTTTATCCATTCTGGAGGCTGCTCACCACGGCCGACAACGATGAGGCTACCGGTAATATTTCGCACCATATGATGGACAAAAGCATTTGCTTTAATGTCGATGACGACATAGCTGCCATGCCGAGTCACATTCAAATGCATGACGTTTCGCCAAGGACTATTCGATTGACAATGCACAGCGCGAAAAGAGGTGAAATCATTTTCGCCCAATAAAAGCTGCCCTGCTTGCTGCATTTTCTCAACGTCTAAATCGCCATGATAATGACTGACACCTGAAGATAATATGCCAGGGCGATAAGCATGATTATAAATGATGTAGCGATAACGGCGTGCTGTAGCCGAAAAGCGAGCGTGAAAATCGCTTGAAACCTCAGTTGCCCAACGAACAGCGATATCTTTTGGTAAATGAGCATTGACACCCATTGTCCAAGCGACCATTTTTCGGCAAGCCGTAGTATCAAAATGTATCACCTGCCCTGTGCCGTGAACCCCGGCATCGGTGCGCCCCGCACACAATACTTCAACCGGATGGTTCGCCACAACTGTGAGTGCTTTTTCTAATTCTTCTTGGACACTTTTAACGTCACGTTGTCGCTGCCAACCATAGTATTGAGAACCATTGTACTCAATACCTAAAGCGATTCTCATTATCTGATTCTCTTTGAAAATGGGTCGGGCAGTATAATCGCAATCAAAAAAAAATTCTAATCGACAAGCCATCTACCCCGACAACTTTCAATGTGAAGTTCAGGTCATCTGCAAGTCAGAAAAGGCTATTCAATAACAACGAGGCCGTATATTCACGGCCTCGTTTGTTTTTAAGCTCGGCGATTAATGCTGTCAATCAAGGATTTCGCTTCTCGTCGAATATCATCACTACCATCAACAATGGCTTCCTCTAACAGTTTTATCGCCCCTTTATCATCGTTCATCTCGATGTAAATTTTGGCGAGGTCAAGCTTACCCGCCGCCTCAGAGTTATTGTCTACATCGATATCACCAATGTCACCAATCACATCCGGAAATTCACTTAAACCAACATCTAACTTGAGTTCTTCATCTTCAGGGCTAATCCCCTCTTCACCCTCAACTTGAGCCATTAGCTCATCGATGGTCATGTACTGGCTCTTTTGGGCTTCAAAATCATCGAGTTCATCTTGAATTCCCCAGTTTTCATCAAGAATTTGAGGCTCGTCGGTTTGAATCTCATCATTCCAAACGGCAAGCTCTTCTTCAGGCACGTCATCTGGGATGGAAGCTTGTTGATCTGGCGTTAAATTAAAACCGTTCCAATCTTCACCGCCTACCTCTAACATTGCATCAATATTCATACCAGCACTATCAATGGTACGAGCATCTAATGGTCGATCAAAAGAGAATGGCGCAGAAGATACACTTTCCTCATCTAGCCAATCTTTTAAGGCTTTCTCATCGAACTCCTGTTTTGAAACACTCTGCAATTGGTCTGCGTCATCATCTTCTAAAAGCGGCTGTTGATCTGTTTCTAGTGCTGGTTCGTTAATTGAAGCAAGTGCATCTTCTTCACCGAATTCAGGTAAGGATTGCTCGTCAATCGCTTCAAAACTTTCTTGAGCAACAGGCTCTGACGCCGCTTTTTGAGGCTCAGCTATCGCATCCGCCAGCGCGTCTTCTTCTGTGTACTCTGGAAGCTCAAGATCCGTAAGGTCGCTCTCGTCTTCCTTTTCTTCTTCTAGAGGAGGCTCGTTAATTGAAGCAAGTGCATCTTCTTCACTGAATTCAGGTAAGGATTGCTCGTCAATCGCTTCAAAACTTTCTTGAGCAACAGGCTCTGACGCCGCCTCTTGAGGCTCGGCTATCGCATCCGCCAGCGCGTCTTGTTCTGTGTATTCTGGCAGCTCAAGATCCGTAAGTTCGCGCTCGTCTTCCTTTTCTTCTATAGGAGGCTCGTTAATTGAAGCAAGTGCATCTTCTTCACTAAATTCAGGTAAGGCCTGCTCATCAATCGCTTCAAAACTTTCTTGAGCAACAGGCTCTGACGCCGCTTCTTGAGGCTCGGCTATCGCATCCGCCAGCGCGTCTTCTTCTGTGTACTCTGGCAGCTCAAGATCCGTAAGGTCGCTCTCGTCTTCCTTTTCTTCTTCTAGAGGAGGCTCGTTAATTGAAGCAAGTGCATCTTCTTCACCGAATTCAGGTAAGGCTTGCTCATCAATCGCTTCAAAACTTTCTTGAGCAAGAGGCTCTGACGCCGCCTCTTGAGGCTCAGCTATCGCATCCGCCAGCGCGTCTTCTTCTGACTGCTCTGGCAGTTGGACTTCGGAAAGCTCGCTCTGTGACTGTTCTTCTAGCGATGGCTCATTAAAGGAAGCAAGGAGATCTTCTTCTTCTAACTCCACTAACTTGTCATCGTGGAGCTCCTCAACATGGTCCTTTGCCGATGATTCTGCTGAATTGGTTTGAAGCGGCTCAACATCAGCTTGGCTTGGTTCTTCCTCTTCTAGCTCACCAATGTCCCAGTCTTCATCTTGTGGAACTCCAAATTCGTTAGGGCTGACTTCTGGTTTGCTAACCTGTGCGGGTTCTATTTTTTCCGGGGATGTCGAGCTGCTTAGAGGTTGCTCCTCATTCGGCTTCAGATCCGGATAACTTGCCCCTTCAATTTCTGGGTTAAAATCAAATGAGTCGTCGATAAATTCTTCATCGATGTCGCCATCAACCACTCCCATCTGTTCATCATCCAGTAGAGGATCTTTTTCAGGAGCGGCACTTAGCAGATCGTCAATGAAGATGTCGCTGTTAAACTCGGAATCTTCAACGCTATCGTTTTCATTATCCAAAAACTCGCTATTTTGCTGTTCGGTCTCTTCGATATTCTGAGCATGCTGCTCGATTTCCAGCAACTCTTCAAATAATGCCGTACCATCTTCTTCAGCGAGACTATCCTTATCTTCAGCACCTTCTTGCTCTTGGTCTGCCTTTTCAAACTCAAGTGATTCAGAACCATTGTCAGTAAATAGTTCGTCCAATAGCTCTGTACTATTCTCATCCAGCTCGGTTTCAATGTCGGATTCCGTAGTTTCTTCACCCAATAACTCATACAGAGTTTGATCACCAGTGAAGTCAACATCATCAATATCTTCTTCGCTCGAAGCGATGTCTTTATCGGGCTGCACAAGTTCTTCAAGTAAGTCGGTGCTTTCCGATAAGTCTGTCTCGCTCTCTTCATCATCACCGAGTAGCTCATCGAGCAGTTCGACACTGTCACTATCAATTGCTAGGACGTCTTCATCTTGCTCTTCTAATAATTCATCCAGCAGCGCTGTTTCAGTGGAGGAATCAGTTTCTATTGAGGTGAGGTCAGATTGCGCTTCAATCGTTGCGAATAGATCATCAAGTTCACTATCCGACGCTAGCTCTGCTTCTTTTAAATCGAAGTTACCGCCGGTTTTTGCTAGCTCGGGCTCTTCTGAATCCAAGTTGAAATCATCTTCGGACTCATCCAATAATGAATCAAAGTCAAAACTATCATGATGATCGTCATCACTATTGGCGGCAAACAAATCGTCAAGTAGCGATTGATCTAAAGTATCGCTTCCGAGATCTTCAGCTTTCTCATCTCCAGCCAATAACGCGTCAATGTCGTCTTCAGAGATGGAATCATCATCATCGGATAAATCAAATTCTGTTTCGCTATCATCTTCATCTAATAACGCTTCGTCTAAAGCTCGCGCCATCTCATCGAGACCGACAGCTTTTTCGTCAGCACCAACACTGATGCCGTTACTGCTAGCGGTCAAATCTTCTAAATCCGCAGCAAGATCACCATCATCGCCGATACTCGCAAATGGGTCTTCGCCATCTTCACCTTCGAGGTTGAAGTCTAAATCTGTATCGTCTAAATCGGCAAAAATGTCCGATTCTTGCTCAGCATTGTCATCGATTTCATCATCCAGTGTGATGTCGTCACCAAATAACTTCTCACTATCATCAGACTCACCAAACAAGTCATCATCCAGCATTAAATCATCGTCAATATCTTCAAGGCTGCCAGCAGCCATTGGCGTTATGGGCTCTTGATTACCTTGAGTGACAACAGGCTGCTCCGTTGGCTTGGATCGGCGGCCAAGCAACATCACAACCAGTAAACCAATTAACAGACCAGGAATAAGGGCGAGAGCGGCGACCAACCAAGAGTTGGAAAGCAGTTGATCAAGTGCACTTGGTGCAAGCTTTTGCGCCTCTAGTGCTTTTCTACGTTCTTCATCAAGTAGCTTTTCAACTTCAGAGCGAATGCGGTTTTCGTCACCGAGTTCTCCTTTGAGTGCATCGACTTCAGATTGAACATCTGCCAGCATCAAACGTAACTTATGATTTTTCTCCTCAAGCGCCAGTAATTCAGTATCAGATTTCGCAACTTGTGTGCCAATATCTTTTAGCACAGGTTCACTCTTCGTCTTTTCAACAACTGGTTGAGCGACAGTAGAGGCAATTGTTTTTTCAGGCAAAGCTGTAGAAGCAGCAGTAACAGGCGCTGTTGGCTGCGCCGTATTAGCATTCAATTTGGCTTGATGCGCGGCCATGATATTGACCGCTTCTTGGGTGGGCGCACTATTTACCTGTGCCAATGATGGAACACGTAAGTTGCTACCCGGGATCAAACTGTGAATATTTTGATTTTCGAACGCCTGAGGGTTTAGCCGATAAATGGCCAGCAGGGTTTGTTGTACAGTGACGTTATTCGATGGGCGTAGTCGAGTGGCAATAGACCACAAAGTGTCGCTGTCTAAGGTTGGCCCAAAAAACGTCGATGGTTGGCTATTAGCCTGCTGAAGATTACGAGTTTGAGTGAGATTTTCTGAAAATTGAGGAGAAGACTGGATCTCACCATTCGGCCCAACCAGGCGAATGCTCTCGGCACTAACGATAGAAGTCTGAGTCACGGCAACCATTGCTATCGGCAACAGTAGACGCTGAAAAATTTGACGCATATAAGGCTCAGCTATGTGCTTGGAATAAATAAATACGATGATCTGTTTAATATATCGGATAACGCTAGCAAAACTATAGGACGCAAGGTAAAAAATGTGTCACGACTACGATAATCGCAGGAATCTCACACATTTTTCCCCGCTAAGTGAGCTTGCTCAGACAAAAACAGTACCATAATAAAAAGAAAGGCCAGCATTGGCTGACCTTTTTAAATAGTACTTAAGCTTACTCTGCGTCTATTTTTGCCCAAGTGTCACGTAGACCCACTGTGCGGTTAAAAACCAACGCCTCTGGTTTAGAATCTTTCGAGTCAGCACAGAAATAACCCATGCGCTCAAACTGATAACCTTGCTCCGCGTGTGCCGCCACCAAACTAGGCTCTACAAAACCATTAATTTTAACCAATGAATCTGGGTTAATGGTTTCAGCAAAGTTGTCAGCCGCCGCCGGGTTGGGAACGGTAAATAGGCGATCGTACAAACGAATTTCAGCTGGCAAGGCTTTATCGGCTGATACCCAATGAATAACACCTTTTACTTTGCGTCCATCAGCCGGGTTTTTACCCAGAGTATCCACATCGTAAGTGCAGAATATTGTCGTAATATTGCCTTGTGCATCTTTTTCAATGCGCTCTGCTTTTATTACGTAAGCGCCGCGTAAGCGAACTTCTTTGCCTAGCACTAAACGTTTGTATTTCTTGTTGCCTTCTTCACGGAAATCTTCACGTTCAATCCACAATTCGCGAGTGAATGGAACTTCACGCTCGCCCATTTCAGGATTGTTTGGATGATTTGCCAGCGTTAATGTCTCGACTTTACCCGCCTCAAAGTTTTCTATCACCACTTTTACAGGGTCAAGAACCGCCATGGCGCGAGGCGCATGTTCGTTTAAGTCTTCACGGATACAAGACTCTAACGAACTGAATTCGATCATATTTTCCTGTTTTGTCACACCGATGCGTTTGCAAAACTCACGAATCGATGCTGGTGTGAATCCACGGCGGCGTAAACCTGAAATCGTCGGCATACGTGGGTCATCCCAACCATCCACTAATTTTTCCGTAACCAGCTGGTTTAGTTTACGCTTAGACATTACCGTGTATTCAAGGTTTAAACGGCTAAACTCATACTGATGTGGTCGACAATCAATCGTGATATTTTCCAACACCCAATCGTACAGACGGCGGTTATCTTGAAACTCTAGCGTACAAATTGAATGAGTGATCCCTTCCAAGGCATCCGAGATACAGTGGGTAAAATCGTACATTGGATAAATGCACCATTTGTTACCCGTTTGGTGATGCTCAGCGAAACGAACACGGTAAAGCACAGGATCGCGCATCACCATGAAGGATGACGCCATGTCAATCTTGGCACGTAAACACGCGTTGCCTTCTTCGAAACCACCAGCGCGCATTTTCTCAAATAGCGCTAGGTTTTCTTCAATGCTGCGATCGCGGTACGGACTTGGCTTACCTGCTTGGGTCAATGTACCTCGATATTCACGGATCTCTTCTGGACTGAGCTCTTCAACATAAGCCAGACCTTTTTGGATCAACTCAACCGCGTATTGGTATAGTTTGTCAAAATAATCTGACGAATAACAAACATCACCAGACCATTGGAAGCCGAGCCATTTCACGTCGGCTTTGATTGACTCAACGTACTCCATATCTTCTTTTTCAGGGTTTGTATCGTCAAAACGTAAATTACACTGTCCCTGATAGTCCTGAGCAATACCAAAGTTTAAGCAGATAGATTTAGCATGACCGATGTGCAGGTAACCATTTGGCTCGGGCGGAAAACGAGTATGCACACTTGTGTGTTTGCCATCCGCTAAATCTTTATCAATGATTTGGCGAATAAAATTCGATGGACGAGCCTCAGCTTCACTCATCTATAGCACCTCAAAATTATTTAGTATCGTCAGAAGATTTTTCTGTATGTAAGAGCGTAATGCTTGCAGAAACAGAAAGTTTGTCGCTAATGATCCACAATTATCCGCTCTTGCACAATAAAAAGTGGGCATTTCCTGCGATTATTTCAAGACATTGCCTTTTGTCTGGCTAGGCTAAGCAAAATTTCAGGCAAAGGGCGTAAGAAATAGGCAAAAGCTACCGTTGTGGGCAGCCTTAAATTTGAATAGCGCTCATTTGATGAATAAGAAAAACCTCTGCATAAAGCAGAGGCTTTAAAATAACCTAATCATCCGTTGCGATTAAGACTAAGGAAGTTTCACGCTAGAAAGATCTTCGTTTGCATTGATAGACTTCATCTCACCAGCAACGATTTCAGCAAGAGGGCCTAAGATAACTTGTAGGTTATTAGTACCCAGTTTCACCACACCCATGGCACCCAATGCTTTTAATGTTTTCTCGTCGATAATACTCATGTCATTGACAGATAAACGTAAGCGAGTGATACAAGCATCGATGTTAGATAGGTTGCTGTGACCGCCTAGAGCTTTAAGGTATTGTTTAGCGAGCTCAGAAGACTCTTTCGCGCCTGATACTTTGCTATCGCTGTCGTCATCTTCGCGACCTGGTGTTTTAAGGCCAAATTTCAAAATAACGGTACGGAAAATCACATAGTAGAGAGCAAAGAACACAATACCTTGAACTATTAGCATGTACCAATTAACCGCCAGTGGGTTACGTGATGACAATACCATATCCACAAGGCCTGCAGAGAAACCGAAACCCGCAATCCACTGCATTGAAGCAGCAATGAATACTGATAGACCCGTCAATGCTGCATGCAATACATATAGTGCAGGAGCAAGGAACATGAACGAGAATTCTAGAGGTTCAGTTACACCGGTAAAGAATGAAGCAAAACCAGCTGCAATCATGATAGAAGCAACTTTTTCTTTATTCTTCGCTGTAGATGTGTGGTAAATAGCCAATGCCGCACCAGGTAGACCAAACATCATAATAGGGAAGAAGCCTGCTTGGTACATACCCGTTACGCCTGGGATACCTGTACCCTCAGCGATAGATTTTGCACCACCTAAGAAGTTAGGAATGTCGTTAATACCCGCAACGTCAAACCAGAATACTGAGTTCAGTGCGTGATGAAGACCAACAGGGATTAGCAAACGGTTAAAGAACGCATAGATACCTGCACCCGCAGAACCTAGACCTTGAATCGATTCACCAAACGATACTAGACCACCATAAACATGCGGCCATACATACATCAGAACGAAGGCGATAAAAATACCAGCAAACGACGTCAAAATAGGTACTAGGCGTTTGCCAGAGAAGAAGGCTAATGCTTTATGCAATTCTACAGTAGAGAAGCGATTGTAGATTTCAGCAGAAACAATACCTACTAAAATACCAACAAACTGGTTGTTGATTTTACCAAAAGCAGCAGGAACTGCGCTTGGATCAATACCTTGGATCTGTGCAACGGCTCCTGGAGAAAGCAAAGTCGTCACGACTAAGAAACCAACAAACCCCGACAATGCAGCAGCACCGTCTTTATCTTTAGACATACCGTAAGCCACACCAACAGCAAACAGTACAGACATGTTATCAATGATTGCAGCACCTGCTTTAATCAGGAATGCAGCCAAGGCACTGTTTGAACCCCACCCATTTGGGTCGATCCAATAACCAATACCCATTAGTATCGCGGCAGCTGGCAATGTGGCAACTGGTACCATCAACGCCTTGCCTACTTTTTGAAAGTATCCAAGAATATTCACCTTAAGTTCCCCCTATAGGATTTAGGATTTTTTGTATTTGGTTGAGCCACTTATTTTAGTCGCTCAATTTAGTCAAACTCAGTTTATGATATTAATTTTGCTCCGCAAATTAAAACCTTATCATTTGTGATCATAATCACCACAATCTGCCAAATACCAAGGTTTTTGCTAGCAAGATCATAAAACTTATTTTACAATTAAAAAAAATGGAAATTAGGCGATAATATTTGCCTGTTTCATCGTCGAATAGCATGTAAGCTAAACAACCCCGACTGGCTTTTTTCGTATAAAATGCAAACTATAACCATCAAATAACCCAGTCAAAACGAGCACTTAATTTTAATGTCATCCAGCATTGGCTGTTTGCTAGCAAGATAATTCGCGACCTAATTGAAGTAAGAAAAGAAAGCACCGTACTGGCACATTCCACCTTTCATTTCGTCGCCTCGCCAAATTTATAAAATATTGATAGATAAGGATTTGATGATTATGTACGCACTAACTAACTGTAAAATCTACACTGGCAGTGATGTGCTAGTTGACCATGCTGTGATTATCAACAACGAGTTGATTGAAGCGGTCTGTCCTATTGCGGATTTACCACAAGATATAGCGACACAAGATTTAAATGGTGCAAACCTAAGCCCAGGCTTTATCGACCTGCAATTGAATGGTTGTGGCGGTGTGATGCTGAATGATGAAGTAACGGCGACTACGATGCAGATCATGCATAAAGCCAACCTAAAATCAGGATGCACAAGCTTTTTGCCAACGTTAATCACCTCTTCAGACGAAGACATGCGCAAAGCGATTTCTGCCGCACGTGAATATCACTCTCAATATAAAAACCAATCACTGGGTTTACACCTTGAAGGGCCATATCTTAATGTGATGAAAAAGGGCATTCACAGTGTGGATTTCATCCGCCCTTCAGATGACAACATGATCGCCACTATGTGTGAAAATAGCGATGTGATTGCTAAAGTGACATTGGCGCCAGAGCACAACAATCCAGAACACATTGAACGTCTGGTGAAAGCTGGCATTGTGGTATCGATTGGTCACACTAACGCAACTTATACTGAAGCACGTAAAAGCTTTGAATCAGGCATCACCTTTGCCACACACTTATTTAATGCCATGACGCCGATGGTTGGACGTGAACCCGGTGTCGTTGGTGCAATTTATGACACCCCAGAAGTTTATGCTGGCATTATTGCTGATGGCTTTCATGTTGATTATGCTAACATCAGAATTGCTCACAAAATCAAAGGCGAAAAGCTTGTATTAGTGACCGATGCCACAGCTCCTGCAGGCGCTAACATGGATTACTTTATTTTTGTCGGTAAGAAAGTATATTACCGTGATGGTAAGTGTGTTGATGAAAACGGCACACTGGGCGGCTCAGCACTCACTATGATTGAGGCAGTGCAAAACACTGTTGAGCACGTTGGTATCGCATTGGACGAAGCTCTGCGGATGGCAACTCTGTATCCGGCAAAAGCAATTGGTGTGGATCACAAACTAGGCCGAGTTAAAAAAGGCATGGTGGCGAACCTCACTGCATTTGATAGAGACTTCAATGTTCAGGCGACGGTTGTTAACGGACAATACGAGCACAATTGATAATGAATGGCGGACAAATAGGTAACGTAGATTTAGTCAAACAACTCAACAGCGCAGCAGTGTACCGATTGATCGACCTACAAGGTCCGATATCTCGTATTCAAGTTGCCGATGTGAGCCAACTTGCTCCAGCAAGTGTTACAAAAATAACCCGCCAACTTCTAGAACGCGGCCTCATTAAAGAGGTCGCACAACAAGCCTCTACTGGCGGACGTAGAGCCATCTCCTTAACAACCGAAGTCGCCCCTTTTCACTCTGTCGCCGTACGTTTAGGCCGAGATTACATTCAGCTCAGCCTGTATAATTTAGGGGGTAAAGAACTCGCGTCGGACTATCACGAGTTTCACTATTCTCACCAAACACAATTAATTGAGGGGCTCCTTTTCCACCTCAATACCTTTATCAAACAACAGCAAGAGCGAATCGAACAGTTCATTGCCATTGGTATTGCCCTACCCGGCTTAGTCAACCCAGAAACGGGTGTCGTAGAATACATGCCCAACATTGCTATTGATGCACTCGCTTTAGGTGACATCATTCGTGATAATTTTCATGTTGAATGTTTTGTTGGCAACGACGTGCGCGGTATGGCGCTTGCCGAACATTATTTTGGTGCCAGCAAAGACTGTCAAGACTCTATCCTAGTCAGCGTTCACCGAGGAACTGGGGCTGGCATTATCGTCAATGGTCAAGTATTCCTAGGCTATAACCGTAACGTAGGTGAAATTGGTCATATCCAAATCGACCCACTCGGCGAACAGTGTCAATGCGGAAATTTCGGCTGTTTAGAAACGGTAGCCGCAAACCCGGCTATTATATCTCGTGTTAAAAAACTGATTGCTCAGGGCTATGAATCTAGCCTAGCGAATATAGAGAGCATTACCATCAATGATGTATGTGAGCACGCCAATCTCGGTGATGAGCTAGCAAAACAGAGCTTAATTCGAGTGGGTAATCAACTCGGTAAAGCCATTGCGATGACCATTAACTTGTTCAACCCACAAAAAGTGGTAATTGCAGGTCAAATTACAGCCGCTCAAGAGATCGTATTCCCCGCGATTCAACGAAATGTAGAGAATCAATCACTCAAAACTTTCCACACCAATTTACCCATAGTCGCGTCGCAGATTGATAAACAACCAACCATAGGTGCATTTGCTATGATTAAACGGGCAATGTTAAATGGTGTTTTACTTCAAAAATTACTTGGCGATTAAGCAACCGATTGAATTATAATAAAAGGCTGTGTCGTCATGACACAGCCTTTTTTACAACCAAAACATTATTTTTAAACCAAAGCATTACTAAAGGAATTTATGGAACTTATCCTAATTTCAACGGCTTTTTTCGCAGGGTTTATTGCCTTGAAATGCAATTTACCTCCGTTGGTTGGCTTTTTAGTTGCTGGGTTTGGCCTTAATGCTGCTGGCTACCACAGCAGCGATACCATTCTGACCCTAGCCGATCTAGGGGTTACCTTATTGCTGTTCACAATTGGACTTAAGCTAGAGATTAAAACCTTACTTGCGAGAGAGATTTGGGCTGGTGCCACGGTTCATAACCTCCTTTCGACAGGGATTTTCAGCATTGCTTTATTGATATTCAAATATTTAGGGGTTAGCTCTCTGGCCTCCATGTCAATTGAACAATTAGTTCTGCTTGGTTTTGCTTTGTCATTCTCCAGTACTGTTTTTGCGGTGAAATCACTGCAAGAGAAAGGAGAAATGAACGCGACATACGCCACTATCGCCATCGGTATTCTTGTGATGCAAGATATCTTTGCTGTCATATTTTTAACCGTCTCGACAGGAAAACTTCCTCATTGGTACGCTGCCACTTTATTGATCCTACCCTTTATGCGGCCACTATTTTACAAACTGCTCGACTGGGTTGGTCACGGTGAAATGCTTGTTCTGTTTGGTATATTTTTTGCCTTAGTGGTCGGAGCAGGATCATTTGAATTGGTTGGGATGAAACCCGATCTTGGTGCTCTGATTTTAGGCATGCTGCTAGCAGGCCATCGCAAAGCATCTGAGCTGTCAAAATCACTCTTTAATCTAAAAGAGCTGTTTCTCGTCTGCTTTTTCCTCAATATTGGACTATCAGAACAGCCCACAATGACTGGGTTTGCGCTCGCATTGTTGCTCTTACTGCTGCTTCCCATCAAAGGTATCCTCTATTTTTGGGTACTCAACCGCTTTAAATTCCGAGTGAGAACCTCACTGTTAGCCACCTTGTCTTTATTCAATTTCAGTGAATTCGGACTGATTGTGGGGGGGCTTGCTTTCAAAATGGGATGGATGTCGGGTGATATATTGGTCGCACTGGCCATTGCGGTATCCATTTCATTTGTAATCGCAGCCCCAATAAGCCGTAAAGGCCATGAACTCTATCAACATTCACGGCAATGGCTAAAAGAACATGCCGCTGAAAAACTCAACACCAAAGATCAATTAATTAATCCAGGCCATGCCCAGGTACTCATATTAGGGATGGGCCGCATCGGTACCGGTGCATATGATGAGTTGCGCTCTCGTTATGGCAAAATAAGTTTAGGCATAGAAGTCCGAGAAGAAGTTGCTCATGATCACCGCTCACAAGGGCGCAATGTTATTGCTGGTGATGCAACCGACCCTGATTTTTGGGAGCGCATTCTAGACACTGGTAATGTAAAACTCGTACTGCTTGCTATGCCGCATCATCAGGGTAACCAAATCGCGCTATCGCAGTTACAACACCGTAATTTTAAAGGTCAAATCGCAGCCATCGCCGAATACCCAGACCAATTGGAATCACTATTAGAAAGTGGTGTTGATGCGGCATTCAACATCTATAGCGAAGCGGGTAGCGGTTTTGCCCGTCACGTATGTAAACAGCTCCAACCTAATTTTACTAAACCGTAATAATGTCTAGGTAAGCCATCGCAATTTTTAGGTAAAACATTGTCATTTCTATGCCCAACTCAATACGGCCCCAGAGCTTAGTTGGGCATAATTTACCCACCATCGCTCAAAAATAGAAAACAAATAGAAAAAATCCATATAAAGCACCCATTACTTAAATAAAATTCACCAAGATGCATCTTATGTGATATTAACGACACCATATGGTTGCTTTTTTTAACCAGAATGGCAAATTAGGTCCAACAGATTAAAAATCATCAAAAGGAAGTTGTATGTGTTCTATATTTGGCATTCTTGATATTAAAAGTGATGCAACAGCGTTACGCCCAATAGCGCTAGAGATGTCTAAAAAAATGCGTCACCGCGGCCCTGATTGGTCTGGCATCTATGCTTCAGAAAAAGCAATCTTGGCTCATGAGCGCCTTTCTATTGTCGGTTTAAACAGCGGCGCACAACCACTTTACAGCCCAAATAAAAAGCACATATTAGCGGTCAATGGTGAGATTTATAACCACAAAGAAATTCGTGCTCGTTACCAAGGCAAATACGATTTTCAAACCGACTCTGACTGTGAAGTGATATTAGCGCTTTATGCAGACATGGGTGCCGCGCTGCTTGAAGAACTCAACGGTATCTTTGCCTTTGTGCTCTATGATGAAGAAAAAGATGAGTACCTCATCGGGCGTGACCATATTGGTATCATTCCTCTTTACCAAGGCCATGACGAACACGGTAACTACTACATTGCATCCGAAATGAAAGCTTTGGTAAGCATTTGCAAAACTATCAGTGAATTTCCTCCTGGTAGTTACTACAGCTCGAAAGAGGCAGGCGCACAGCGCTACTATATTCGAGATTGGAATGAATATGCGGCAGTCCAAGGCAATAGCAGCAGTAAAGAAGAGCTAAAACAAGCATTAGAAGCGGCCGTAAAGCGCCAACTGATGACAGATGTACCTTATGGTGTCTTGCTTTCTGGAGGATTGGACTCTTCAATTACGTCAGCCATTGCGAAACGTTACGCCGCAATGCGAATTGAAGATGATGAACAATCAGAAGCATGGTGGCCACAGCTTCACTCTTTTGCGGTGGGTTTAGACGGTGCTCCAGACCTTAAAGCGGCTCGTGAAGTGGCTGAAAAAATTGGCACTGTACACCACGAAATGACTTATACCATCCAAGAGGGTTTAGATGCTATTCGTGATGTTATTTACCATATTGAAACGTATGACGTGACGACAATTCGAGCCTCTACTCCGATGTATTTGATGGGGCGGAAAATCAAAGCTATGGGTATCAAAATGGTACTTTCCGGCGAAGGAGCGGATGAGATCTTCGGTGGTTACTTATACTTCCACAAAGCACCAAACGCGCAAGAATTCCACGAAGAAACTGTGCGTAAACTGCTGGCGTTGAACTTGTTTGACTGTGCTCGCGCTAATAAATCTTTAGCGGCTTGGGGAGTGGAAGGACGCGTTCCTTTCCTAGACAAAGAGTTTATTGATGTTGCAATGAGGCTTAACCCTGCTGACAAAATGTGTGGCAATGGCAAGATGGAAAAACACATTCTACGTGAGTGCTTTGAAGATTATCTGCCAGCCTCGATTGCTTGGCGTCAAAAAGAGCAATTTTCCGATGGTGTGGGCTATAGCTGGATTGACACACTAAAGAGTGTTGCTGAAGAAAAAGTTACCGATCAACAGATGGAAACAGCAAAATACCGCTTCCCATATAATACTCCAGCGACAAAAGAAGGGTATGTTTACCGCGAGATCTTCGAAGAGCTGTTCCCGTTAGAGTCTGCTGCACAATGCGTTCCTGGAGGTCCTTCTGTAGCTTGTTCTTCCGCCAAAGCAATTGAGTGGGATGAATCCTTTAAAAATTGTATTGACCCGTCAGGCCGAGCTGTCAAAGCGGTGCATAATGAAGCGTACTAACCAAAACGCTGGCTAATAAAGCAAATAAAAGGCGCAAAATGCGCCTTTTATTTGTCTAAAGAGCTTACTGTAGAGAGTCAATCACGAATCTAATTCTAAATGCTTATTATCAATGCTCATCGGTATCACTTGGCTGATCATTTTAACCAGCATAATCGATCGCGTCTCACCATCGGGCTCTTGGTAAATGGCATCAATTCCTGAGAACTGCCCACCCTTAAGTCGAACTACCTGCCCTTTTTCTGGAATATTGAACGATGCTACCGGTAATTTTAACTGGTCGAGTAACTTCAATTCCTCGATCAAATCACTGTCCAACTCCTTCGGATGTGAACCAAATCGGATGAAATCAACCACACCGCGAGTAGAGCGCACACTAGTAAAGGTTGGGCCAATTTCAAAATCAAAGTAAATGAACATATAGGAGGGAAAAAGTGGCTCTTTGACAACTTGCCGCTTACCCCGAAGAATTCTCTCTAGTTCAATTTCTGGGTAGAAACATTCGACACCTTGGTTTTCAAGGTGTGCTTTAGCACGCCTCTGATCGCCACGTTTACAATACAACAAATACCAACGTTTCATTTTATTCCTAGCTACTGCTTTTCTTTTTCTTGAATCCTAACACCATCCTCCTCCTCAATAAACGGCTAATAAACTGAACACAAAAATAAACCCTTAATGTCCGAACAAGGCAAATTCAAATAATCAGTAATGAAAGATAAGTTTTCATAACGCAACAAAACTTTGAGCATTGATAGACATGCATTTTAAAAACAATGAGTTAGTTAATAATGCCAGAATAAAATACTGATTTTACTCATTGCGATACGCTAAAAGCCCATGTATATCTAAAGCACAATTTTTCGGCTCTTCTCCGCTT
>NZ_JAHGUP010000032.1 GCF_001989995.2 Vibrio anguillarum
CAGAAGCAGAAGCAGAAGCACGAATTCAAGAGCAAGAAAAACCCAGCGAGAGTTTTTTCGCACGCTTAAAACGCAGCCTTAGCCGAACCAAAGCCAATATTGGTGCGGGTTTCTTTGGCCTGTTTAAAGGCAAGAAAATTGATGATGAGCTGTTTGAAGAGTTGGAAGAGCAACTGCTGATTGCCGATGTTGGGATGGAAACCACACTCAAAATCATCAGCAATCTGACAGAAAAAGCCTCTCGCCACGCGTTGAAAGATGGAGAGGCACTCTACGGTTTACTGAAAGACGAAATGGCCGACATTTTGGCTAAAGTAGAGCAACCGTTAGTGATCGATAGCCAAAAAACGCCCTACGTTATTTTAATGGTCGGCGTCAACGGTGTAGGCAAAACGACCACGATAGGTAAGTTGGCCAAACAGTTTCAAGCTCAAGGTAAAAAAGTGATCTTAGCGGCGGGCGATACTTTTCGTGCTGCGGCTGTTGAGCAGTTGCAGGTGTGGGGCGAGCGTAACAACGTACCAGTAATTGCCCAGCACACTGGCGCAGACAGCGCATCAGTGATTTATGATGCGATTGAGGCCGCCAAAGCACGTGGCGTGGATGTGGTGATTGCCGATACCGCTGGTCGCTTGCAAAACAAGAGCAACCTCATGGAAGAGTTGCGTAAAATTGTGCGCGTCATGAAAAAAATTGATCAATCAGCGCCGCATGAAGTGATGCTGACGTTAGATGCCGCTACTGGGCAAAACGCCATCAGCCAAGCCAAACTCTTTAGTGAAGTGGCCCCGGTGACTGGGATCACCTTAACCAAGCTGGATGGCACGGCGAAAGGCGGCGTTATTTTTGCGCTGGCCGATCAGTTTGAAATTCCGATCCGCTTTATTGGGGTTGGTGAAGGGATTGACGATTTACGTCCGTTTGAAACGCAGCAATTTATTGAAGCTCTGTTTAGCCGCGAAGAGTAAGTGTGCGTGGGTGCTCAATGAGCACCTCATCATCCAATGGAGACTGGTGAGAGGAATAGCGAGTGATTAAGTTTCAACAAGTCAGCAAAGCGTATCGCGGAGGCCGTCAGGCGCTGCAAAAGGTCGACTTTCACCTACGCCGAGGAGAAATGGCGTTTTTGGGTGGGCACTCCGGAGCCGGTAAAAGTACCTTGTTGAAGTTAATCTGTGCGATTGAGCGTCCAACCGATGGGCGCATCAGCTTTAACGGTCACGATATTACGCGTATTCCCAATCAAGATATTCCCTTTTTACGCCGCAACATCGGCATTGTGTTTCAAGATCATCGCCTGCTGATGGACAGAACGGTTTACGACAATGTGGCATTGCCAATGCGCATTGAATCGATTTCAGAAAATGAAATTAAGCGTCGCGTCTCAGCCGCGCTGGATAAAACTGATCTATTAGACAAAGCACGCTGTTTACCGAGCCAACTTTCTGGAGGTGAGCAGCAACGAGTGGGTATCGCAAGAGCGGTCGTGAACCGACCTACCTTACTGCTGGCCGATGAGCCTACGGGTAACTTAGACCCAGAGCTTTCTAACCGTGTGCTTAAACTGTTTGAAGAGTTTAACCGTGCCGGAGTCTCTATTTTGCTTGCGACGCACGACATCAGCTTAGTCAACACGCGTCCTCAATATCGTCATTTAGAACTTAACCAAGGTTTTTTAAGCGAGGTAGAAGACTATGGCCGTTAAGTCGTCGAATAAAAGGAACGCGAAAGCACGTGAACCGAAACGGGCCAAAACCGATAGTTTTTTAGCCATCCACTTTAAGCAGGCCAAGGCCTCATTTTCAAGTTTATGGTCACGCCCACTCGGCAATATTTTAACGCTCGCCGTTATTTCGATGGCGCTTGCGATGCCAGCCTGTATGTACCTGCTGAGCAAAAATATCGCGTCTGTAGCCAATAATGTCACCAGCCCTGCTCAGATCAGTGTCTATCTACATGAGCGCACACCTGAAGCACGAATTATGGTGTTGAAAGATGAGCTAGAAAGTTTGGCCGATGTCGCCAGCGTGGAGTACATCTCACCGCAGCAAGGATTGGATGACCTGAGTCAATACGCCGGGTTTGAACAAGCCATTAGTTTATTGGATGATTACGCTTTACCTGGCGTGCTTATTGTTACCCCGCAGGTTGAGCAGCAAGAGCAAATCAAAGCGCTGGCGAAAAAAATACAAGCAGAACAAGACGTCACGGATGTACGCTTGGATGAAGATTGGCTTGCTAGGTTAAACGCCATTCGAACTTTAGCGGCGATCATTGTCGCGAGTTTATCGGTATTGATGTTGGGCGCTGTATTTCTGATTGTGGGCAACACCTTGCGCTTTAACGTACAAGCCAATAAAGAAGAGATCCAAACCATGAAATTGATCGGTGCCACCGATCGCTACATTTTGCGCCCTTATCTCTATGCTGGCATGTGGTTTGGCTTGTTGGGCGCATTCGCCGCTTGGCTGTTAACCGCTTTTGTGACTATTTTATTGAACGGTGCCGTTGAAGATCTTGCCCTACTGTATGACAGCCGTTTTCGTCTTATTGGCCTAAGTTGGGATGAATCCTTACTGCTGTTGATGCTCGGTACTTTCTTAGGATGCGTAGCGGCAAAAGTATCTGCGCAGCGTCATTTAAAAGAAATTGAACCAGTTTAGTTGAATATTGTCATATGTAGGCAATAACTGTTGGCTAGCTTTAGCCACAGCACTTGTATAGGCGACTTGTTTATGCATAATAGTTTCCCCTTGCTTGAATCTTGTTCATTTTAGGTTCAAGATTGTCGGGTTAAAAACATCCATTACTCCAGATCAGAAATTGATGAGGAATTGAATGACAAACCAAACGTATCAAATGGCTCTCGTTTCACAAGACAGCTTAGACAGCTACATTCGTTCAGTGAACAGCTACCCAATGCTGAGCGCGGAAGAAGAGCGGTCACTCGCAGAGCGATTACATTACAAAGGTGAAATTGAAGCGGCGAAAGGGTTGATCTTATCGCACCTTC
This sequence comes from Vibrio anguillarum, assembly GCF_001989995.2. Lineage (GTDB taxonomy): Bacteria > Pseudomonadota > Gammaproteobacteria > Enterobacterales > Vibrionaceae > Vibrio > Vibrio anguillarum. Next base: position 3,014 of record NZ_JAHGUP010000032.1, read on the forward strand.
GATTCGTTGTTCACGTTGCTCGTGGCTATTCTGGTTATGGCCTGCCCATGGCGGATTTAGTTCAGGAAGGCAATATTGGCTTAATGAAAGCGGTGAAGCGTTTCAACCCAGAAGTTGGGGTGAGACTGGTTTCCTTTGCTGTGCACTGGATCAAAGCTGAAATTCACGAATATGTGTTACGCAACTGGCGCATTGTAAAAATAGCGACCACGAAAGCGCAACGTAAGCTATTCTTCAACCTACGCAAATCGAAAAAGCGTTTAGGCTGGTTTAATAGCGGTGAAGTGGAAGCGGTTGCCCGTGAGTTGGGCGTTGACCCAGCTGAAGTGCGAGAAATGGAATCACGCTTAGCCGCGCAAGATGCCACCTTTGAAATGTCGGCGGAAGACGATGATTCGAGCTCTTCTTACACGGCACCTGTGCTTTATCTCGAAGATAAGCATTCGGATCTTGCGGATAACATTGAAGCGGCGAATTGGGAGCATCACACCAACAATCGTTTAAGCTTGGCGTTGGCTAGCTTAGATGAACGCAGTAAACATATTGTGCGCTCTCGTTGGTTGGATGATCAAAAAGCTACGCTACAAGAGTTAGCGGAAGAGTATGGTGTCTCAGCTGAGCGTATTCGTCAGCTAGAAAAAAATGCAATGAAGAAGCTAAAGGATGCTGTCGGCGAGTTCTAATCACTGACTCATTGTGAAGTGCATTAAAAACCGAGATCTTACGATCTCGGTTTTTTTATTTTTGATCACTTTAAGTGATCAAATTTTCAGCGCGCTGATTGTGGATAACTCTGTGACAAAATTATTCGTGAGCTGTCATCAAGTCGGTTAAATCAAGGCTTGAACACCGTTTTATATTTGGGGATATGTATTGTGTTACACACAGAAAAGTAAGGATCATCACTACATGTTGTGGATCTATTTCTCATTTACTACTTTATCAACGCAATCCACAAGATTATCCACAAACGGCGAAAAAGTGATCAGTGGTGGATAACCTTATAAAGGCCGTGTACTTGATTGCCTTGGGATAGGTTACAATCAAACGCCAAAAATAAAACCAATCAGAGGAAGCGATGGATCAGTTTCAACATATCAATGCTCAAGCAGCACAAGCTTTAATGGAACAACATGATGCGCAATTAGTGGATATTCGTGATGCGCAATCTTTTGCGGTTGCACATGCAAATGGCGCATTCCACTTAACCAACGACAGCATGGTTTCATTTATGGAAAAAAGCGAATTTGACCAACCCATTTTAGTGATGTGTTATCACGGTATTAGCAGCCAAGGTGCTGCACAGTATCTGATTAACCAAGGTTTTGAACAGGTGTATAGTGTGGATGGTGGATTCGAAGCTTGGCATCGTGCAGGCTTGCCCGTAACCAGCAATTAGGATGACTTATGTTAAGACTGATCACGCTCAATAACCCAAGAATGGCGCAAGCCTTTATTGATTACATGGCCTCTCGTGAAATTGAGATTCAAATGATGCCGGAAGGGAGTGGTCAATTTGCGTTATGGTTACTTGATGAGCAACATCAGATTGAAGCCGAAGCGGAACTCAACCATTTTCTGCACAATCCAAATGACAGAAAGTATCAAGCCGCTTCATGGGATGTGGCTGAAAGCCGCAAAAGTCACTTTCAATATCGTTCACCGAGCATGTTGGCGATGCTCAAAGCCAAAGCTGGGCCTTTAACACTGGGCGTGATGATGGCATGCGCCATTATCTTTGCATTGCAGCAGTTTGGGCTAGCCAATCAAGTATTTTCTGCATTACATTTTCCTGCTTTGGCTGGGCAGCAATGGCAGATTTGGCGCTGGTTTAGTCATGCTTTACTTCATTTCTCTGTGCTGCACATCGTCTTTAACTTGTTATGGTGGTGGCAGTTGGGGGGCGATGTTGAAAAACGGCTTGGCTCATTCAAACTTGGACAGCTATTTTTAGTGTCAGCACTGTTGTCCGGTGCGGCTCAGTACTGGGTTGAAGGAGCCAATTTTGGTGGTTTATCGGGTGTGGTCTATGCGTTGGTCGGTTATCTATGGATGCTTGGTTGGAAAGCCCCTCATCTTGGCTTGCAAATGCCCAAACCCGTGATCGGTTTCATGCTGGTGTGGTTGGTGCTCGGCTTTGTGCAACCCTTTATGGCGATTGCCAACAGCGCGCATTTAGCGGGTCTATTTGCAGGAATCGCCTTTGGATTAAATGACGCCAGCCGTCATCGAACTCGTTAAGCAAAAACATCAATAGAGCGACAATTGCTGCTCTATTGATAGATGTATTTAGTAAACAGTAGGTCAGCAATAATGGTTCGGCCTATTTCAGGCAGTAACACCGCGTTGAGCTCTGTGACCAACGTTTTTCTTAAATCTTCCCGACCTGCGAGTGATTTTATCGTCTCTTCGGTCTGTTTACCGAGTAGCTCGACGATGGCATCACGAATCAGTGGTTGGTGCCGTTCAACGGCGGGTAAATCGGCGTCGCTGGATACCATCACGTCGATACGAACTTGGATGTAACCTAACTTATTTCCTTTAGTGAAAAAGTTGGTGGTGAGATCCGGCTCTAAGGTAAAGTACGCCAGCCTAGGCGCTTTTTCATCTTGTGCATAACTTGGTAACGCACAAAACAAGCTTAGAGCGATAATTATTTGGGCTACATAACGTTTAAGCATATTTCTATCTTTTCTTTAGTTGGTTCACGATACTCGAATCGCTTGAGTCTTGTTACAATAGAGCATCGGATTGTAATCAAAATGCTTATCTCGTTGTTTGGAATATACCGCAGTTGTCGCTTCCCGTTTTTACAAGCGGGTTTTTAACCTCCAACCGAGGGATTCTGTGAGTGAGCGCTTTTTATGGTTGTGTTAACCAAAAATGGACCTTTATTGTATGTTGATAAAGCCACTAATTGAATACTAGTATGAATCAATCAATTTCGCTCTATCTGTCTGCTTTGCGAGAAGTAATTTGGCAACAACCTGACGTTTTTTCTTTTCCTGATCAGGTTTCTCAGTCTTGGCTTTTAGAGCAAGGATCATTATCTCGCGTGTTAGAGGCGCAGTGTCAGCAACTGAGCGTTGAACTACTGCACAATAAGCTCGTTGAGGCAGAAAAATTACAGGGCGATGAGATGGCTCTGTTATCTGATGAAGCCTGTTTGTTACGTCAGGTTGTGCTGCGTGGTGATCAACAGCCATGGGTTTTAGGCCGTACTTTAATTCCTCAATCTTCGATGCTGGGTCAGCAATATGACTTAGCGCGCCAAGGTGATATCCCGCTTGGGTTAACGGTTTTTCGTGCTGAGCACGTTAAGCGTGACGCACTACAAGTGGGCTGGGCAATGATGGAAGAGGGGCCGTTGCTTGCACGCCGTTCACGATTATGGATGAATAATAAACCGATGTTAGTTGCGGAGCTGTTTTTACCCTTTTCACCGATTTACTCTAAGGAGAGAGTGTCATGACTTTGGTTAAGGCGCGTGCTTATTGGCAACTGATGCGCATGGATCGGCCAATTGGTTCTTTGCTATTGTTGTGGCCAACCTTATGGGCATTGATTTTAGCCGCGCAAGGTTTCCCCGATCCTAAAGTATTATTGGTATTCGTGTTGGGGGTGTTGTTGATGCGCTCAGCGGGTTGCGTGATCAACGATTTTGCTGATCGCAGAGTCGATGGACATGTTAAACGAACCAAACAGCGGCCTTTGCCTGCCGGGCGAGTGACAACCAAAGAGGCGATTGCACTGTTTTTAACGCTAGGTATCACTTCTTTCCTGCTGGTTTTGACCATGAATCCACTCACGGTTCAGCTCTCCTTTGTTGGTATCGCATTAGCGTTTGTTTATCCGTTCATGAAACGTTATACACACCTTCCGCAGTTGGTATTAGGGCTGGCCTTTAGTTGGTCTATTCCGATGGCATGGGCGGCGCAAGCCAACGAATTGCCAGCGGTGATGTGGGGGCTATTTTTGATCAATGCGTTGTGGACTGTGGCGTATGATACGCAGTATGCGATGGTTGATCGTGATGACGATATCAATATCGGAGTCAAATCGACCGCTATTTTATTTGGTCGTTTTGATAAAATCATCATCGGCATTTTACAGTTATTGGTACTGGCGTTGATGATCGCACTTGGTGGCTATTATCAGTTAGGGGCGAGTTTTTATTGGTCAGTATTGGCTGCAGCGGCTCTGTTTGTTTATCAGCAGCGTTTAATTCGTCATCGTGATCGTGATTTATGCTTCCAAGCTTTTCTCAATAACAATCACGTTGGCATGGTGTTAACGTTGGGCCTGCTTTTTGCGTTTTGGTAAGTAGTTCACTAGTTTTTGTAAGTACTTCACGAATAAAGTAAAGGCATCCATTGGGATGCCTTTACTGTTTCTTACGACCGATTAGTTCGCTTGGCAGAGACTTTCTTGAATGGTTAAGCGAATTTCAGGATAGAGCATCGAGTAAAGTAGGCGTGCTAGCTGAACGGTTGGTTCTAAATGGCAATTGCCATCAACATCCAAATAGCCCTGCTCTTTGAGCGTGACAAACATGGCGGAGAATACCCCTTTATCAAAAAACTCAGGGGCATTGATGCCATGCAAACGGCCAAGACGTTGTGCAATTTCTTGGCTTTTTTGCTCTAAATCAGATTTGCCCACTTCAGGGTTGGCAACCAATAGATTGAGAGCAATCGCGTAGCGTTGTAGGGTTTCTGAAATGGTACGACCGAGCAGCATCAACACTTGTGTTTTGGCTTGATTAATAGCCACGACACCCTCTTCTAGCGTTACTAATTGTTGACGTTGCAGTTCGTTAACGTAAGCGTTGACTACATCTGCGAGTTCATCTTGCGCAAAGCTTAAAAATAGCTCCTGCTTTAAGAAGGGATAAATCAGTGCCACATTGGCGGTTATCTGCTCTAGTGATAGCGTTTGCTGGCGGATCAACATCTGCGCAATCAGCGAGGGAATGGCAAACAGATGAATGATGTTATTGCGATAGTAGGTCATCAAAATCGATTGATTGCGATCAAGGGAAATAATCTCACCCATGGTATCGGATTCAATTACAAACTTGTCGAGCGACTGTGCGTGGTTAACCAGTTCTTCCGCATTGGCTTTAGGCACAGTGCAGGTTGCTGAGTAGCGCACGTTATTTAGTAGCGATAAATAGCAGTCGATTTGCTTAACCAAATTGTCACGAGCCAGTGCGCTTTGGCGTGAAGCAAGTAACGCGGTGGCACACAAAGTTAAGGCATTGGCCGCCGCCGCATCGTTAATGTGCGTCATCATCTTGGTGGCCAGTTGGTTAACAATAGGGTTGATCCACTGCGGCTTGGTGCTGCCCATAGGGTCAATATCTTGCGTCCATTCTGGCACTTGCTCGTTAAGGTATTGGTTCAACGGGATCGGTTCGCCGAAATTGACATAGCCTTGGCCAAAATTACGCAGCTTGCGAATCGTGCGCAGCACTAAACCCGCATTTTCTTTCTCTTTGCTTTTGCCGCGTAGCTCTTTGGCGTAAGTGCTTACTTCCATCACATGTTCATAACCGATATAAACTGGAACGAGGGTCACCGGGCGGTTAAGGCCGCGCAACATGGCTTGGATGGTCATCGCCAGCATGCCTGTTTTCGCTGGCAGTAAACGGCCAGTGCGTGAGCGGCCACCTTCGCTAAAATATTCAACTGAATAGCCTTTGGCAAATAGCTCGGCCAGATATTCGCGGAAAATGGTCGAATAGAGCTTATTGCCTTTAAAGCTGCGACGAATGAAGAATGCGCCGCCACGGCGGAAAATCGGACCTGCTGGGAAAAAGTTCAAGTTGATTCCGGCAGCAATATGCGGTGGCACCATACCTTCGCGATACAGCACATAAGAAAGTAAGAGATAATCCATATGGCTGCGGTGGCAAGGGACATAGACAATCTCGTGTCCATCTTGCGCAAGGCGACGTACGGTGGCGGCATTATTTATATTAAGCCCTTGGTAAATGCGGTTCCATAACCAGCCCAGTATGCGTTCTCCTTTCTTGATTAAGGAGTAAGAGAAATCAGCGGCAATCTCATCCATGATGTCATGCGCTTCTTTGCGCGCTTTTTCGAGGGAGATATTGTTGGCTTTCGCTTGATCTTCAATCGCTTTTTCAATCGCTTGTGATTTAATTAGGCGGTTAAACAGCGCTTGGCGATTGGGCAAATTTGGCCCAGAAGCTGCCAGCTTTTGGCGAGAGAAATGAATACGAGCCACTCGTGCCAATTTATGCGCGATAGATTCGTCGGTGCCGTGTGAATCAGCCATATAGCGCAGTGAAACGACGGGGCTAAAGCGCACCATGCAATCGCGTCCAGCAAAAATTACCGCGAGTGCTTTTTGTGGGCCATTTAAGGCTTGGAGATAGGGTTTCTCTTGCCCCTCTTTACCTGGTTTACGTCCCCAAAGCACCGTCGCTGGGATCATTTGAACGTCCAATTCCGTATCAAACTTATGTAGCTCAAGCAGTTCAGAAAAAAGAGCGATAGAGTCACTAGGAACGTGCTGATCATTGCGCATCAAGGTTGGGCGCGCCGAGATGAAAACATAACGGGCAAAACTTTTGCCGTTTAGCTCAAGTGGTTGCAGCGGATCAGGTAAACCCAGTTCTTTGGCGTGAGTTTGCAAGGTGAGCAAATCAACACTTGAGCGAAAAGGTAAGGCGTAAACAATCGGCTTGTGAATATCAATGCCGTGGTCTTCTATTGGATTAGAAGGGATCGCCGTGCCTTTGACCAACGCAGACAAAGGTAATTTTAGTAGTGAACGAGATAATGAGTGTCCAGAAGACATAAAGGTCGTCGCCTCAAGAATATTTCAATATGCTTAAGCGCATGTCCATTTCCCTGTGAGTTGATACTCAGAGAAATCGATATGCGCCGAAGCGGCTAGCTATTTTTGAGCCGCAAGGATACCAGAAACTGGTCAAACCTTTTAATCATTATTGTTTAGTAAAACAGCATCACTTGCGAGCGCGGTGAGTGAATCGGTGAGGTATTTATCGGTCGATTGCGGCATTTTTTGTAAATAGCCAAAAAATAAGCGTCCGCTCTTCCATTTATTCGATTACTGGATATACTCACAGTTAACTGTATAAACAGACAGGTGAGATATGAAGCCGTTAACGCCCCGCCAGCAACAAGTATTTGATCTTATCCGCAGTAAGATCGACGAAACCGGAATGCCACCGACTCGCGCTGAAATCGCACGCGAGCTGGGTTTTCGTTCCGCCAATGCCGCAGAAGAGCATTTAAAAGCACTGGCTCGTAAACAAGCGATTGAAATTATTCCGGGTGCCTCTCGTGGGTTGCGTATCTTACTTGAAGCTGCCAATGAGCCAGAAGATCTTGGCCTGCCTTTAATTGGTCGAGTCGCGGCGGGAGAGCCTATTTTGGCGCAAGAGCATGTCGAAGCGCATTACCAAGTGGATCCCAATATGTTTCGCCCTCAAGCGGATTTCTTACTGCGTGTGCAAGGCGAAAGTATGAAAGATATTGGCATTATGGACGGTGACTTACTCGCAGTGCATAAAACACAAGATGTGCGTAATGGGCAAGTGGTGGTGGCGCGTGTTGAAGATGATGTGACGGTAAAACGTCTAGAACGCAAAGGCTCTACCGTGTTATTGCACGCAGAGAATGAAGCGTTCTCACCGATTGAAGTGGATCTTAAATCTCAGCAGCTCACCATTGAAGGTGTGGCCGTCGGCATTATTCGCAATACCGATTGGATGTAATTTATTATTGAGATCCATTCTCAATAACTTGTTATTCTAACTGATATTCATTATCATCTTCTTTGTTGTTACATCGAGTTGCGACATAAGGAAGATGGTAATGCCTACCGATAAACATTCACTAACCCCACGTCATCATATTCCAACCAATTTAGTTCAACCGTTGTGGTTTCGTAGCCGCGAAAGTTTGGTTGATAACGGGTTAGTGTATGATCCGATCGCTGCAAAGGCCTGCCAGAGCTGTCACTTAGCCCCCGAATGTTTAAGCGGTGATATCGATCAAAAACAATTGCTGCATGCCACCTTAACGCAATTGTGCGATCAACAAGTGCGCGCGTTTATTGAGCGTAACCCTGATGGATGGATCATTAATGTCGGTGCTGGGTTAGATACCCGTTTTTATCGGGTAGACAACGGGCGTTGCCATTGGATAGAGCTCGATATCACCGAAAACCTGCTGTGGCGGCAGAAATTGTTTCATCGCAGTGAGCGTTATCAACATGTGTGTGGCAGTGTCGATGATCTTCAGTGGTTGGATGCATTGCCTATTGCGGAATCCTCAGCCGTTTTAATCGTTTGTGAGCATGCGTTATTAGATTGTACGGCGCAGCAACTCACCTATTTTATCCGCGCATTGGGTTTGCATTTTTCTAATGCGGCGGCTTGTTTAATGCTGGCTGGAGACAAAACTGCTTCCACTTTAGGTCAGAAAATGGGCTCAGGCCATTACGGACATGGTTTTGCTAACCCAACCGAAGCGGTACTCAATGTCTTGCCTTGGGCTTCGTCGGCAAAAACGTTTTCACCGCTCGATCAACATTGTGGCCGTTGGAAATTATGGCAACGTTGGTTAAGTAAGGTGATGGTTTACAAGCTGCGCTTAACACCCGTTTTAGTTTATGTCCGTTGGTGAGTAACCGCTAGCCGTCCTCCTATCACTCCGCTACACTTTGCTCTCACCCATGAGAGGTCAACGTGTCGCACTCTATTTTACAAACGTTATCGAATCGTTCCGTACACCGACAAGTATTGCTACTGGCGATACCTATGGTGCTGTCCAATATTACCGTACCGCTGTTAGGCTTAGTTGATGCGGCGGTGATTGGTCATCTGGAACACGCTTGGTATTTAGGTGGTGTGGCACTTGGCGGTACGGTAGTCAGTGTCACTTTCTGGTTACTCGGCTTTTTAAGAATGTCGACCACAGGCCTTGCGGCGCAAGCATACGGTGAACAATCGCCACAAAAACTGGCGTTAGTCTTGCTGCAAGGGCTCTTGATGGCACTGGCATTTGCGTTGCTGTTTTTGATTCTGCATCGATGGATTGGTGATGCGATTTTTTCAGCCAGCAGTGCCAGTGAGCAAGTAAAGCAATATGGGTTGCAGTATTTTGTGATTCGAGCGTGGAGTGCGCCCGCCGCATTGGCCAACTTTGTACTGCTCGGCTGGCTGTTAGCCACGCAAAATGCTAAAGCGCCGATGTGGATGGTAATCATCACTAACTTAACCAACATCGCGTTGGACATTTTGTTTGTGTTGGGTTTCGGCTGGAAAGTGGAAGGCGCTGCGCTGGCGTCGGTTATCGCCGATTATGCGGGCATGAGCTTTGGCTTACTGTGTGTTTGGCGCTATTGGTTGCGGCATCAACTCCCTTCGCCACTGCAGCTAGGTGTTTTAGTGACACAAGGTCTTAGCCGCTTTGTGAAATTGAATCGCGATATTTTCCTGCGTTCACTCTGTTTGCAGGCGGCGTTCAGCTTTATGACCTTTCAAGGGGCGGCGTTTGGCGATCAAACCGTGGCGGCTAACGCTGTCTTAATGAGCTTTTTGATGATGATCTCCTATGGTATGGATGGCTTTGCTTATGCGATGGAGGCTATGGTTGGCAAAGCGATTGGTGCAAAAAGTGAGGCGCAGCTCAAAAGTGCTCTGATCGGCAGTTTTTTCTGGAGTGCGTTAATCTGTTTGGCGTTGACGGTGATGTTTGCGGTGTGGGGATCTGCGTTGATCACGCTGATCACTGATATTAATGCAGTTCAGCAAGCGGCTAACCGTTATCTACCGTGGCTTGTGGCGATGCCGTTAACCGCGATGTGGTGTTTTTTATTGGATGGTATTTTTATCGGCGCGACCAAAGGTAAAGAGATGCGCAACAGCATGTTTGTCGCGATGTGCAGTTTTTTCAGCGTTTTTTATCTGGCTCAGTCTTTGGGTAATCACGCCCTGTGGATGGCGATGCTCAGCTTTATGGCAATGCGCGGCATCAGTTTAGGTGTGCTATTTATCTCACAATGGCGACGCGGTGTTTTTCTCACTTGATCACCGAATCTATCCCTAAGCACTTCACTCACTAGGTTACCAAAAAGAAAGCCGCACTCGTTAGCGGCTTTCTTTCCATTAGCAGGCAGAATTAGGTCGATGATTAGAACAATCGATTCAGGCCATTTAACGCCGCCACGCGGTAGGCTTCGGCCATGGTTGGATAATTGAAGGTGGTATTGACGAAATATTCGAGGGTATTGGCTTCGCCTTTTTGCTCCATAATTGCCTGTCCGATATGGATGATTTCAGCCGCGCGTTCTCCAAACACATGAATACCTAAAATTTCTTTTGTCTCTCGGTGAAACAAAATTTTCAAGCTGCCGATATCTTTGCCAGAAATTTGTGCTCGTGCGAGGTGTTTAAACGAAGAGCGGCCAACCTCATACGGAATTTTGGCCGCGGTGAGTTCTTGCTCTGTTTTGCCCACTGAACTGATTTCAGGAATGGTGTAAATCCCAGTTGGAATGTCATCAATTAAGTGCCCTTGCGCTTGACCATGAGCAATCGCTTGAGCGACAAATCGACCTTGATCATAGGCTGCGCTCGCAAGGCTGGGGTAGCCAATGACATCACCGACCGCGTAGATGTGCTCTACCGAGGTTTGATAGTTACGATTGACAGCCAGTTGACCACGTGAGTCGGCATTCAGGCCCACCGCTTTGAGGTTCAATTTGTCAGTGTTGCCCGTGCGTCCATTGGCATACAAGATACAGTCGGCTTTCATTTTTTTGCCCGATTGCAAGTGAACGATCACACCATCGTCAGTGCCTTCAATCTTTTCATGGGTTTCATCATTACGAATCACAATTCCGCTGTTCCAAAAATGGTACGAGAGTGCATCAGACGTTTCGTTATCCAGAAACGACAGCAAGCGGTCGCGGGTATTGATGAGGTCGGTTTTGACGCCTAATCCGCGGAAAATCGAAGCGTATTCGCAACCAATGACGCCTGCGCCATAAATGATGATGTGGCGAGGATCGTGTTTAAGCGAGAGAATCGAATCGCTGTCATAAACTCGTTCATGAGTAAAATCAACATCATCAGGTTGATAAGGGCGTGAGCCAGTCGCAATCACAAATTTGTCGGCGCTGTATTTTTCGATGCTGCCGTCAGCGTGCGTAACCGCCACGGTATTTTTGTGAGTAAACTTAACGTTACCAAAAATCAGCGTACACTGATTGCGATCGTAAAAGCCTTGGCGCAAGCGAGTCTGTTTATCAATCACAGATTTAGCATGGCCTAAAATATCAGAAAAAGTGAGATGAATACTGGTGTTGTTTTTACAAAATAGAGGGTTACTGTTGAATTCGATGATGCGGCTGACCGCATGGCGTAACGCCTTGGAGGGAATGGTGCCCCAATGGGTACAACCTCCGCCAACACTACTCTCTTTTTCGATAATGGCGACATTAAACCCCGCTTTAGTCAAACCCATTGCGGCGCCTTCTCCGCCCGGGCCGCTACCAATTACGATGACATCGAAGTGGTTTTGGTTCGCCATACTCTATTCCTTGTTGTATTTGTTTAACATTGCTGTAGCGAGATTTTAACTGATCCATCAGTGCGGTAAACGATGTTGCCATCAGAGAGTGGAGAGGATCACGCTCGAGAGGTGAAAATGCCACTTTATGCTATTGCTTTGTCCATCTTACTGTGGCGAGTGATTGAAATTAGGTTAGGTGACTGTTTAATTGGTCACTTTGTCCAAAGAGGCGATGTTGTGGCTTAGACAACGTGCTCAATCACGTTATAGTATGGCTCAGATAGTAAAAGAGAAGCGACTTAATATGAAATCGATGGGAATTCGCGCATTACAAAAAGAAAAAACACGTCGTTCATTGATTGATGCAGCATTTAGCCAATTAAGTGCCGATCGGAGTTTTTCTAACTTAAGTTTACGAGAAGTGGCCCGCGAGGCGGGGATTGCGCCCACCTCATTCTATCGACATTTTAAAGATATGGATGAGTTGGGTTTAACCATGGTTGATGAAGGCGGTTTACTGCTGCGCCAATTGATGCGTCAAGCACGGCAGCGCATTGTCAAAGAGGGCAGTGTGATCCGCACGTCGGTTGAAACCTTCATGGAATTTATTGAAAGTAGTCCCAATGTGTTTCGCTTATTACTGCGAGAACGCTCAGGTACTTCTTGCGAGTTTCGTGCCGCGGTAGTGCGAGAAATACAGCACTTTTCCGCAGAGCTCACCGAGTATTTGATGACGACATGCATGGGTCGTGACGAGGCATTAACTCAGGCCGAAGCTTCCGTTATTTTGGTGTTCAGCTCCGGCGCTGAAGCTTTAGATTTAGATCGACGTGAGCGAGATGAGCTTGCTGAACGTTTGATCATGCAGTTGCGAATGCTAGCCAAAGGGGCATTTTGGTATCGCAAAGAACGTGAACGTAATCGGCTCAAAGGGGGGATAGAGTAATGTCGAATGAAAACAACACAACCCATCGTGGTTCGGAAAGAAAAACACTTGTGCTAGCGCTCATCGCAGGTATGTGCGGCGATGCTTTGTTGTCTTGGGTAACCATTAGCCAAGTTCCGTTCTCCATTTTCCCATTGATTGCATTAGTGCTTTCTGTGCAGGCGTTGTATCAAGAATATTTGCGCCATCCGGTGGCGGAAGATCTTCCATTGGTAGCGCTTGCCTGTTTCTTTGTCGGTGCTTTTGGTCATTCGGCATTTATCAAAGCACAGTATCCAGATTCTGGTTCTAACTTTTTCGCCATTCTCGTACTGCTGTTGTTGCTACTCTGGGTTGGAAGAAAATTGGGTTTTCTTGGTCGCCATCGCACCGACTAAGTCATCAATGACTAGGTAGATATAGCGTGCGATGTGACAGTCATCCAAGCCTATCAAAGACATATCACAGGGATGTGGACGCCGTTTTCTTGTCGTAGCGTCATGCATCCCGCTGCCACGTAATCGTTGTAAGTGGCGATAGCCGTTATCGGTGCGTTTTTAAATACGATGCGAAATTGCTTTGAACGATATTCGGTAAACGTAATTGTTGCCAGTTAGCTGGAATTCTTTGTGCACACTAGGGCTCCAAGAATCATCACCACCCACGCCCATGTGCTGATGGTCTAGGCGCACATAAATGGTTTTTTCTGCCATTAAATCACAGGTGTGTTTTGCTTTTGCCAGCGTCTGTTGAGTATATTGACTGACACTAAATTGGAAATCGCCAGATATCGCCAGTTCGTTCACTTGCAGCCATTGAGTACCACAACGTAAGCCACTGTCTGCTGGGAAAATGTACGGAGTGTGCATCTCTTCTAGCGTTTGCGTGTGCAAGCCAAAACGTGCTGAAGATAGGCGGTCTGGGTAGTTCTCAAACGGACCTAAACCTTGCCAAGTGATTGGCGTACTCTGCTCATGCAATGGCAATTGCAGCTCCAAGCCGATACGTGGCATAGGTGGCAGATCATTGACAAGTGTCACATCAACGGCCAACTGCATTTCGCCACTGTTTTTCAGCGTATGCGTCCAAGTGGTGATGGCTTGCACGGCACCGTTGAAGTGGTAAGCGAAAGTTGATGTTACTTGCACGGCATGCGCTAAAATGTCGCTATGGCAACTGACACATTCGCGTTTCCATTGGCCAATACCAGCCATATCCCAACGACATACCCAAGCGTTTGGATCTACGTTATCCACTTCACTCACACCAATATCGTTATCCAGTGGCGCACGGAAGAAGTTATCTTGTGGTGCCGTCAGCATTTGCGTTTTGCCATCGACTTGCCAATTAATCATCAAGCCTGTTTGACTATCCCAGCACCATTGATACTTCTCATCTAAGCTTGTGACTACGATCATACCTTTTTGCTGGCTTATTGCTGGGGCTGGTTGCGTTTCCAACTTAGGCATGGCGAGACCTGCGGTATTACGTAGCGCAAATTGCTCAGAAGCACTCACATGTCCCGCGGGTGCCCAAAGCGTTTCTGTCACTAAGGTGATGTCAGTATTCAAGTGGTATCGCGTTTCTGCTTTAGGTGTAAATTCCAAAGCAATCTCTACGGTTGCTTGGCTATCGGCTTTGATGTTCAGCACCACCGAGCCAGATTGAATCAATTTGCCATCTTCTAAAAGTGACCAGTTCAATTGCTCGTTATCTATTGCACGAAATAGGTTTTCGTTAGTTACTAATAGATGACAGAATCCTTTCACTTGTTCTTGCAGCGACACGCGAATCATACGCTGGCAGTATTTGGCTTCTTCCAATGTTGGATGCACAGTGCGATCTGGGAAGATCAACCCGTTGATGCAGAACTGGCGGTCATTGATTTTATCGCCAAAATCGCCACCGTAAGCCCAGAAGTGTTGGCCGTTCTCGTCCCATTGGCTCAAGCCTTGGTCTACCCAATCCCAGATAAAGCCGCCTTGAAGGCGAGGAAACTCGCGGAATGCATCCCAATATTCATTAAAACTCCCCAAACTGTTACCCATCGCGTGGGCGTATTCACATAAGATCAGCGGGCGAGTTTCGTTGGGTAGAGAAATCCATTTTTTGATTGACCATTTTGGCACTGCTTCATCTTCGAGCGTTGTATCCACACGGGCGTACATAGGCGCAATGATGTCGGTTGCTGCGGTATTAGCACCACCACCTTCGTATTGAACAGGGCGCGACGGATCGTAGTTTTTCGACCAAGCGTACATCGCATTGTGGTTGCTGCCGTGGCCAGACTCGTTACCCAAAGACCAGATGAGAATAGAAGGATGGTTTTTATCGCGCATCACCATTTGGGTGTAGCGGCTCATGTATGCGTGCGCCCATTGTGGATTGCTCGAAAGGCGATTCATCGGCTGCATGCCATGTGTTTCGATGTTCGCTTCATCACACACGTACAAGCCGTATTGGTCACACAGTTCGTACCAACGAGGATGATTTGGGTAGTGCGCTGTACGTACCGCGTTGAAATTGTATTGCTTCATCAAACAGATGTCGCGGATCATGTCTTCTTCTGTCATCACATGCCCAAGCTCTGGATGATGCTCATGACGGTTAACACCACGGATCAGCAAAGGCTTGCCGTTGAGTTTCAACTGGCCGTCAGTGATTTCCACTTTGCGAAAGCCCACATGATAGGCTTCACTCTCTAGGTACATGCCATTTTCATCCAATAGGGAAACGACTAGACGGTATAGATTGGGGGTTTCTGCACTCCATTTTTTTGGCTCGCGCACATGCAATGTTTGAAATACCACGTCATCGTATGTACCTCGCTCGTCAATACGGCGGTTGTGCGGGCGATCAATTCGCGGTTCAGTTACAGCGCATTCACCATCAAAGAGCTGCACTTGCACTTGGTAACAATCTGGCGCTGAAATGTGCGTCACGATTGATAGTGAACCATCGCGATAACACGCATCCAAATCTGGCGTGACGAATACATCTTCAATGCAGTGTTGCGGTTTAGAAAGCAAAGTTACGTCGCGAAAAATACCACTTAGCCACCACATGTCTTGGTCTTCTAGGTAGCTGCCATCACACCAACGCATCACCATCACGGCAAGTGTATTCTCGCCAGCCACTAGGTAGAGCGATAAGTCGAATTCGGAAGGCAAGCGGCTATCTTGGCTGTATCCCACCCAAGTGCCGTTGCACCATAGGTGGAATGCTGAGTTTACACCATCGAAGATGATGCGCTGGGTATTGGCAAGATCGGCTTCTGAGCGGGAAATCGTAGTGCGGTAACAACCTGTCGGGTTTTCGGCGGGCACGAATGGAGGGTTTACTTCAAACGGGTATTTTACGTTGGTGTAAATTGGTTTGTCGTAGCCTTGTAGCTGCCAGTTGGAAGGAACCGTTATTTCATCCCAGTTCGTGTCATTGAATTTGGTTTGAATAAACTCACCTTCGACTTGTTCTGGCGAGTCGAACACTTTGAATTTCCATTGGCCATTCAGCGATTGACGTTGGGCGTAAACGCCGTCACGGGCATGGTCAATATCTCGGTAACTGGAAAGTGGGCTGTGTGCTTTTAAGCAGTGAATATTCACTGATTGTGGGGTTTCCCAGTCACGTCGTTGGAGAATATCTGAAAATGCCTTCATGGTTTTCCTACTTGATTTTTTGTTTCTAACCGTGTTGCGCTACGGTAGTGAATACCGTAATGGATGACTTTTTTGCTCTGGTAATCGATGCTAACGCGGCAAAAAACAGTGCCATACATAGAGTAGCTAATCGTTTTATTTTTTGAGTCCTAACTTGCTACTCAGTGTAAATAAAATGTGGAAACGTTTCCATGATGGGATTTACATTTTCATAGTAATAACGGATTTATTCTTCTTTCGTGTGATCATCCTCTCTGGAATATGCTTTTAAGCAATTTTAACGGCGAGTGATGAACTTTCCTTGGTGAGATTGGCTTCGGGTCTGACGTTTATATCGAAATCAATCTGTAAACGTTCCCATACATTTAGTTTGGCTCACCGATTATTTTGCTCGATTCACTGTGATGCGATGTAATTTCCTGCTTCAAAGTCAGACAAAATGACAGATAACCATTGATTGAATTAACCGGTGGGCAGGCTCTACTGATTGTCGAATTGGGTGAGTATGCAGAGATTTTGCACTGGGGGCAGAAGGTAAGCGGTGATCTCAACGGTTATCGTATGGGCTCTGCATCGCCCTGTGCTATAGCCCGCCCTGATTAAACCGTTAGTCAGAGCGAGCAGCATAATAGGTAATGTTGTCAGTACGAATGCGTGAAAGCCGATTAAATCGAAATTTAAATATTGATTGAAAGTCTTATTTAATCTTCTCCAGCATCACACCTGCTTCCATGTGGTGGGTGTAAGGGAATTGGTCGAATAGAGCGAAACGAGTCACTTTGTGTGTTTCACATAGAGTGTCTAAATTCTCTTTTAAGGTTTCTGGGTTGCAGGAGATATACACAATCCGCTCGTAGCCTTGCACCATTTTGCAGGTATCGATATCCATACCCGAGCGCGGTGGGTCAACAAAAATGGTGTTGCAACGATAGCTTTTGAGATCAACTCCAGCCTGTTGCAAACGGCGAAACTCACGTTGACCTTCCATCGCTTGAGTAAATTCTTCGGCAGACATGCGGATGATTTGCACATTGTCTATTTTATTCGCCGCAATGTTGTATTGCGCGGAATCAACAGAAGGTTTGGCTAATTCGGTCGCGAGCACTCGCTCGAAATTTTTCGCCAATGCCAGTGAAAAGTTACCATTCCCACAGTAGAGCTCTAATAAATCGCCTTGGCTCTCTTGCGTACAGTCAACGGCCCATTCCAACATTTTTTGTGCGACAGTACCGTTTGGCTGAGTAAAACTGTTTTCCACTTGTTGATAAATGTAACTTTGACCATGTACGTTCAGTTTCTCAATCACAAAATCTCGATCGAGCACGACTTTCATTTTACGTGCACGGCCAATCAAATTGAGGTTGAATCCCTCATCATTGAGACGCTGTTTTAATGCTTTTGCTTGGGTTATCCATTCTTCATCGAGTTGGCGATGATAAAGCAGAGAAACCAATACTTCACCACTAAGAGTGGAGAGAAAATCCACTTGGAAAAGTTTACGGCGCAGTGAGTCGCTGCCTTTAAGTGCATCGACCAAAAGTGGCATCAAATCATTAATTAAACGACTGGCTGCAGGAAACTGGTCAACGCGGTATTTTTCACGCGTTTCTTGGTTGAACATGATGTAATAAAGCTCATCACCTTCGTGCCAAACTCGAAATTCTGCACGCATACGGTAATGCTGCTCTGGTGATTCAAACACTTCCAACTGAGGCATGTTGTATTGTGCGAACATTTGGGTCAGACGCTCGGTCTTTTCCGTCAACTGTTGCTGGTAGTGTTGTGGGTTTACATCAAGAGTCGCCATGGTATTACCTTTGCTTGGGTATGGTGCATTCAAATAATAAAGAGCGCAGATTTTATTCAATCCCTCGCGCTTGTCCAGTTTTGTCCTGAATTAGTCATTAATTGCGAGCTAACAAAAATAGCTGACACCAATCAGTACTAGACAAATTATCAATAGAGCCATAGTATCGCCCTCAGCTGGTGCTATCTAGCGGTATAGATGGCCGAAAAGGGAATCTGGTGTGAATCCAGAACTGACGCGCAGCGGTAAGAGAGAACGAACACCTAATATGACACTGCAGGAAAATGCTGTGGGAAGTCGGGTTAGTAGGTCAAGAGCTCTCAAGTCCGAATACCTGCCAGCAGCCAAATCTATGCCACCGTTTGGTTGATTTGGTAGGACTTACGCGAATTAGGATCACAATATGAATAAATCCCTTTTAGCGGCGGCTGTAGCATCGCTGCTTCCGTATGCCTCATTTTCTTCTTATGCTCAAAACACTGAAGAGTCGCTCGTGGTGACGGCTAACCGTTTCGAGCAAATCGAATCCTCAGTTCTTTCTTCAGTAACCGTTGTGTCACGTGAAGAGATCGAACAGTATCAAGCCAACTCATTAACCGAAGTATTACGCCGAGTCCCCGGCGTGGAAATCGCCCAAAATGGTGGGCGAGGACACAATGCGTCTATTTTTATGCGCGGAACGAACAGTGATCATGTGTTGGTATTGGTGGATGGTATTCGTATCAATTCATCTGCAGGTGGTGTGGCGATTAATCGTTTTCCGATTGGTTTAGTGGAACGCCTAGAGGTTATTCGTGGTCCGAGTGCGTCAGTTTATGGTTCTGATGCGATTGGCGGTGTGATCAATATTATCACTCGCTCTCACCGAGGCGATGATGCTAAACAATTAGCGCTGGGCATTGGCAGCCTTGCGTCTAAAAAAGCCGATATAGTGGCTAAAGCGGATGTGAACGAACAAGGGCATATCCAAGTAGCGGCAGGTTTTGAACAAACCGATGGCTATGATATTAAAAAGACGGGAAACGGTCCCCAATATGGTTTTGATAGCCAAAACCTGATAGCTGGTTATGAGCATCAATTAAGTAAGCATTGGCTTGGCTATGTTTCTGCAAGCTGGTTTGACAGTGATGCTCAATATGACTCTTATGGTTCGGTTAAACAGGGTTACTCACAAAATGAAAGCGTTACTGGCCAACTGAATTATCACAATGAACAGTTAAAAAGCTTGGTCAGTTTGAACTACCAGCAAACTGAGAACTTAGATTATTCACTGGCGGAAGGTCGGGCAAATGCCAGCACTAAGGCCAATATCAGTCTTACGCAGCTGCAGTGGGCCAATCTCTACCAACTGACATCAACATCGGAAATCGGTGCAGGTATTGATGCTCGCCGTGAACGCCTTGCCGATGACGCGAAAAATCGTGGCAGTGCTCATAAATTAGCGGGTGAAAGCCGAGATACCAAAGGTGCGTTCGCTTCTGGTCGGTTATATGTCAATCGCTGGGTGTTGGAATCCAATATTCGCTATGACGAATACGATCAGTATGACAATTATACAACTTGGTCTGTGGCGGCTGGGTATCAACTTAACGAAGCTCATTTTGTGCGCGCTACTTACGGTACTGCTTTTAAGGCACCAACGTATTCAGATTTAAGCACTACTCCAGACTTGCAACCGGAAGAGTCAAAAAATGTAGAGCTCGGTATCTCGGGTGTCTATTCGTTTGCAAGATGGAATCTGTCGGCTTATGACAACAAAGTGGATAACCTCATCATTTGGTATAAACCAGCCTCTTCTTCAGGTGACTGGTATTCAGACAACACTGATGCTCGGATTAAAGGCTTAGAGTTTGATGTGAACTTTGATACTGGGCCTGTTAACCATACGGTTGTGGCTGAGTTTAAAGATCACAAAGATGATAACGATGTCCAACTGGCACGTCGTGCAAAGCAAAATTATAAATGGATCAGCTCAATGAATCTCGGTAAGTTTGAGTTTAACGCTACCTATACTTACACAGGCAAACGGCTTGATCTTCCAACAGCATCGCCCATGAGTGACGACTACATTTCCGCAACCAACTTATGGGATATGTCGGTTGGCTACTGGATGAATGATGATCTGATTGTTCGCAGTCGAATCGATAACGTATTTAACGAGCAGTATGAAACGGCGATTGGTTACAAAGCGCCAGAGCGAGCTTATTACCTCAACGTTGCTTACCAATTCTGATTTTTGAAACCGCCTGTGGGCGGTTTTTACTTTGCGAGTGTGATGATGAAAAAGAACGTTATCGTCAGTTGGTCTAGCGGAAAAGATTCAACCCTCACTTTAGAGCGCTTATTGGAAGATAGCCGTTATTGTGTGGTGGGCATTTTTACCACTTATGTCGAAGATGAAGTGCCCTTTCAAGCCACCCCCTTGTATGTAATTGAGCTACAAGCACGACTTTTAAAATTACCCGTTGTCAAAATAGAGCTGCCTGCCGTATTTCCAAGTAACGAGCTTTATCAATCGACCATCATCAGCGCATTAAAACAAAGTGGATTAGAGATAGACGCCGTTGCTTTTGGCGATATGTTCTGTAACGGTATTGCGCAGTATCGCAAAAGCTATATTGAACCGGCTGGCTGGGAGTGTGTGTTGCCCTTGTTAGGCGAAGATAGTAGCGCTCTTGCGCGAGAGATCATAAATCGCGGCATCCAAACCATGGTGATGACGACAGATGGTCACAGCCTCACGCCAGACTATTGTGGACAACCTTATGGACGAGCGTTTATTGATTCTTTACCAGCAAAGGTTGACCCGTGTGGCGAAAATGGCGAGTTTCATACACTGGTCACCGACGCTCCCTGTTTTTTGGGTGGAACACTGGAGTTAGAGTTGACGCATCTCCAACTGGGGGAACGTTTTTGTCACCAAAGATACCGAGCAAGAGCATTGCCAATTGATAAAGAGCGAGTATGATCGGAACGTTTTCATTATAAGGTGCTCAGAGTGTCGCAACCGTCTCAGCTTAATGTGCTTATCTTTGACTCTGGTGTTGGTGGGTTATCGGTTTATCAAGAGGTCCAAGCCAAACTACCACAATTAAACTACATCTACCTGTTTGACAATGAAGCTTATCCTTATGGTGAGCTCAATCAAGAGGTGTTAATTAAGCGTGTGGTTAGGTTGGTAAGCGATGTCGTGGTGAAAGAACGCATTGATTTGGTCGTTATTGCTTGTAATACCGCAAGCACCATCGTCTTACCCAAGCTGCGTTCTTGTCTTGCTGTACCAGTTGTGGGGGTTGTCCCTGCGATTAAACCGGCCTCGTCACTGGCAAATAAAGCCGTGGGACTCATTGCCACCCCAGCGACTATCACTCGTCAATACACTCACGATTTGATTCGAGATTTTTCATCTGACAAGAATGTTGAATTGCTAGGGTCAACGCGCTTAGTGGATATGGCAGAAGAAAAATTGAGGGGCAAAGCTGTCGATCTTGCAGAATTAAAAGAGATTCTTAGCCCTTTGGTGAACCGTATTGATGTGGCGGTCCTTGGCTGTACACACTTCCCATTAATAAAAGAAGAGATCCAAGCCGTATTAGGGAAGAGTGTCGTGCTAGTTGATTCCGGAGAAGCTATTGCTCGTCGTGTGCAAGAGCTATTGGGCGTGAAAAGCGAGCCACAATGCAAAATCAAACAACACAGGATATTATCAAGCGCACCTCCTTGGGAAGAAAGCGCGCTCAATAGCCGATTAGCTCACTTAGGTTTTACTCCTGTTCAAACATATCGTCATCAGGATGTTTAGGATCATTTGCCACACGTACTTTCAATGTACGCTGCATATAGTCTTTCTCATTCAAAGCTGAAATAGCACCATCTACATTTGCAGAAGCCATCACAACAAAGCCAAATCCACGCCTTTTGCCCGTTCGCTTATCTTTCATCAAACGTACGGCAAAGACCTCTCCATATTTGGCAAAAAGTTCACGAACATGAGCTTCATTCGCTTTGTATGGCAAGTTACCGACATACAGTGTTTTCGTTGAGAGTTTTGACTCCTCATCATCGGTTAGCGTTTTGCTGCCAAAAAATTTAAAAACAAGAGCGGAAGAGACAACACCAAGAACAAAAGTAATTGCGGGAGAAAGCGCGACCAGAGAAAAAAGGATTGCGCCTATTATTGCAAGAGATGCAACCAGTAAAATCGATTTATTAGAGTTCATATTGGAATACTACATATCAAGTAAAAGAAGAAGGATGTCTAGGATTAACAAAATAGACACATCAATCTTACGTTTATGCTTGGTGTTTTTCCAACCAATTGCTGTGATAACCTTCAAATGTTGAAGTTTTATTCAATAAAACGCGACATTGGTGGCTTTTTAAGCGAATGAAAGGTGATTTTAAAAAAGAACTTGTCACATTGTAAAACCTCCCTATAATGCCGCCTCACTAACACGGAGTGAGGCAAGCCTCACAAACGAGTTACTAGTTGAAAGAGAAAGATAGTTAAAAATAACTCTTGACTCTTGAAAGCTAAAGCGTATTATTCGCACCCCTAGCGACGCGGACTTAACGGTCTTGTTCGACAGGAACGCTCTTTAACAATATA
>NZ_JAHGUP010000033.1 GCF_001989995.2 Vibrio anguillarum
CCCTTTTTGCTGTTTTTTTTGATTTTCTGTTCGTTGGGATAATTTTTATTCAAAAAGAGTTGTTTTGACGCTATTTCTGTTTAATTTATCTTATGGCGTCAGTTATTAAAGGAGACGAGCATGTCATCAATTCGTAGTTATAAAGGAATATCCCCACAAATCGGACAGCGCGTCTATATAGATAGTAGCTCGGTGTTGGTTGGCGATATTGTTTTAGGCGATGATTCCAGCATATGGCCATTGGTTGCAGCCAGAGGCGATGTAAACCATATTCACATTGGCCAACGTAGCAACATTCAAGATGGCAGCGTACTGCACGTGACTCATAAAAACACCGAAAACCCGGATGGTTTTCCACTTATTATTGGCGATGACGTCACAATTGGCCATAAAGTGATGCTGCATGGTTGCGTAATCCATGATCGAGTCTTAATTGGCATGGGAGCAATTGTGCTCGATGGCGTAGTCGTTGAATCGGAGGTGATGGTTGGAGCTGGCAGTTTAGTGCCACCAAACAAGGTATTGGTTAGCGGCTATCTTTATGTAGGATCCCCAGTGAAACAGATCCGCCCGCTAACAGATAAAGAGCGAGCTTTTTTGCTTAAATCTTCCGACAACTATGTGCAGAACAAAAATGACTATCTTACGAGTGTCAAAGAAAGCCATTAACTAAGCTTTAATCTCTATTTGTCCATCTAAATTGAACGCTTCATCTTCAATCAAGCTTTCAGCAAGCTCTTCAAGGTCAAATCGCCATTGTTCAAAAACTTGAATAGCTTGCTCGCCGTTAGTAATCATTTCACCAGACAGATGGCTCAGTACTGACTTGTGTACTGTACACTCGAGCAGAGCTCCCGCGTGTTGAGCAGGAAAAAGTACGCTTTGGCTTGCCGAGTGCCACGTTTGTCGGTCAGGAAATAAAATCGCTTGATTCATGGTTAGCCTTCTAGATTTTTTCTCAGTTCTCTCAATATTTGTCGAGAACCCGGCCTGAGTCCGCGCCATAGCATAAAGCTCTCCGCAGCTTGCCCAACCAACATCCCCAAACCATCATAAGCATGAGCGCAATGATGACTTAATGCCCACTGATTGAATGTTGTTAATCCTTTGCCATACATCATGTCATAGGCCACACTGCTCTTACTGAAGATCGTCGGAGCGATATTTGGCAATTCACCATCCAAGCTGGCCGAGGTCGAGTTAATGATGAGGTCAAAATGTTGATTAATCTCTTCCAACGCGATTGCTTTTACCGCGCCAAAGGGACTAAAAAGCGTGGCGAGCTGCTCGGCTTTTGCAAAGGTACGGTTGGTAATCACGAGACTTGCAGGGTGCTGATCGAGTAAGGGCTTAATCACGCCGCGCGCCGCGCCGCCAGCACCAATCACTAAAATAGAAGCGTCTCGTAGTGGCACTTGGTATTGAAGCAAATCTTGAACCAGACCTTCTCCATCGGTGTTATCACCGATAATTTCGCCATCATCTAATTTTTTCAGTGTATTGACCGCGCCTGCAAGTTGAGCTCGCTCGGTTAATCGATCCGCAAACTGATACGCTTCTTCTTTAAAAGGCACGGTAATGTTGCACCCTCGGCCACCGGAGGCAAAAAAGGTTTCAGCCGCTTGTTTAAAGCCATCTAGAGCCGCGAGTTGAGCGGTATAGTGCATTTCCTGACTGGTTTGCCGTGCAAAAAGTGTGTGGATCATCGGCGACTTACTGTGCCCAATTGGATTACCAAATACTGCATATTGATCAATGTGCTGAGCCATATCCTTGCCTCTCGATAATTAACAGGGCCACCTCGGCGACCCTATCATTGAAAATGTACCGCGGTCACCACTCCCTCGGCAGCAAGAAGGTGTTTAATTTCGCCTCTGCGCTGCCCTCTTCCGCTTGATAACGATATTGCCAACGAGCTAATGGCGGCATCGACATTAAAATCGATTCCGTTCGACCGCCACTTTGCAAACCAAACAATGTGCCGCGATCATACACTAAGTTGAACTCTACATAGCGACCACGGCGATAAAGTTGAAACTGGCGCTCTCTGTCACCGTACTCCATCGCTTGGCGACGTTCAACAATCGGCAAATACGCAGCGGTGTATCCTTTACCGACAGCTTGCATATAAGCAAAACAGCGCTCAAATCCCCAAGCGTTTAAATCATCGAAAAATAGGCCACCAATACCGCGCGTTTCATTGCGATGAGGGAGGAAGAAATACTCATCGCACCACGATTTATGTTCGGCATACACTTTTTCACCAAAAGGAACACACAGTGCTTTCGCCGTGGCATGCCATGATTGAGCATCTTCTTCGAACGGATAGAAAGGCGTTAAGTCAAATCCTCCGCCAAACCACCAGATAGGATCTTCGCCTTCTTTTTCAGCGATGAAGAAACGAACATTGGCATGAGAAGTTGGAACATAGGGATTGTTTGGATGCATCACCAAAGAAACCCCCATCGCCTCAAAATGACGCCCAGCTAATTCAGGGCGATGCGCGGTCGCTGAAGCGGGCATTTGCTGCCCTTGCACATGTGAGAAATTCACGCCGCCTTGTTCAAAAACACGGCCTTCTTTCATCACTCGAGTTCGCCCACCGCCTCCCAAACGCTCACTCGGTTCGCGATGCCATGCATCTTCTTCAAACAGTGCTTGGCCATCCGCTTGTTCAAGTTGCTGGCAAATGGAGTCTTGCAGCTCAAGCAAAAATTGTTTGACGGCTTGCTTATCAATGGTTGGCATCGCTTGCTTCCTTAGCAGGGTTAACCCTGTCTTAATACTTGTGAGGTTTTCGCGTCACGAATTTCACTGGGCTTATTTCGACCACCGGTTTGACCATCTAAAATCGCAACCAGTTGCTCACCCAGTTGCGATTCAACTTCTTCCGTTGTCAGGCAAGGTGCAAGACCACTTAAATTCGCACTGGTCGAGGTTAATGGTTTTCCAAACGCATTGCATAGCTTTTGCACTAAAGGATGATCTGTCACACGTACGGCTATTGAATCAAATTGCCCACTCACCCAAGTAGAGACTTTATCACTGGTCGGCATTATCCATGTCACAGGGCCAGGCCAGGTGGCATGTACTCGTGCGATCTGCTCTGATGTCAACTGGCTCTCATCAATATAAGGAAGCAATTGTTCGTAAGAGGCCGCAATTAAAATCAACCCCTTTTCCACAGGACGCTGCTTGAGCGCTAAGAGCTTCTGAATGGCTTGCGGGTTATCTGGGTCACACCCAACCCCAAACACGCCTTCCGTTGGGTAGGCAATTACTTCACCGTCACGTAGAGCCTGCAAAGTGTGTTCAAAGTTATTCACAAAAACTGTCCATCGGTTTCTTTAATACAGTGCGGCTAAGTGTACAAACTTCGTTGAAAACTGGCTAAAGCTATTTGTTTATAAAATGTATCAATTGCACAATTAAGCTGACGCAAACGTTTTCCTAAGGAAAAAATACTCGTATAATGCGCGCAAATTATCCCGATCACCCCATTTTTAGAAGTATTAAGGAGTTTGAGATGAAAGTCGGAATTATCATGGGTTCAAAATCCGATTGGCCCACAATGAAGCTAGCTGCTGACATGTTGGATCAATTTGGTGTGGCATACGAAACCAAAGTTGTCTCTGCTCACCGCACACCTCAACTTCTTGCCGATTACGCCACCAGCGCAAGAGAACGCGGCCTTAAAGTCATCATAGCTGGCGCAGGCGGAGCCGCACACCTGCCGGGCATGACGGCAGCGTTTACTAGCTTGCCGGTACTTGGCGTTCCCGTTCAGTCAAAGGCACTCAAAGGGATGGACTCTTTACTCTCGATTGTGCAAATGCCAAAAGGGATTGCGGTGGGCACTTTAGCTATTGGAGAAGCAGGTGCGGCCAATGCTGGGCTGCTTGCCGCGCAAATCATCGGCACCAGTGATGAGGCCGTCATGGCAAAAGTGGAAGCATTTCGTTTAGCACAAACTGAAGCGGTGTTGAGCCACCCTAACCCTGCAGAGGATTGATACTATGCACGTTTTAGTCTTGGGCTCTGGGCAACTGGCACGCATGATGGCGCTGGCTGGCGCTCCTCTGAACATTCAAATCTCCGCTTTTGATGTGGGCAGCGGTAACATCGTCCATCCTTTGACATTACACATCACTGGTCATGGTTTAGACAATGCGATCAAACAAGCGGATGTCATTACCGCTGAATTTGAGCATATTCCCCATGAAATTCTCACTGTTTGTGAGCAAAGTGGTAAGTTTCTTCCTAGCGTCGAAGCCATTAAAGCCGGAGGCGATCGCCGTCTTGAAAAAGCGCTACTCGATGAAGCCAACGCAAAAAATGCCCAATACTTTGTGATTAATACTCGTGAAGATTTAGATGCCGCGATAACCAGCATCGGCCTGCCTATAGTTCTAAAAAGTGCACTGGGTGGCTATGACGGAAAGGGGCAATGGCGTTTAAAAGAAGCTTCACAAGCAGAGCTCATTTGGCCAGAAATGGAAGCCTGTATCCAAGCAACTCCGACTCAAGCGATAGTGGCAGAGCAGTTTGTTCCCTTTGATCGTGAAGTCTCGTTAGTCGGCGCGCGTGCCAAAGATGGCAGCATCGCGGTTTACCCGCTGGCAGAAAATGTGCACATTAACGGTGTACTAAGTTTATCAACGGCGATAGATGACCCAGCCTTGCAAGAGCAAGCACTGTCGATGTTTACCTCGGTTGCCGCTCGTCTCAATTATGTCGGTGTGCTAGCGCTCGAGTTTTTTGATGTGCAGGGAACATTGTTGGTGAATGAAATTGCACCACGAGTCCATAACTCTGGTCACTGGACACAGCAAGGCGCAGAAACCTGTCAATTTGAGAATCACCTTCGCGCAGTATGTGGCTTACCTTTAGGCAGCACGAAGTTACTTCGCCCAACCGCGATGATTAATATTTTGGGTGAGGACAATTTACCAGAAGCCGTAATGGCGATTGAAGGCTGCCACATTCATTGGTATGGCAAAGAGAAACGTGCTGGGCGCAAAATGGGCCATATTAATGTCAGTGCAGATTACAACGCGCAGTTGCAACGAACGCTCTGTCGCTTGGCTGAAGTACTTGATGCGACAACGTATCCAGCCTTGCACCATTTTGTTCAAGCGATCAAGCCGACGCTCTAAAACAAACCTAATTGACGATAAATACGGATAAAAAATGGCACGTTCAATGTGCCATTTTCATATGCCGTCACTTTACTCTGTAGCGGATTGAATATGACCACATTTTCGATCAGCACATTGCAGCTTGATACCACTGGCGAGTTTTTTCTCTATCAATAATCCAAACCCACATTTTTCGCATTTACCGGCAACAGGTTGCTGATTAACGGCAAACTTGCATTTAGGGTAATTATCGCAAGCATAAAAAGTTTTACCATGGCGCGTTTTTCGCTCCACTAAATGGCCTTTCAAACATTCAGGGCAAAGCTGTTTTGACTGAGGAACATTGTCTGCAGGGGAATCTGTATCTTGGATATGGTGGCAATGCGGATAATGGCTACACCCGATAAACATGCCATAACGACCTTGGCGTAACACTAATTCATGGCCACACTCTGGGCATGGCACACCCAACTCCTTAACGATATGACCATCATTTTGCTGCAGCGGTTTAATATAGTCACAATTGGGATAATGGTTACAGCCTAAAAACAGCCCATGCTTACCCTGACGAAGCTGTAATTGGCCACCACATTGCGGACAAGGCTCATGCTGCAGCGCTTGTCCATGCGCAGAAAAAAGGGGGGACTCGGTTTTACGACTCATAATGCTCAACTAAACGAACGGCTGCAATCAATGCAAAATACCTTGATCTTTGGTGTATAGCAGCTCTTCCATAAGCGTGTAAGCATTTTCATTTCCCGGTACATTAAATAGCACCATCAAAATGATCCACTTTAAGTCATCCAATTCAAATTCATTGGTTTCTAAACCCATCACTCGATCAATCACCATTTCACGAATTTCAGGGGTTAATACTTTCACTTGTTCAAGGAACAATAAAAAACCTCGGCTTTCAAGATCCAGCCTGTCCATCTCTGGTGCTGTGTACATCCGCATCGAAGTCGCAGCACTGGTTGCCATCGCTGAATGAGCATCGGTTTGTTGCAATGCCGCAAGCTCTTCTAACCAATTCAGGGCCTTATAGATATCTTTCTGGTGAAAACCGGCTCGAAGCAATTCATCTTCAAGCTCATCTTGATCGACTTGCAAATCTACATCGCTATGGACGTAGGTTTCAAATAGATACATCAATATATCCATCATCATAGCTAACCCTTCCCCTTACGAATATAGCCGCCAGAAACGGCAACAACATGACCTGAAAGCTCAAGTTCTAAAAGCTGCATCATGACTTCATGGACAGGTATATGGGTCCTGCTCGCAAGAATATCAACAGGCGTAGCCTCTACTCCTACGTTAGCTAACAGTTCAGCAAATGGCAATTGCTGATCGCTCTGTACAGAAAATAAATCAGGTTGAGGCTGCTTTTGGCGCAATGACCAGTCTACTAAGGTGCCGATTTCAGATAATACTTGTTCACTGTTTTGCACCAAGCACGCCCCACAACGAATAAGTTGATTACTACCGTGGCAATTTGGGTTAGCAATGGAGCCCGGAATAACAAACACATCTCGCCCTTGCTCAGCCGCATAGCGCGCCGTGATCAACGAGCCACTTTTCTCCGCCGCTTCCACCACTAAAACACCAACCGCTAACCCGCTGATAATGCGATTTCGCCGCGGAAAGTTATCTGGCCTTGGTTTGGCTTTGGGACGAAATTCCGAGACTAATGCTCCGCTTTCCATCACCCGTTGCGCTAATTTTTTATGTCGCGCTGGGTAAATAGATTCAAGGCCCGAACCGAGCACGGCTATCGTCTCACCACCCGCTTGCAACGCACCGTCATGAGCATGTCCATCAATACCTAATGCTAAACCACTGGTGACAAGCAAGCCCTGTTGCACAAATTCTCGCGCAAACTGATGAGCAACTCGTTGGCCATCAGGGCTCGCATTACGACTGCCGACGATCGCCATTTGCGGATCAGAGAGTGCTGTTATTCGTCCTTTGACAAATAAAACCGGAGGTGCGGTAGCAATTTCTTTTAGTAAAGAAGGGTAACCATCGCAAAATGGAGTAAGGATATGATGAGACTCATTAGCTTGCTGCCAACTTAGACATTCTTCAACTTCTTGAGGGGCCGTCTCGCGCAGATAACGGATTTGCTCTTGAACTAGACCCAACGCGGCTAACTCCCGCTCGGAATAGTCAATTAAATGAGCAAGAGAAGCGACGCTAGCAAGACGAGAAAGTCTCTTGCCACCCAATTTTGGCACAAAGCTGAATGCTAGCCACGCCGCTAATTCGTTCTGCTCCATCAGCTTGCAGTATCATCCTTAACCATCGAATCCGTATCGGCTTGTTCATTTAGCTCGATTGTTAGCTCTGGTTTGAGCGGCGAAACCGCGATGACACTTTTACCAATCGGCACGCGGCTATCGGTAATCAAAGCCAAACTAAAATGTTCATAAGGTCGAATGACCATCAAACTGCCCACCAAGCTGCTTGGTAATTGCAGGGTTTCATCAAGGTTCTGTTGGTGCTGTCCTTTCTTTCCAGATACTTTAGAACCGGCTTGAATCAAATCAAACATCGTCCCTTGACGCAGTTGATCTGCAAGGCCTTTATCGATCACAACTACCTGATTCTGCGCCGAATACTCACTACCCTCCAACGATCCGAGGATATGCGTTTCAGCTTGTAGTCGCGATGGCGATGGGAAAAAAGTGGTTGAAAGCGTTAAGGTTTCGACGCCCACTTCAGGCAGGGCAATATCATTGACTCTTATCTCTTGTTGCTGTGCGGTGATGGTTAGCCCGCTAAAAGCCTCATCGGCGGAGACCAATTCACCAGAAGCAATCAAACGCAAAGCAACCATGGTTTTATTTTTCGCGGCAGCATCATGACGAGAAAACTCAGCGATTTCACGATAAATACCCCATTTGGGGTGAGTCTGTTGCCCGCTTATGTAGAGCGTATCTTGCGCCGTCAGGTATTGTTTACCGTCGCTGGCACCGAGCACACGCTGGCTTTCTTGTAATGTTTGCTTATCCAGTAAGCGATCCGTATGCAGATACGGCAACACTAATCCCTCTTGCACCGTCGGAACCGCTTTTTTCTCAAGCACACGCACTTTCGGACTCAACTTGACCATAGGTTTTAAACTCAACACCGGCTGTCCGTTACGCCAGACTAAGGTCAGCTTATCGCCGGGATAAATCAAATGCGGGTTATCGATCTCTGGGTTAATTTGCCATAAACGTGGCCACAACCACGGGTTATCAAGATAGAGCGCAGAAATATCCCACAAGGTATCTCCTTTGACGACCGTGTATGTCTGCGGGGCATTTGCTTTGACGGTGAGCGCCATATCCTCCGCCGCCAACGCATTAACGACCAATGACAACGGTAAAAAAACACACACTAAATAACGAATAAATCGTGACATGACCTCTGTTCCTTGGCCGAAATAAGTAAGGATGAATCAGATTATTAACATTTGGATGCTGTCATTTGGGTCATAAAATGTCTAGAATTGAGCCAACAAGCTTTAAGCTGTTTCGGCACAGTTCAATATTTCGAGTGTATATGTCTGTATTACAAGTATTAACATTCCCAGATGATCGTCTTCGTACCGTTGCAAAACCGGTAGAGAAAGTGACACCTGAGATCCAAAAAATCGTCGATGACATGATTGAGACTATGTACGACGAGGACGGTATCGGCCTTGCCGCAACGCAAGTCGATATTCACCAACGCATCGTTGTGATCGATATTTCAGAGAGTCGCGACCAGCCAATGGTTCTGATTAACCCTGAAATTTTAGAGAAACGCGGTGAAGATGGCATTGAAGAAGGCTGCCTGTCGGTCCCGGGCTCACGCGCCCTTGTTCCTCGCGCAGCAGAAGTCACAGTCAAAGCGTTAGATCGTGATGGCAACGAATTCTCATTTGAAGCGGATGACCTTTTAGCCATTTGTGTTCAACACGAGCTTGATCACTTACAAGGCAAACTGTTTGTGGATTACCTTTCGCCATTAAAGCGTAAGCGTATTAGAGATAAGCTAGAGAAAATCAAACGCTATAACGAAAAAAACTAACTTAAGTGAGGTTACCTTGAGCCAATCATTACGCATTGTGTTTGCAGGTACTCCGGACTTCGCCGCCCGTCATTTGGCGGCGTTGTTGTCTTCGGAGCATGAGGTTATCGCGGTGTACACTAAGCCCGACAGCCCGGCAGGGCGCGGTAAAAAACTGACCGCCAGCCCAGTGAAACAGATGGCCGTTGAGCACAATATTGCTGTGTATCAACCAGAGAACTTTAAGAGCGACGAAGCCAAGCAAGCGCTCGCCGATCTCAACGCAGATTTAATGGTAGTAGTCGCCTACGGATTACTGCTACCAAAGGCCGTACTTGATATGCCAAGGCTTGGCTGTATTAACGTACACGGTTCCATTCTGCCACGGTGGCGTGGTGCCGCACCGATCCAACGCTCGATCTGGGCGGGAGACAGTGAAACGGGTGTAACCATCATGCAAATGGATGTTGGCCTAGATACGGGCGATATGCTCAAAATTGCTAAGCTGCCGATTGAGGCAACAGACACCAGCGCTTCTATGTATGACAAACTGGCCGAGTTAGGCCCACAAGCGTTGGTAGAATGCATCGCCGATATCGCCAGTGGCAAAGCGATTGCCACTCAACAAGATGATACATTGGCCAACTACGCACAAAAACTTAGCAAAGAAGAAGCCAAAATCGATTGGTCAGCGGATGCTGCTTTTATTGAACGCTGCGTGCGCGCTTTCAATCCATGGCCAATGAGCCATTTTGATGTGGCTGAGAACAGCATTAAAGTGTGGCAAAGTCGCGTTGAAGCACAAACCAGCGACCACCCTGCAGGCACGATTGTTCAAGCCGATAAATCGGGTATTTATGTGGCAACCGGCAACGGCTTACTGGTGCTTGAGCAGTTGCAGGTGCCGGGCAAAAAAGCGATGTCAGTGCAAGACATTCTCAATTCGCGCGCAAGCTGGTTTGAAGTCGGCACACAACTTAGCTAAACCTTAACGAGGGCAGAGATGCCCTCATTGATTTTCATTTATTTAAAGTCGGTACTTCTATGAATGTTCGCGCAGCTGCGGCTAACGTGTTGTTTCAAGTGGTTGATAAAGGCCACTCACTTTCTCACGCACTTCCTGCGGCGCAAAAAACCATCCGCCCAAGAGACCACGCTCTGTTGCAAGAGATCTGCTATGGGGCTTTGCGTTATTTGCCTCGTTTGGAATCAATCGCCAATGAGCTAATGGACAACCCACTGAAAGGGAAAAAGCGGGTTTTTCACCATCTTATTTTAGTTGGTATCTACCAATTGAGCTTTATGCGCATTCCCGCTCACGCCGCAGTAGCCGAGACGGTTGAAGGCACCAAAACATTGCGCGGTGAAAATTTAGGTGGGCTAATCAACGCCGTATTGCGCAGCTACTTGCGCGATCAAGAAGCACTGGACGCTATCGCCGTTAGCCACAACGCAGGCAAATATGGCCACCCAAGTTGGCTACTTAAACTGTTACAACAAGCGTACCCAGAACAGTGGGAAACGGTTGTGCAAGCGAACAATCAAAAAGCGCCAATGTGGTTGCGCGTCAACCGTCAGCACCACACTCGTGATGAATATCTTGCACTACTAGCTAGCGAAAATATCGAGTGCAGCGTGCACTCTCACGCCGCCGACGCAATAAAACTCGCTGCACCTTGCGATGTAACGCTTTTACCCGGTTTTGATCGTGGTTGGGTATCGGTGCAAGATGCCGCTGCGCAGCTAGCGATTGACTACCTTCAACCTAAAGCAGGCGAGCTGATTTTAGATTGCTGCGCCGCGCCAGGGGGGAAAACCGCGCACATCCTGGAGCACACACACGATACTGAAGTGGTTGCGATTGACAGCGATGCAACCCGCCTTGAACGCGTCTATGACAACTTGGAACGCCTGCAACTTCGCGCTGATGTGATCTGCGGTGATGCTCGTTACCCTGAAGAGTGGTGGCATGGCGAACAGTTTGACCGAATTTTATTAGATGCACCTTGCTCTGCCACTGGGGTTATTCGCCGTCATCCAGACATCAAATGGCTACGTCGTGGTAGCGATATTGAGGCATTGGCTCAATTACAAAGCGAAATACTGGACGCAATGTGGAAGCAATTAAAAGTCGGTGGCACTATGGTTTACGCAACCTGCTCGATCACTCCACAAGAAAACAGCTTGCAGGTCAAAGCCTTCTTAGAACGAACTCATAACGCTCAATTAGTGGGTTCCGATCGTGAGCAGCCGGGGCGTCAGATACTCCCCGGAGAAGAAGATATGGACGGTTTTTACTACGCAGTATTAACCAAACAAGCGTAAATTCGACGCACATTGGCAGCATTATTGCTGCCTTTTCAGTGGCCGATATTCGGCAGGTAGAAAGAGAACAGAGTATGAAAATCATTATTCTTGGTGCAGGTCAGGTCGGTGGCACACTGGCCGAAAACTTGGTCGGCGAGAACAATGACATCACCATTGTCGACAAAAATAGTGACCGCTTGCGCGAGCTGCAAGACAAGTACGATTTGCGGGTGATTCATGGCCACGCCAGCCACCCTGATGTACTGCGTGAAGCGGGCGCACAGGACGCGGACATGCTGGTTGCGGTCACCAATACCGACGAAACCAACATGGCGGCATGCCAGGTGGCGTTCTCTTTGTTTAATACGCCCAACCGAATTGCGCGTATTCGTTCTCCTGAATATCTGCTTGAAAAAGAGACTTTGTTTCAGTCAGGCGCGATCCCGGTGGATCACCTCATAGCTCCTGAAGAGCTAGTGACGAGCTATATTGAACGGTTGATCCAATACCCCGGCGCACTGCAAGTAGTGAGTTTTGCCGAAGAGAAAGTGAGCCTAGTGGCTGTGAAAGCTTACTACGGCGGGCCATTGGTGGGTAATGCTCTTTCAGCGCTACGTGAACACATGCCGCACATTGATACCCGCGTCGCGGCCATTTTCCGCCAAGGTCGGCCGATTCGCCCGCAAGGCACCACCATTATTGAAGCTGACGATGAAGTGTTCTTCGTGGCAGCCAGTAATCATATTCGCTCGGTCATGAGTGAGCTACAGCGGCTGGAAAAAACCTATCGCCGTATCATGATTGTTGGCGGGGGTAACATTGGGGCAAGCTTAGCCAAACGTTTAGAGCACAGCTACAGCGTTAAACTGATTGAGCGTAATTACCCACGTGCAGAGCAGTTATCGGAAGAGTTAGAAAACACCATAGTATTTTGTGGTGATGCGGCGGACCAAGAGCTGCTAGCCGAAGAGAACATCGACCAAGTCGATGTATTTATTGCGCTCACCAACGAAGATGAAACCAACATCATGTCCGCCATGCTCGCCAAGCGTATGGGTGCGAAAAAAGTGATGGTGCTTATCCAGCGTGGCGCGTATGTCGACCTCGTACAAGGCGGCGTGATTGATGTCGCGATTTCACCCCAACAAGCCACCATTTCCGCACTGCTGACTCACGTACGTCGTGCCGATATCGTTAACGTCTCTTCGCTACGCCGTGGCGCGGCAGAAGCGATTGAAGCAATTGCACATGGCGACCAAAACACCTCTAAAGTGGTGGGACGCGCAGTGGGTGATATTAAACTGCCACCGGGGACAACCATTGGCGCGATTGTGCGTGGTGAAGAAGTGTTAATCGCCCATGACCGCACTATTATCGAGCAAGATGATCACGTGGTGATGTTCTTAGTGGATAAAAAGTACGTGCCCGATGTGGAAGCCTTGTTCCAACCTAGCCCATTTTTCCTATAGGTCATTGGCGTCATGCTGAATTTACGCCCCATTTCATTCGTTATAGGACTCGTGCTGTCTAAGCTCGCCCTATTTATGTATGTGCCAACACTGGTCGCTTTTTTTACCGGTACGGGTGGCTTCCTTGATTTTGCTCAAGCGGTCATCATCACTCATATTGTCGCCTTTATCTGCTTAAGCTTGGGGCGTACCGCGCACTTTAAGCTCAGCGTGCGCGATATGTTTCTCATCACCAGCTTAGTTTGGACGGTTGCTAGCGCTTTCGCGGCGCTCCCTTTCGTCTTTATCAACCACATCAGCTTTACCGACGCCTACTTTGAAACCATGTCAGGGCTAACCACCACAGGTTCAACTGTACTCAGTGGCCTTGATAATATGCCGCCCAGCATCTTGTTGTGGCGCTCTATCCTGCAATGGCTTGGTGGGGTTGGGTTTATCGTAATGGCGGTAGCGGTATTACCAATGCTCAATGTGGGTGGGATGAAATTGTTCCAAACCGAATCGTCTGATTGGTCCGATAAAAGTAGCCCACGCGCCAAAACTGTCGCGAAAAATATTGTGCTGGTCTATTTGGTACTGACCTTACTGTGCTTGATTGGTTATATCCTCACTGGCATGACGCTTTTTGAAGCGATCAACCACTCATTTACCACCTTGTCGACTGGTGGATATTCTACCTCCGACGGTTCGATGAACCACTTCTCAAACGGTGCACATTGGGTAGCAACGCTGTTTATGTTTTTGGGGGGCTTGCCCTTTCTACTGTTTGTCGCTGCGGCCCGAAAACAAAATATCAAAGTGATCATAAAAGACGCACAAGTTCGCGGATTTGCTTATCTTTTCCTAATTGCCAGTCTCATCATTGCGTTGTGGCTGAATCTCAAACTAGGCTACTACTGGTTGGACGCTCTGCGAGTGGCGATGTTTAATATCGTTTCAGTGGTCACGACTACTGGTTTTGGTTTGGAAGATTTCACCGCTTGGGGCGCACTGCCAAGCACGCTGTTCATCTTCTTAATGGCAGCAGGAGCTTGTTCCGGCTCAACCTCTGGTGGGATTAAAGTGTTCCGCTTCCAAATTGCGATGACGCTGCTCAATAAACAAATTATGAAGTTGGTCCATCCATCAGGCATCTTCGTACAGCGCTATAATCATCGTCCAGTTAATGATGATATTGTCCGCTCAGTCGTT
Source organism: Vibrio anguillarum (assembly GCF_001989995.2). Taxonomy (GTDB): domain Bacteria; phylum Pseudomonadota; class Gammaproteobacteria; order Enterobacterales; family Vibrionaceae; genus Vibrio; species Vibrio anguillarum. The sequence continues at coordinate 14,144 of NZ_JAHGUP010000033.1, forward strand.
GCTTTTGGTTTGACCTTTTTTATCACTGTCATTGCTATCGCAGGCGCGCTCAGTGCAATGGGGCTTGATCCTGTCACCAGCATTTCAGGTTCCATCACCGCAGTGGCCAACGTTGGTCCCGGAATGGGCTCGGTGATTGGTCCAACGGGCAACTTCGCACCACTGCCTGACGCAGCAAAGTGGGTTCTGAGCTTAGGGATGTTGATGGGCCGTTTAGAAATTTTGACGATTATCGTTCTGTTTTTCCCTGCATTTTGGCGACGTTAAGATGAAGACAATACCTGTGATAATGATGCTGTTAAGCATGACAGCAAGCGCCGTATCTTGCGCGCAAGTTCTGACCTTAGAAGATGGCCGCCAGGTGAAACTCAATGATGATTTCACATGGCAATATGTTGAACCGCAATCAATGTCGCCGGAAACCGTCATTCACGCGGCCCCTATTGCTCAAAAAGCCCGAGCAACCACCTTTGAGATGGAGAGTGGAAAACCGATTTTACAACTGTCAGATTCTGGAGTGGAAGTGGTACTCGGCGCGGCTTACTACCAAGGCGATACACTCGTTATCCCAACAGCCATCACCAATCAAAGCTCGCAATCTGTCATTGCGGTAGTGCTCAGCATCATTCTTTATGACGAGCAAGGTCAACCACTGCTCACTCAGCAGTTACCCATTTGGCAATCCATTAAACGGATGGCTGATAGCTATTTACGCCCACAAACTCAAGCGCAAGGAAAGCCGATTACCCTTCAGGTTGATCGCCAGCAAGGCTATCAAATTTCGGCCAACATTGAGCGGGTTGAAATGCGTTAAGCACTTACTGGGTGAACAAAAAGGTAAACCGCAAAAAAGTGACAAGCACTGCCACCTAGCACGAATAAATGCCAAATCGCATGGTTATAGGGAATGCGTTTCGCTACATAAAAAATCACCCCGAGCGAATAGACCAAACCACCAACAGCAAGTAGCACCAAACCACCGACCTCGATATTGAGGGCCAGTTGGTAGATCACAACCAAGGATAACCACCCCATCGCCAAATAAGTCACCAGTGAGAACTTTTTAAAACGGTAGACAAAGGCAATTTTCATGATGATACCGAGCAGCGCCAGCAGCCAGATCACCACCATAAGACCTATCGCCAAAGGAGTGCGAAGGCTAACCAACAAAAAGGGTGTGTAACTTCCGGCAATCAGCAAATAAATGGCACAGTGGTCGAACGTTTTTAGCCAGCGTTTGGCTTTCGGTGTCGCAACGGAGTGATACAGCGTTGAAGCAAGGAATAACGCGATCATGCTGCCACCATAGAGACTCATACTGATATAAGTCAATGCATCGGCCTGCGCACTTGTTGCCTTGATCAGCAGCAAGACTAAACCGACAAAACTAAGCAATAGCCCCAAACCATGACTCAGCGCATTCGCCCGTTCTTCACCAGCACCATAGCCGTCATTGTCAACAGCAGACATAAACACCATACCAAAAGCAACAAAATGTGGGCTTAGTATTGCACACCTCAGCTTACAGTTGTAAGCCTAAATGCGAATTTCGTAACGAAACGGGTATCAAGGAGAGCGATAAATCGCGAGTTTTTTGTAAACGACATAAGTACCTCCTATTTAACAAAACGCGATGTAATGCCGATCAGATAACAAACTCAACCAAGCATCTCACACAATTTTAAGCTTTATTTGCAAGAATATTCATCTCAACAATCGTTCAACTATCGATCAATTCAAAACTTGGTGCTAATCTAACTACGATATGAAAGCATATCGTTATTCCTGAATCATTATTTGGATTGGCGAGAGCCAGAAGAGCCACCCTTCAATTATGAAGCTCAACTCATGGTGATTCAGGCCATTAGATTGGCAATGGATGTGCCTGACCGTTAGGTTAATGAATGCGCCCAACAGCTGTCAGGTTTTCGCACACAAACCGTAGTGCAATGCGTCGTCGTAGTGGTTTTGCTGCTGCTCCGACTGCAAAAAAAGTCGCTCCAGCAATGACTTTAGTTGAAAAAAATGCCCTTACTGCATCGAGCACAACTAATGTTGTTCAGGCAGCATAATTAAAAAGCGCAGCTAAACCCTGCGCTTTTTCTTTGCGCTCAATTGGACTTCAATCCGCAATTTGATACCTTTACTCAAAATACTTATAAAAATTGGGGAAAAGAAAATGCAATGTCATCGAATTGAAGAGCTAATTGAACTACTTGCGCCTGAATGGCAAAAAGATCAGCAGCTCAACTTAATGCAATTCATCACCAAACTGGCTCAAGAAGCGGGTTATAAAGGACCATTAGAAGCGCTTACAGATGATGTATTGATCTACCATCTAAAAATGCGCAACAGCGCCAAAGACGAAATGATTCCTGGCCTGAAGAAAGATCAGGAAGATGATTTTAAAACAGCCATTTTACGCGCGCGTGGCATCATAAAATGATGTAGCCCCTGTGATAGTGATCAAGATAGCGGCCTTATTAGGTCGCTTTTTTATTATTAGCGATAAGCCTCACGAGTTGAGGCTTTATTGTTAAAGGTTGATAGTGTTAAAGAAATAAAATTGTTATTGGCGTTATACTTGCCGCTTAATAAATAAAGATTGAACAATGATAATTTCTCATCTTGGTATTGTACCCAAAGAGAAAACAGCAATGTCGCAGAGTGTGAACTAAAAGAAATCACACCTTACAGCCCAACAAGGATCATTTCATGAGTCAGGACAAAATCGATATAAAGGATGTGACTCCTAAAATATTCAACCCCAAAACTCACAAAGGCAACGGTGACCGTTTTAACCCTAGCAACCGTATTTATGTGCGCGAAAGTAAAGGTACTTATCAACAACTCCGCCGCTATGGTGGCTGGTTTTTACTGCTGCTTTTTACTTTAGTACCGTGGATCTCTTATGGTGATCGTCAAGCGATTTTGCTCGACATCGGCCACCAGCAATTTAACTTTTTCGGCACCACACTTTACCCACAAGACCTAACTCTACTGGCCCTGTTGTTTATGATTGCGGCATTCGGCCTGTTTTTTATTACCACTTTTCTTGGCCGTGTCTGGTGTGGCTATCTGTGCCCGCAAACTGTGTGGACATTTATCTACATTTGGTTTGAAGAAAAACTCGAAGGCGCCGCCAATAAACGCCGCAAGCAAGACTCAGGAAAACTCACCGCTAATCTTGCTATAAGAAAAGCCATCAAACACATTGCTTGGCTGGCGATTGCACTCGGTACTGGTTTTACTTTTGTCGGCTATTTCGTCCCGGTACGCGAACTCGTGGTGAACTTTTTCACACTCGATGAAAGTTTCTGGCCCGTCTTCTGGGTACTCTTTTTCACCCTTTGTACTTACGGAAATGCAGGCTGGATGCGTTCGATCGTCTGCATCCATATGTGTCCTTATGCTCGCTTTCAGTCTGCGATGTTTGACAAAGATACCTTTATTGTTGGCTATGACAGCAAACGCGGTGAAACTCGCGGGCCACGCGCTCGTAAAGCCGATCACAAAGCACTCGGTTTAGGTGACTGCATTGATTGTGATTTGTGCGTACAAGTGTGTCCGACTGGCATCGATATTCGTGATGGCTTGCAGTACGAATGCATTAACTGCGGCGCTTGTATTGATGCGTGCGATACCACCATGGAACGTATGGGCTATGAAAAAGGGCTCATCAGCTATACCACGGAGCACCGCCTCTCCGGCCACCACACCAAAATACTCAGGCCTAAATTACTCGGTTATGGCACGGTACTGCTGGTGATGTTTGGCTTATTCATCGCTCAAGTAGCCAGTGTTGATCCGGTCGGCTTAAGTGTATTGCGTGATAGAAACCAGCTATTTAAAACCAACAGCAATGGTGAAATTGAGAACACTTACACCTTAAAAGTCATCAACAAAACTCAGCAAACGCAAGAGTATAAGCTTGACGTGAAAGGGCTATCGGACGTCTCTTGGTATGGTAAACAAACTATCCAAGTCAAACCAGGAGAGGTATTGAACCTACCAACCAGCCTTGGCGTCGCTCCTGACAAACTCAGCTCTCCTATAGCGACGATTCAGTTTATACTCACGGACAGTAACCAATTCACGATAGAAGTTGAGAGCCGGTTTATTAATAAACTCTAACTTCGTAACGAATGGAAAAGGGCTCAGTAATGGGCCCTTTTTAATCATGACCAAAGCTTCTTTCCATTTTGATGCACTCACCCCTGATACCATGTGGTATGCCTTAGAAAGCATCGGCATTCGTGCTGAATCAGGATTTCTGGCACTCAACAGTTACGAAAACCGCGTTTATCAATTCATCGATGAAGAACGCCAACGCTATGTGGTGAAATTCTATCGACCTCAGCGCTGGAGTGTTGAGCAAATTCAAGAGGAGCACGATTTCACACGCGAGCTGTACGCGGCGGAAATTCCGATTGCTGAGCCATTACTCATCAACGGTGCAACCTTACATCACTATCAGGGCTATCATTTCGCGCTGTTTACCAGTGTGGGGGGGCGGCAGTTTGAAGTGGACAATATGGACCAATTAGAAGGCGTGGGCCGATTTCTTGGACGCATTCATCACATCAGTGCCACTCGTACATTTGTTCATCGCCCGACCATCAGCTTAGATGAGTATCTTTATCAACCCAAACAGCTATTGGAAAATGCGTCCTTCATACCTCAGCACTTGCAAAATACCTTTTTCAGTGACTTATCGTTATTGATCAACAAAATTGAACAGCAATGGCCAGCAAAATCCGCGGCCATCCGCTTGCATGGTGATTGCCATCCAGGCAATATTTTGTGGCGAGATGGGCCTATGTTTGTCGATTTAGACGATGCTCGCAATGGACCAGCAGTACAGGATTTGTGGATGCTACTCAATGGCGAATTGCAAGATAAGCGAATGCAGTTGGACATTATCTTAGAGTCGTATCAAGAGTTTCACGATTTTAATCCAGCCGAATTGAAACTAATTGAACCGTTACGCGGTCTACGAATGGTGCATTACATGGCATGGTTGGCCAAACGATGGCAGGACCCTGCTTTTCCACTCGCCTTCCCTTGGTTTAATGACCCTAAATATTGGGAAAGCCAAGTGCTTGCGTTTAAAGAACAAATAGCAGCATTAGACGAGCCTACGCTCTCACTAATGCCACAATGGTAAGTCACCTTGAAGCAATAAATGGAGTACACAATGAAGAAGCTGTTTGCACTGGTTGCAACCTTACTGCTGAGCTTATCGGCTCATGCGGCCCAATTTAAAGAAGGTGAGCATTATAAAGTGCTTGATCTTGAACCCTCTAAAAATCCAACCGTGACGGAGTTTTTCTCCTTTTACTGCCCACACTGCAATACCTTTGAGCCGATCATCGCCCAACTGAAAAAGCAGCTCCCACAAGGGGTTACTCTGCAGAAAAACCATGTTTCTTTTATGGGTGGCTCTATGGGTAAATCAATGAGTAAAGCTTACGCCACCATGCTTGCCCTCAAAGTTGAAGACAAAATGGTGCCCGTGATGTTTAACCGCATCCACACGATGCGTAAACCACCAAGAGATGATGCGGATCTACGTCAAATCTTCCTAGACGAAGGTATTGATGCGGCAAAATTTGATGCCGCCTTTAATGGTTTTGCCGTCGATTCAATGGTGCGCCGCTTTGACAAACAGTTCCAAGAAAGCGGCCTTTCAGGTGTGCCTGCTGTCGTGGTTAACAATCATTATTTGGTGCAGGGACAAGGTGTTAAATCGACCAATGAATACTTCGAACTGGTCAATTACCTACTGACCAAGTAATCATTCAAAAATGAGGAGCAACGGCTCCTCATTTTTACTTAATCAAGTTCAACCTTGCAGCGCTTTCTCATACAACCAATATTGAAACACAAGCCATCGCAGCACAAAACTGTGTATGCTTAAGACAAAGCTCACCCTTCATTCATAAAACGGTCAGATTAGTTTTATCGTGTCGTCATCCAAGTTTATTCATATACTTAACCACTATTGAATCAAAGTATGGAAACTCCTAATGAATAAATACCTGTCCATGACGCTTGTTAGCGCTCTGGCTTTTCATGTATCTGCCGAACTGGCTCCAGAAACAGGTTTAAGTGGTGAGATTGCCATTAATACTATTTTTGCATCTTCCCAATCATCATTTGATACGGGTGGAGATGAGCGTATTACATCACTCGAAACAAAGAGTAGCCGGCAGTCAAACTTTGCCGTTGGGCCTTTGGGTAACCTTGCTTACACCTTCGGGGACAAACGTCAACAACAGGTTTATCTAGGCACCTCACGTGATGATATTGCCGTCGGCACTTTAGCGCTTCAGTTGGGGTATCAATATGAGATGGAGACAGGCACCGTGGTTGATGTGGCTTTTTTGCCGACCGTGATGTCTGGAAAAACCTGGGCCAATCCTTACCAACTCAACAGTCAGCGCCAAGAAACCGATGAGTCAGGAAATGCCTACCGATTAACATTCAATAGTATTCAAGGCAGCCCATGGACTATCGATGTCGCTTACGCGACCAAAGAGATCGACAACGATCAGTTTCCAAGCCCTGAACTGGCTCGTGATGGTAAAAGTTACTACCTAAAAGGGCAGTACCGTTACTCTCTGAGCCCAACCAGTTTGTTACAGCCCTCCATCACTTATATCAACCACCAAGCGGATGGCGACGCCAATACTCATCACTCTTACGCCGCCGATCTCTCCTACTTCACGTTTATCAATCGCCATAAACTGGCGCTGACCGCTGGTTATACCAAGCGCGACTATCAAGGTGGAAATTCACTGTTTAATCACACTGTGCGTAATGACGATGAACTGAGCCTATTCTTCGCGTACGAATACAGTCAATTTATGGATTGGGATGATTGGTCATTAATCGCTTTAGCCGGTTATAACCAATCGAGCTCAAACCTCTCGTTTTACGACGAATCGTCTCTCTTTACAGCGCTAGGGTTAAATTACCAATTTTAAGTTCATTACACCGCTTGTGCGGTCAGTTGTTTCAACAAGCGGTCCATCGCTCGATAGCCGAGTGCTTCCGCTAGATGGGGCTTAGCAATCTGCTCGGCCCCTTCTAAATCCGCAATCGTACGCGCCACTTTGATAATGCGATGATACGCGCGGATGGAGAGCCCTAGGCGGTGCAGTGCATTTTCCAAAAATTCGGCGTCAGCCTTAGTTAAAGGGCAATACTGTTCAATTTCTCGGCTCCCCAACAAAGCATTAACCTTGCCATTACGAATCACCATCCGTTCACGAGCAATCAACACTCTTTCTTTAACCACAGCCGTTGCTTCACCTCTTTCGCCGCCATTTGCCAGCATTCCTTTGGGAAGCGAGGGGATTTCTATCGACATGTCAAAGCGATCAAGCAGTGGCCCCGATAAGCGTCCCAAATAGCGCAAAATACTCTGCGGGTTGGCTCTGGCTTGCGTGCCTTCGTAATAACCAGTTGGGCTGGGGTTCAACGCCCCCACTAATTGAAAGCGAGCTGGAAAACGCGTTTTGCCTTGCGCTCTTGAAATAATAATTTCACCTGACTCTAATGGCTCACGCAATGAGTCGAGCACTTTTCGTTCAAATTCCGGCATTTTCCTAATATCAAGTTTGAGTAATAAATATTGTCAATTTTAGGCTTTGAGTGTTGTCCGAGTTAGTGGAGCGCATCGCTTCAGATGCTAGCGAAACGGTAAGTCATTCATTTTTCTATTTAGTCGAGAAAGTAGCTATGTTATCCGTTCAATCTGACGTCTTCATCTAGCCCTCCTCATGAATGAATATTCACTGAATCGTTAGGTGCAACTACTGATTCAGTCACAAAAATTCAGATAGAGAGCAAAACTACCAGCTAAAACAGTTATGCCCCAAAGTTTGTTAGGTCTTCTTACTAACAACACCGTCACACACATCTCTTACCATACCAAAACGGCTCTTCTCCGCTTAGAT
>NZ_JAHGUP010000034.1 GCF_001989995.2 Vibrio anguillarum
TTCAAATTTTGCTTTAGACACGATCGTGTTCCTTCCTAGTTATGATTCGTCTTGAGTCACATATAGCTCAAGACGCGCCAGAAATTGCTATTTTATGCGCCAACTCTCATCAGCGCAATAGATTCGTTATTAAACAAATAACAGTTAACCACGTTCTGCAATGATTGCTTCTGCAACATTTTTTGGCACATCAGCGTACTCTGCAAACTCCATGGAGTAAGAGGCGCGACCCTGAGTGGCAGATCGTAAGTCTGTTGCATAACCAAACATTTCCGATAGAGGGACTCTAGCATGGATAATCTTAAGGCCTGCATGGCCTTCATCCATACCTTCAATCATGCCGCGACGACGGTTTAAGTCACCCACAACATCACCCATCCAATCTTCTGGAGTAGTTACTTCAACTTTCATCATTGGTTCAAGAAGAACAGGCTGCGCTTCTAAAGCACCTTTCTTGAACGCCATCGAACCAGCAATCTTAAACGCCATCTCGCTTGAGTCGACATCATGATATGAACCATCGAATAATGTCGCTTTCACATCCAGAATCGGATAACCAGCTAACACACCGTTGTTCATTTGCTCTTCGATACCTTTCGCAACCGAGCTGATGTATTCCTTAGGAATCACACCACCAACGATTTCGTCGACAAAGACAAAGCCTTCGCCGAGTTCCGCAGGTTCAATCTTAAGCCAAACGTGACCATATTGACCACGACCACCAGATTGACGAACGAACTTGCCTTCTACTTCCGCTTTTCCACGGATAGTTTCTCGGTAAGCCACTTGTGGTTTACCAACGTTACAGTCCACACTGAACTCACGCTTCATGCGATCAACAATGATGTCTAGGTGGAGCTCACCCATACCAGAGATCAACGTTTGACCTGTTTCCTTATCGGTTTCGACACGGAAAGATGGGTCTTCTGCCGCCAGTTTACCTAGCGCAATACCCATTTTTTCTTGGTCAGCTTTAGAGCGAGGCTCTACCGCAATTTGAATCACTGGCTCAGGGAATTCCATGCGCTCAAGAACCACTTTGTGGTCTGGGTTACACAGCGTATCGCCTGTAGTGACATCTTTTAAGCCGATCGCAGCCGCAATATCGCCAGCACGAACTTCTTTAATCTCTTCACGTTTGTTGGCATGCATCTGTACGATACGACCAAAACGTTCTTTTTTCTGTTTCACTGAGTTGTAAACGGCATCGCCAGAGTTCACCACACCAGAGTAAACACGCATAAAAGTTAATGTGCCAACAAATGGGTCAGTGGCAATCTTAAATGCAAGTGCCGAGAATGGTTCGTTGTCGTCAGCGTGACGTTCTACTTCGTTCTCGTTTTCATCCACGCCTTTAATGGCTGGTACATCTACCGGTGAAGGCAAATATTCAACAACCGCATCCAATACCGCTTGTACGCCTTTATTTTTAAAGGCACTACCACAAGTGGCCAATACGATTTCATTGTTAATAGTACGAGTCCGTAGCGCTTGTTTGATTTCCGCTTCTGTCAGCTCGCCGTCTTCAAGATACTTTTCCATTAACTCTTCACTAGCTTCCGCTGCCGCTTCTACTAGGTTGTTGTGCCATTCTTCGGCCAACTCAAGCATATCTTCTGGAATGTCTTCGTAAGTAAACGTCATGCCTTGATCGGCTTCATTCCAGTTGATGGCTTTCATCTTGATAAGGTCGATGACACCTTTGAACTCTTCTTCCGCACCAATATTTAATTGAATAGGAACAGGAGTCGCACCAAGACGATGTTTAATTTGGTTTACAACGCGTAAAAAGTCTGCGCCAGCACGGTCCATTTTATTAACGAACACCATGCGAGGAACACCGTATTTGTCAGCTTGACGCCATACAGTTTCAGACTGGGGTTCAACACCAGATGAGCCACAGAATACAACCACAGCACCATCAAGCACACGAAGTGAACGCTCTACTTCAATTGTAAAGTCAACGTGTCCTGGGGTATCAATGATGTTTACGCGATGATCTTGGAACTGTGCTTCCATACCACGCCAGAAGGTTGTTGTAGCAGCAGAAGTTATAGTGATACCACGTTCTTGCTCCTGCTCCATCCAGTCCATGGTTGCAGCACCATCGTGAACTTCGCCGATTTTGTGAGAAAGGCCAGTGTAGAACAGAATACGCTCAGTAGTGGTTGTTTTACCTGCATCTACGTGAGCACAGATACCGATGTTGCGGTAGCGCTCAATAGGAGTTTTCCGAGCCACGATTGTATCCTCTTACTAAGGTAATCCTTAGAGTATGAAAATGTGCTGCGAGAGAACCTCGCAGCACAGAAGGTATTACCAGCGGTAATGAGCGAATGCTTTGTTCGCTTCTGCCATACGGTGAACGTCTTCACGTTTCTTAACAGCAGTACCTTTATTTTCTGACGCGTCTAGCATTTCAGCAGCTAGGCGAGCAGCCATAGATTTTTCACCACGCTTACGCGCAGCATCAACTACCCAACGCATAGCAAGTGCGTTACGGCGAACCGGACGTACTTCTACTGGCACTTGGTAAGTTGAACCACCCACGCGGCGAGATTTAACTTCGACCGCTGGACGTACGTTTTCAAGAGCTTCTTCAAATACAGCTAAGTGACCTTTGCCAGATTTCTCAGCCATAGTGTCTAGTGCAGTGTAAACAATTTTCTCTGCAGTAGATTTTTTACCGTCAACCATAAGAATGTTAACGAATTTTGCCAGCAGTTCAGACTTGAACTTTGGATCTGGAAGGATCTTACGCTGACCAATAACGCGACGACGTGGCATGGATATTCTCCGTTGTCTTTTTCAGGTTATCCAAAACTTTTCAGTTTCTTCAAAAATTAAATAATTTAGTGTTTGGCCTTACTTAACGGAAATCCATTAAGATTTAGGACGTTTCACACCGTATTTAGAACGAGCTTGTTTACGGTCGTTTACGCCTGCACAGTCAAGTGCACCACGGATTGTGTGGTAACGCACACCTGGAAGGTCTTTTACACGACCGCCACGGATAAGAACAACTGAGTGCTCTTGAAGGTTGTGACCTTCACCGCCGATGTACGAAGTCACTTCGAAGCCGTTCGTTAGACGAACACGACATACTTTACGAAGTGCTGAGTTAGGTTTTTTAGGTGTAGTAGTGTAAACACGTGTACATACACCACGTTTTTGTGGGCACGCTTCTAGTGCTGGCACGTTGCTTTTAACAACTTGCTTTACACGAGGATTGCGGACCAACTGGTTAATAGTTGCCATTAACTAGCTCCTGAATTTACTTAAAGTAAGCTTTGTGAAAAATCTAGTCCCTAGTGCACTTAGTACAAATAGGGACGCAAAATTCTATGCAGCAGTGAGAGGTGTGTCAAGAAATATACAGATCTTTTTTAACCACCATAAGTAAAGGGTGGGTAATAGAGGGGTAATAGAGGGGTAATAGCGACAAGAAAATCTACCAAGTGATTGATTTTTCATGATTAGTAGTAAGTTCAACCAAACCAGAGAAATCCACTTTGGTAATTTGTACTGAGCAGAGATCCTGCACCCCGCGCGCGCAGAGATCCTCAAGTAAGACATAAACCCTGTTCAGATCGTTGAGTAGTAAAAAAGAGCCCGCACTAGGGTTACTCATATACACCGCTTCTTCAACCAAGATAATACTATCCTCAGCCAAACAATAGCGCTGCGCTAAGGTCAGTTTTGCCGTGTCTTTTACAATATGCAGCATAGATATTACCTTAGAAAGTTAGTACTTGATCGCACTCGTGAAGTAACTGAGCGATTTGCTGAGGCGATTTTTTTTCAACATCGATTACCCATTGAGCCGATGCTAACCCCAACTCTTCAACGCTTTGCTCACACAGATAAAGGTGTTCAATATCGTATAACTCAAGCAGTTTAAACGCACTGATGTAATCACGGCTAAGCAGTTGTTGCGGTGATTGGTTGGCGACGATTTGCGTCACGCCAAACCCAACAAAAAAGAGCGAGATCGCATCACAATAGGCCGAGGCTGCCAGTACAGCGTCCAGCCCTTCTCTTCCAGCCGAACTAGAATGAGGCGAAGAATGAAAAACAAAACCGATTTTTTTCAAAACTGTACCACTCGATCTTGAGTTAATAACGCTTCAGCTAAGCTTCCTAACCCAGTTTGTGCAAAACCTTGTGCCAAATTATGCGCAGTGAGCTGGTGTTGCTGAGCTTCATTTTCACTGATAATGCCACGACGTAACGCTGCAGCAACACAGGTTTCTAAGCTTACATGGTGTTCAGTAGCTAGCCTCTGCCATGCTTTCACAAGATCAAACTCATCGTTTGCAGGCGCGGTGATCGCAGAGCCATTGAAAACACCATCTTGATAAAAAAATACTTGCTTGAGTGAATGCCCTTTTGCTAGCAATGCACAGGCAAACAGATAAGCACTACGCGCTGCCTGAGTGCCATACACTGAGCCATTGACCAGTAGCGTATAAGTCAACGTTTGGCTCACTACGATTCTTCTCCAGTCTTACGCTGGCGAATGTAGAGGTACACGGTATGCTTGGAAATATTCAGTCGGTCAGCAACACGGTTGATGGCATCTTTGATATCAAAAATACCTTTGTCATACAACTCCATCACGATCTGACGGTTCTTGGTATTGTTAGACACTGATTTATCGGCGTTGATCTCTTCGATGGTACGCTCTACCGTCTGATCCACCAGCTCTTCTACATCACTGGCAAAGTTAACCGATGAGGCGGCTTCCTGAGCTTCCTGAGTCGGCATGAATGATTGCAGAACTTGTGAGAACGGAGCATCTAAATTGACGTTGATACAAAGTAAGCCAATGACTCGGTTATCACCATTACGAATCGCGACCGTAATCGATTTCATCAACACACCACCCTTGGCGCGAGAGAAATACGATCGTGAGAAGTTACGCTCCGATCCTTCAATATCTTTCAACATACGCAGTGCAAGATCAGTGATCGGGGAACCCACTTGACGTCCCGTGTTTTCACCATTGGCAATTTTAATCGCCGAGGTATTGAGATCTTCCAATGAGTGCAGAACGATCTCACAAAAAGGACCAATCAGGCTGGCGATACCGTCAACCACAGCTTCATAAGATCGAAGAATGATTTTATCGTGATCACTAAATGGCATCACGTGCACGGATTCCATTTCAAGCAACATATCCGCGTTTAGAGTTTCTGTCGTTGTCACTGTTATCTAGCCTTAGAGCGAAAAATCAACAAATTGACGTAAGTTTATCAGAAAATTTTAATCGAAAACTCTGTTAAGTCACTAACAAGTGATTTAGGACAACTAATTAGTGAGTCGTTAGAGACAGAAAAGGCCTGATTCATCAGGCCTTTGAGCTGGTTACAACGGTTCAACAATGGCTGATATTATTTAGCCGCATCGCTACCGTTATCAATTTTTAGCAACTCCACTTCAAACACAAGTGTTGAGTTTGCTGGAATAGTCGGTGTGTCTTGCTCACCGTAAGCCAGTTGCGGCGGGATAACAAACTTGTATTTTGCTCCCACTTGCATCAGTTGCACACCTTCTGTCCAACCAGGAATAACCCGATTGAGTGGGAATGTCGCTGGCTCACCACGATCATACGAGCTATCAAATTGAGTACCGTCAGCCAGTGTCCCTTTGTAATGCACTTGAACAGTATCGGTCTCTTTTGGTGACTCACCTTTTGCTGGCGTCAGTACTTGGTACAGTAAACCAGATTCAGTTTTCTTTACGCCATCTTGTTTTTCAAATTCAGCGCGGAATTCGTCACCAGCTTTTTCAGCAGCAGCCGCTTTTTCAGCGGCTTTCGCTTGCATGGTTTCAGAAACGCGTTTATCTAGAGCTTCTAGCGCTGCGCGTGTATCTTCTTCACTCAACTCAGCATTGCCGGCGAAGACATGTTCAATCCCTTTTAGAACCAGATCTTTATTCAGATTGATACCAATTTCGGCTGGTTTTTCAATGCTGGTGCTGAGGTAATTTGCAAAAGAGACGCCAATCGCGTAAGCCGCTTTGTCATCTTCTGTTTTAAAGTGAACCGTTTTCCCCGCTTCCGTTTGTACTTGTTCTGCTGCAGGTGCTGCTTCAGTTTTCGGGGCTTCATCTTTCTGGCAGCCAACTGCAAGCATGACGGTTGCCGCAAGCAGTGACACTTTAAACAATGATTTCATTTATTTCTCCAATTTGTAGGCAAACCTTTTGTTATTACGCACAAATTTCGGTGAAAAACTGGTGCGCTAAACAGAGTTGTACCAATATAGCGATATGTTGATAGATTGTCTTTACACTCAAAGCGGATAATTAGACTTGATGCGAATAATTTCTCATTCAATCCTAGGTTGCATTGTCATCTTGATGTTAAATGGCTGTTTTTTCTCTAACAGCGATGTACAACGTTGGGATATAGAACCAAACGGTTCGACCAGTTTCGGTTTAAGCCGCGATGGTCGTTTTGCGCTACTCTATTCCAAACAAAGACAACTCGTTCTATGGGATCTTGAACAAAACAAAACCTTAGCCGAATTGGGACCTCAAGACCCACAAGCCAATACCGTTTCTCATATTCGACTCTCCGATAATGGCCGTTTTGCCGTGACCGCTAGCCAAATTAACTTTGCCGTATGGGACTTAGGTTGGACACAAGCTCAAGGTTTGTGGTCCATCTCCGATGGGCTGATCCGAGACATTGACATTGCCAATAACGGAAAACAAGTTCTACTCGGTTTATCCAATGGTAAAGCGATTTACGTCGATTTAGTCACTGGACGTCGACTAGAGTTCCTTGCTCATCGAGAAAAAGTGAATTCTGTCGCCCTATCGCCCAATGGCCGTTTTGCTCTGACGGGAGGTAATGATTATTTTGCCTACCTTTGGGATACGCAAAGTGGGCAAATTTTACGATCGTTTGAACATGAGCAGCGGGTGAATCGAGTAGCGCTGCAGCGAGAGGGAAAATTAGCCTTTACCTCCGATGGTGGTAATCAATCCATTATTTGGGATCTCTCCTCGGGTAAGGAACAGGCGAAATTGCGCAGTTTTTCACGACAATTGATTTTCTCTACCGCGCGTTTTTCTGATGATGGCAGGTTGCTTGTGACAGGGAATCCTTCAAGCCAAGTCGCGGTTTGGGATACTCAAAGTGGTAAAAAACAGCAAGGATTCGAAGTAGAACCGCTAAAAGATGCTCGCCCACCCACTGCGGTGGTGTATGATGCGGCCTTTGATCATCAGCAACGAATTATTACCGGAAGCTCTGCAGGTATTGCTCAGGCTTGGAAACTCGACGATTAGTTATGAACGATAAGTATATTCAGCAATTAGAACAGCGTGTTAGTGACTTGGAATGCCAACTTGCTTTTCAAGAACAAACCATTGATGAACTCAATCAAGCATTATCAACACAGCAGCTCATGCTGACGAAAATGCAAGACCAAATGAAATATGTGGCTGGTAAAGTCAAAAATATGGATGCCTCACATTTAGCGGATCCATCAGAAGAGACTCCACCACCTCACTATTGATAGTGATGATACTGATAATGATAAACTGATAATAATAAATCGGTTACCGCGCTATTGTGCATCACTATCGTGCGAAATAGTACGCAATGATGCCCCCAGCAACGACGAGACAACCACCGATACGGCGCAGTTGATGATCGGGCTGCTGGCTGAGCTCTGCCACCATCTTTCTCCAGCCATTAGGGGCGATTAACGGTCCAATACCTTCTGCAATTAACACTAGCCCCACAGCAAGCCAGATTGAATTCGACATAGTGCCTTCTCTCTTAAAGCCATAAACGACAAAGGCTCCCTGAAGGAGCCTTTGAATAAACAACGGTCAATTATTTCGTTGTCAAACCTTTGGTGTTATTCATGTACTTGAAGAAATCACTCTTAGGATCAAGCACCAAGATATCACTCTTCTCGCTAAATGATTTCTCATAGGCTTTCAGCGAACGTAAGAACCCGTAAAACTCAGGATCTTTACTGTACACATCTGAGTAAATCTTCGCTGCTTTAGCATCAGCATCACCGCGAGTTACGCGAGCCGTTTTATCCGCTTCCGCTAAGATAGTCGCCACTTCAAGTTCAGCTTGAGCACGAATGACTTCGGCTTTTTCACGACCTTGAGAACGGTGTTTACGAGCTACTGACTCACGTTCAGCACGCATACGACGATAGATAGACTCACTGATCTCATCTGGGAGGTTGATTTTCTTAATACGGAAATCAACCACTCTCACGCCTAAATCTTTCAGTGCACCTTTACGCGTATCTTCCAACACATTTTCCATCACTTGGTCACGCTGACCATCGATTTCCAATGCTTGTTTCGCAGCCTCAGTCGTGACGACTTCGTCATCAGCACTTTCCGGCAAGACATCTTTATTACGTGGGCCTGAAACAATTTGTTTGATTTCACGAGAACCGATTTCAGAACGAAGAATGTCTGTCACTTTACGTTCTAGCAGTGCTTGAGCTGTCAATGCATTGCCACCACCCGTTGCCAAGTAGTATTGACCAAAGTCTTCAATACGCCATTTGACATAGGTATCGATGATCACATCTTTTTTCTCTGAAGTCACGAAACGGTCAGAGCGGCCATCCATTGTTTGGATGCGCGCATCTAACGTTCTTACTCGATCAAACAGTGGCATTTTAAAATGCAAACCCGGTTCGTAGATTCGAGCAATTTCATTGTTATCTTTCAGAATACGACCGAAACGGACAACAATACCGCGCTCACCTTCAGGAATCACAAACAGCGACATCAACATCAATACCAGTGCAATCACTAATACTGGGATCATTAACTTACGCATTACTAGTATCTCCCTTGACGTGTATTGCTAGAGCGAGACGGTGTATTACCTGTATCACTGCTGGTTGGTGAATCAAGCTCTATCTGATCATAGGTTGATGATGATTTATCTTGACGTTTGGTGTCATTCTTACTGTCTTGGCCTGTAATTCGATCCAACGGTAGATAAAGCATATTGCCACTGGATTCTGAATCAATTAGCACTTTAGATGTGTTTGAATACACCTCTTCCATAGTATCTAGGTAGAGACGATTACGTGTCACATCTGGCGCGGCTTGATACTCAGGGAGCAGTTTTTCAAACTGTGCCACTTGACCCAATGCTTCGTTAATCGTGCGTTCTGTATAACCTTGCGCTTCTTTCTTCAAACGTTCTGCTCGGCCTGTTGCTTTAGGCAGGATTTCGTTCTTATACGCTTCAGATTCACGAATGAAACGCTCTTCATCTTCTCGCGCCGCAATCGCATCATCGAACGCATCTTTAACTTGCTCTGGCGGACGAGCCGACTGGAAGTTGACATCGACAATCATTAAGCCCATATCATAGCTATCAATGATTTGATTCAAGGTCGTTTGGGTACTTTGACGAATTTGCTGACGGCCACTGGTTAAGATACTGTCCATCAAAGAATCACCAACCACGGCACGTAATGCTGAGTCAGTTGCTTGGCGTAAGCTATCGTCAGCATTAGTCACACGATACAAGTACTTGTATGGATCAGACACGCGATATTGTACATCCATGCCAACAGTGACCACGTTTTCATCTTTGGTTAGCATCAAACCCGATGCACGTAGTGAACGAATCGCTTGTACGTTAACGGCCGTCACCTCATCAACAAAGCGAGGACGCCAGTTCAAACCAGGATCAACGATGCGATCATACTTACCTAAACGCAGCACGACGCCACGCTCAGCTTCACCAATCGTATAGAAACCAGAAAAGAACCACACCGCAACTGCGATTGCTGCAATGACTCCAAAGCCAATTGCGCTACCACCAGAGAATGAAGGGCCTTTACCGCCTTTCTTACCAAATCGTCCGCCCAGTTTCTGGCTCAGTTTATTGAAAACCTCATCCAAATCTGGCGGTCCTTGATCACGGCCACCTTTATTTTTGTCACCACGATTATTACCCCAAGGGTCATTATCGCGGCCATTGTTGCCGTTGTTATTACCGGGCTCATTCCACGCCATTAGAAAGCTCCATCATTTGATATGACGTTATACTGTAGCAGTCCTTTAAGTAACTATAAAGTCACGCAAAACTGCTTCTTCTCTTTTTTCTAGTCTAAACCAATCAACTTGCTGCATACGAATGTTAATCAACAAATTACCATCTGGATCATATTCTTCTTGTTGAATACATTTCATTTGTGAAAATGCACTACGAATGCGACCTTGGTGCAGTGGTGGAATACACAATTGATATTGAATGACTTGACTCGCTAATCGCTCTGTCAATGCTTCGAAAAGCAGATCAATACCCTGTCCATCCATGGCTGATAACCACACGGTTCTCGGTATTCCCTCATCATCTTTTTCGATGCGAGGTTGTTGGCCTTCTAGATTATCGATCTTGTTCATGACGACAAGCGTTGGCACCTCATGGGCGTCAATCTCTTCTAATACATCATGGACGGCTTTGATATTCTCACGAAAACGCTCATCACTGGCATCAACAACATGTAACAAAATGTCAGCTTCTTGAGTTTCTTGTAACGTGGCTTTAAATGCTGCAACTAAATCGTGCGGCAGATGACGAATAAATCCTACGGTGTCAGCGAGAACGGCAGTACCAACGTCCGCCAATTCGATTTTCCGCAAGGTAGGATCTAGGGTTGCAAACAGTTGATCTGCTGCATAAACCCCAGCTTCAGTAATGCGATTAAATAACGTTGATTTCCCCGCATTGGTATAACCCACTAGCGATATGGTGGGAATCTCAGCTCGATTTCGAGCTCGGCGTCCTTGTTCTCGCTGCTTAGCGACTTTCTCTAAGCGGCGTAATATCGCTTTAATACGTTCACGCAATAAACGTCTGTCGGTTTCTAGCTGCGTTTCACCAGGTCCACGTAAGCCTATACCGCCTTTTTGTCGCTCAAGGTGCGTCCAACCACGAATTAATCGCGTAGAGATGTGGCGTAATTGTGCCAGCTCTACTTGCAACTTCCCTTCATGGGTTCGTGCTCGTTGGGCAAAAATATCGAGGATGAGGCCAGTACGGTCAATCACTCGACATTGGCATAGTTGTTCAAGATTACGTTCTTGGGCAGGAGAAAGGGCGTGGTTGAAGATAACCACATCCGCTTCAACAAGTTGAACCGCATGCGCTATCTCTTGGGCTTTACCCTCACCGACATAATATTTAGGGTGTGGAGTTTGACGGCTGCCAGTAATAATTTGCAGTGTCGACACTCCAGCAGAAGAAACCAGCATTTCACACTCGCTGAGATCATCCCACTCACCCTTTTGCGTGAAGTTGATATGAACAAGTACCGCTCGCTCACCGGCTTCGTAACGGTCAAACAAGCAACCAACTCCTTTGTAAGTAAATAATACTAATCAGAGAATTACTCTTCTGATTTGTCTGATGGACGATCAGACCCAGTGCGTGGCTCAGCAGTGTGGTGGCTCACTGCACGTGCAGGAACAACCGTTGAAATCGCATGCTTATACACCATTTGATTGACTGTGTTTTTCAGTAAGATCACAAATTGATCAAAGGATTCAATCTGACCTTGAAGCTTAATTCCGTTCACAAGGTAGATGGATACTGGAATGCGCTCACGACGTAGTGCATTTAAGAATGGGTCTTGTAGAGATTGCCCCTTAGCCATTTTATTTTCCTTATTTGTATTTTGTTGTAGTTATTTAGCTAGTGGTGCACTGCATTATTGGTGCGGCCTTTGCATCTGAGCTAAATGAATAAAAACCCCGTTGCTACTTGTTATGACGGCGATAATACCAAATATCAAGTAACGGATCCTTTACAGGGTACATCACGCAAAAGCGATCACATTATACACAGCTAACTCCATCAGATGCTATGGCATTTGAGAGAGTTTCTACTGCATGATCAATGTTTTCACTATCTAACCAAGTTAAATCATCCCAGCTGCGTAACCAGGTGATCTGACGCTTGGCCAATTGACGGGTTGCACAGATTCCACGATATACCGCTTCCTCTAACGTACAATTCCCATCCAAATAGTCCCACATCTGTCGATAACCAACACAGCGAATCGATGGCAAATCCGGATGAAGATCGCTTCGAGCATAAAGTGCTTTCATTTCTTCTTCAAATCCAGCTTCGATCATCTTTTCAAACCTGAGTTCGATTCGACGGTGGAGCTCAGCCCTTTCCTTGGGAGCTATAGCAAACTGTTTAACTCGAAATGGCAGGCTTTCGCCTTTCGTTTGAGTTAACTCTGTAAGAGTTTTACCTGAAATTCGGTAAACTTCCAATGCTCGTGACAATCTTTGTGGATCATTAGGATGAATTCTTGCCGCCGAAACCGGATCAATCGTTTGTAATTGATCGTGTAACTGACCCCAACCATGCTCCAAAGCCTCTTGCTCAATTTGTTGCCGTATCTCAGGGTTAGCTGCAGGAAGTGGCGAAAGCCCTTCAAGTAGAGCCTTGTAATACAACATAGTTCCCCCAACGAGCAGAGGAATTTTACCTTGCGCGGTAATATCATGCATTGCAAGTAATGCATCGCGACGAAAATCTGCCGCCGAATAGACTTCACTTGGATCCAAAATATCGATCAGACGATGAGGTGCGAGTGCCAGTTCATGTGCATTAGGTTTGGCGGTGCCAATATCCATGCCTTTGTAGATCAGCGCCGAGTCGACACTGATGATTTCCACTGGGTATTTTTGGCGCAAACGAATCGCCAAATCTGTTTTACCTGATGCGGTCGGGCCCATTAAAAACAGAGCCAATGGTTGTGTTTGATTCATCATTCTTTTAATTCGTTATGCCAACAAGGCCGCTATGGTGGTAGAAAAATCAACGGGGCGGACAAAACTCGCATCATGAAGAGGAAGTTGCCCTTGCCAAAGCTGTTCAAGTTCCGAAATCATTTGGATGGCTTCAGACAAAGTGTAGTCACTTTTCACCACAGTGATGTGTTCAGCCAGCCAATCGGCAACAAGATCCACCGTAATAGGTTCATCATCAGCCGTAAAATTAGCGGACACGTAAGATAGCAGATCTGGGATTAAGTTTTGCAGGTTTTGTTGCCTCAACGGTTGAGGTACGCCCATCACCATGATGCTTGAACCATGACGTTCTTTAAGCTCAATCCCTAGCGTATTCAACATCGGCTGGCAATGCGTTAACGCTTGATGTTCTTGTGCTGAGAGCTTGATGGAGAGCGGCACGAGTAAAGGTTGGCTTTTCAAGCCGCCTTGTTCGGTATGCAATTGGCCGCGAGTTTTCAGCCATGCCCCTTTGATAAGAGAAAGCAATACGACGCCCTGTTTGGACCCCATTAACAGGTACTGCCCTTTGATTACAGCAATAGCTTTACCCAACTGTTCGATCTGCAGCATTTCACCTTGATCTTGATGTGCAATAGGAGAAAGTTCGACTGCTGAAGCTGGCGGTTGAGTTGCCATCAGCTCTTGATAGAGCTTCACTTCCCCGCTCGAAGGTGAGCCCGTTGGCTGGCGCTCAGCTTTCGCCCGAGAAGAAGATGGAGAGCCGTTTTGCTGCCAATGGCTACGCTTTGGCGTTTCAGCTATGCCGTGCGCGGTTGTGCTTTCTCGCTCAGCTTTTCGTGGATAAGCGGGAGTGTTGTCAATCGCTTGCCACACTTGCTCTGGAACGGTGTTATGCCCCTCAGTTTCTTGGCACACACTATCAATTGCAGTGTCATTCTCAATGCGATCCACAGTCGCCGCATCGGGCTGATGAAAAGCCGATGGTTTGAGCTGCGGCTTCTCAATGTGCTTGCTTTCAGCCAGTGCACTACTGAGTGCTTGATAGATAAAATCATGCACTAATCGCGCTTGATGGAAACGCACCTCGTGTTTCGCGGGATGGACATTCACATCCACTTGATGGGGATCGAGCTCAATGAAGAGTACATAAGTGGCGAACTGATCGCCTCTCAGGCTGGTTTCATAACTTTGCCGGATAGCATGATTAATCAGCTTGTCACGCATCATCCGCCCATTAACGTAGCAGTATTGCAAATCACTCTGCTGGCGCGCGCCTTCTGGAGTCGTTATCCAACCATGCAAGCGAAGCCCTTGATGTTCCAACTCAATGTTCAGCATATGGCGAACAAAAGCGTTGCCACACACAGCCGCGATTCTTTTTTCCTCTTGAGCGGCCGTTTTAGCCGCTCGATATTGACGTACCATCTTGCCGTTATGGCGCACATTGATGGTGACATCAAACCGGCTCAAAGCAATGCGTTTTAGTAGCTCATCAATGTGAGTAAATTCTGTTTTCTCTGTGCGTAAAAATTTGCGCCGAGCGGGCGTATTAAAGAACAGATCGAGCACTTCGACAGACGTTCCAATCGGGTGTGCGGCTGGCTGCAACTTAACCGCCATATCTCGACCTTCACTGTATGCTGCCCAAGCCTGTTCTTGCGTGGCTGGACGAGACGTCAATGTAAGCCGAGAGACTGAGCTAATACTCGCGAGCGCTTCTCCACGAAAACCTAAGCTGACGATCGCCTCTAAATCATCCAAGGTGTGAATTTTAGAAGTTGCATGGCGGCTTAAAGCGAGCGCCAATTCCTCTTTTACTATCCCTTGCCCGTTATCACGCACACGAATAAGCTTCGCACCTCCCTTTTCGATATCGATATCGATACGAGAGGCGCCCGAATCCAAGCTATTCTCCACCAGCTCTTTAACGACAGAAGCCGGTCTTTCAACCACTTCACCTGCAGCAATTTGGTTAGCAAGACGTGCAGGTAGAATCTTAATCGTCATACTCATTACTACTTATTGGGAATGATCAACACTTGCCCTATGGCGAGCTGATCAGACCGAAGTTGGTTTACTTGGCGAATACTATTCAGACTCACTTGATATTGGCTGGCAATTTTGCTCAAAAACTCGCCTTTTTCAACTTTATGCTTACGCAGCGGCTTATCCTTCAAACTCACCGTTATCTTCAGTTTCTGCCCCAGCGTTAAGGTGTCTGAACGCAAGTTATTTTCGCGTTTAATCGCATCCACACTCACTTTATACGTGCTCGCTATCTTGCCCAAATACTCGCCAGATTTCACCACATGCGTAACAATTTCCGTTTCTACTGGGTTGCTGACCACAGGAACGCGAATCGGAGCTGACGTGGCCGGAATCGTTAAGATTTGACCAATCGACAAATTGGCATTTTTTAGTTTGTTGGTTGCGATTAATGCTTGAGTCGAAGTGCCATATTTATTAGCGATAACCGAGAGTGATTCCCCACGCTGCACTTTGTGCTTTTGCGTCTTACCGCGATTAGCAAACAGAGTGCCCTCGGGTGGGTTTTCTTCAAAATACTTGACGATGGCGGTTGCCAATGCGCGAGCCAATTTATCTTGATGCGAGCGCTGAAATAGCAATTGTTCCTCGGTAGGGTTAGAAATAAAACCCGTTTCAACCAACACCGAAGGAATATCGGGCGACTTAAGTACCGCCAAACTTGCGTTGACTGGCTCTGCTTTATGTAAATGGGCTACTTTTCCCATTTCGCCTAGCAGATGAGTTGCCACCTTGTAACCCTCTTTTTGCGAGTGGCTAAATTGCAAGTCCAGCAAGGTTTGGCTAACGTTTCGATCGCTATTATTTTTTGCCAGCACTTCACCAGCCCCACCTAACAGTTCTGATTGCTGTTCGTGGTTCTCAACCCAGCGAGCAATTTCCGTATTCGCACGCTTGGTATTTAACACAAACACCGAGCCCCCCCTGGGTTGTGGGGTATGAAACGCATCGGCGTGGATGGAGACAAGTAGGTGTGACTTATTACGGCGCGCAATTTCGGAACGTTTATTGAGGTTGACAAAGTAATCGCCACTGCGTGTCATGACCGCCTTCATTCCCGGTACGGCGTTAATTTGATCTGCGATCTTCTTGGAGATACTTAAGGTGGCATTTTTTTCATATTTTTTGGTCGGGCCAATCGAGCCGGGATCTTCTCCGCCATGACCAGCATCAATAGCCACCACGATATCCTCGGTTCCTAATAACTGCGAAGCGTCGCGGCTCACTTTAGTTTGGCTGGCCGGTTTTACTGTCGCCTTATCACTATCCAAATTGTGGGGTAAATCAACCACCAAACGATGCCCATACTGACCACCCGGCGTTGGCGCAAGTTTAAATGGCTGAGGGTTCACTTTGCGCTGTAACTCAAACACCAAGCGATACGTCCCTTTCTCCGGAGGCGAGCTATTACGAATTTGCTTGAGAACAGGGCTATCCGTGACTTTAAGCGGCAATTTTGTATTAAGCGTGGTGTTTTTTAAATCAACCACCAAACGCTCGGGGCTGCTTAAAGTGAAATAGCTATAATCCGCTTCAGTTTTGAGATCGATAACCACTCGAGTTTCATCTGGAGAAGGCCAAACGCGCACGCCTTCTAATGCATTCGCGTGCGTCGTTGAAGTAAATAAAGCACAGCCCCAAACCGCAAGCGATAGAGTTATCGTTCGTAACAAATGGATGATGTTCAACATAACTCCAACTGACTCAGCAATGAGGATCCATAGGGGCTGTTTGCACTCAGAAAAGCTTGCCTTTGTTCGCCATCGTAGCGTAGCTCAACATCAATATCTGCGGTTGGAAGTAGACCGCTGCCTTTTTCTGGCCACTCAACAAGGCAGATCGCATCCGGTGTGAAATAGTCACGAATACCCATAAATTCCAACTCTTCCGGATCGGCCAAGCGATAAAGATCAAAATGGTATACTTGCCAATCGGCTAGTTGATAAGGCTCAACTAAGGTATAAGTCGGGCTCTTGACGTTGCCAACATGGCCTAATGCGCGGATGAAGCCACGGCTGAAGGTTGTTTTTCCAGCACCGAGATCACCATGCAAATAAAGCGTGGTTTGCGCAGAGCATCGCTTAGCCAAAGCTGCGCCTAATTTTACCGTTTGCTGTTCGTCTTTTAAGGTAAAGATCTTAGTACTCATGAATTACCGCTCTCAAGTGTCGAAAATTGACTATATAAAAATCAAAAGAACTCGAATAGTAAACTGGGTTGGAATTGAGAGACAAGCTCTCTTCTGTAAGTAAAAGGAAAAAACTCGCTTTTTATGTCAGTTTAATCCACATCACAGACGATCATTTCCTAGATCCTCAATAAAGGATCCGTTAAGATCCTCGCCCCTTTTTGCAACGAGCTCATCGATAATGGACTACCAAGTACTGGCAGACAAAATTAAAATCTGGGCACGTGAACTTGGCTTCGAAAAGGTCGGGATCTGCGATATCGATCTCAGTGAGCACGAAGAGCCTTTGCAGAAATGGTTGGATGCTGGATTTCACGGTGAGATGGACTGGATGGCGCGCCATGGCATGATGCGAGCTAGGCCACATGAACTCCTTCCCGGCACCGTCCGCGTGATCAGCGCACGCATGAATTACTTACCCCCAGATGCTCGGTTTGCCAGTGATTTGAGTAATCCCAATTACGCTTATATCAGCCGCTACGCTCTGGGGCGTGACTACCATAAACTGGTACGCAACCAGCTCAAAAAACTCGGCGAAAAGATTGAACAAGAAGTGGGGGCACTCGGTTATCGCCCTTTTGTGGACTCCGCACCAATACTAGAACGGCCTTTAGCACAAAAAGCTGGGCTTGGTTGGACTGGCAAGCATTCGCTTATCCTTGATAAAGAGAGTGGTTCTTGGTTTTTTCTTGGTGAACTACTGATTGATTTGCCGCTGCCGGTCGATACACCAAGCAGTAATCAATGTGGCAAATGCACAGCCTGCATCACCTCATGCCCTACACAAGCCATCGTAGAAGACGGTGTTGTTGATGCTCGCCGATGCATCTCTTACCTCACCATAGAATATGATGGCGTAATTGCTGAAGAGTTTCGCAAGGCAATGGGTAATCGCATTTACGGCTGTGATGATTGCCAGTTGGTCTGCCCTTGGAATCGCTTTTCCGACCTCACTCAACAAAGTGATTTTCATCGCCGTCAAGCACTGGATGAACCAGACTTAGTTGAACTGTTTGCTTGGGATGAGGCCACCTTCTTACGTTATATGGAAGGTTCGGCTATTCGCCGCATTGGCCACCAGCAATGGTTGCGTAATCTTTCCATCGCTTTAGGAAACGCGCCATATTCACAACGCATTATCGCAGCACTAAACACGAGGTTAGGCTTGTCTGATTTATTAGACGAACATATACATTGGGCGCTAGTAGAACAAAAACGAAAATCATCGGAGCCAGCGAGTGCATGCTCTAGCAATAAGAAGCAGCAGCGCTTAATTCGAATTGTCGAGAAAGGGTTACCGCGTGATGCGTAAAAAATGAGGTAATTGCATAACTAATGAACACAGACTTTGATATGTATCTCAAAATACCAATTTGTGGACAAAATTTTAAACACGACACTGTTTTCTATAATTAAGAAAAGTTAGCCACATCAGCAATTAATGACAAGGATCAAAGATCTTGATATTAATGATCATACAGTTAGTTGACCTAATGGTGATAAAAAAACAAAAATCAATTTAAAAACAATTAGTTACACAGAAAAACAGCAAGATTAGAGAACAGAGCCGCATTAAAAGATCTTTCACTGACGCTTACCAGCACTTCACTAAAAACACGTTATACACCAACTTATCCACAATTAATTTTTGTGGATAACTCTGTTAATGAATAAGAATAAATAGCGACGAAAAGCCAGATTCTACAGAGACTAACCTGTGTATTGAAATTCAGCACGTAAGTTATCAAGACGGCAATAAATCCGCTTAGAACTGCAGATTATTTTTATTTTAGGGAGTTATGCTTCACAGCATTAAAGAAAGAGCATAAACCAAATACTGGTTTGAGTTCAGAGAACACTCTGAAAGAAGCTGGAGCGACACATAACCGTTACCTCAACCTTGGTAAGGTTGCGCTCTACCAAATGAGCTAGTGTCGCAATGAT
>NZ_JAHGUP010000035.1 GCF_001989995.2 Vibrio anguillarum
GTTCATGCGGTTTCCGTAGGGTTATCCCCTACCATCAATACACGATTTTTAGCAGGGTTGCCCATTTTGTCTAACGCGTAGGCAAAAATCCCGTGATCGGGTTTCGCTACACCAACCTCTTCTGAAATAATCACGTGGTCAAAGTATTCACTCATCCCCGTTCTTTGCAAACGAATTGCTTGAAGTTCGGTAAAACCATTAGTAATGATGCCAAGTTTCGCTCGACCTGTAAGGGCATCCAATAACTCTTTTGCTCCTGGTAGTGGAGTGCAGATATCAGCCATGGCTTCAAGAAATGCGCTGTTTAATTCCGTGGTTGTCGTCGCGAGCTTTTCTGCCCACTCTGCAAAACGAGTATGCTTCAACTGCGCCGCCGTGATATCACCATTTTGGTAATCGACCCACAGTGGTTTATTAACTTCTTGGTACTGCGCAAAATCTTGTTCAGTAAACAACACTCCTTTGCGCTCAAACATCAGCTGCATACCTTTGAAAGCATCAAAATGAAACAAGGTCTCGTCAGCGTCAAATAAAATCCAGTCGTACTTCATGATCTCTCCTCATAATGTTCGGGCTAGTTTAGATTGTTTTTAGTTAAATGATAATCTCTATCAGAAGAAACTTTTAAAATTCAATGTGATAACGAATCTAATCGTCCCTGTAATAAAAAAGGCTCCAATGAGCCTTTTCTTATGCTTAATATTGCAAATTATGATGCTTTTTCAGCTTCGTTAACCATAGAAAGCGCCAATGCTTCGGCCGCTTTAATACCATCAATGCCTGCTGATAAAATCCCGCCCGCATAACCTGCACCTTCACCTGCCGGATAAAAGCCTTTCAGGTTGATGCTTTGGAAATCTTTACCCCGTTTAATGCAAATGGGTGATGACGTGCGAGTTTCTACTCCAGTTAACAAACCATCCTCAGAGGCAAATCCTTTGATCTGCTTATCAAACGCTGGGATCGCTTCACGAATGGCTTCAATGGCAAAATCAGGCAACGCTTTTGAAATATCTGTCAACTTGATGCCGGGTGTAAAAGAGGGTTCGACATCACCTAACGCACTCGGATCACGACCTTGTAAAAAGTCACCAATTTTTTGTGCTGGCGCATCGTAGTTTTCGCCGCCAAGTTGATAAGCTCGTGATTCAAGTTCACGTTGGAAGCGCACGCCCGCTAGCGGATCACCGGGATAATCACGTTCAGGATCAATACCCACTACAATCGCACTGTTAGCATTACGTTCTGCGCGAGAATATTGACTCATGCCATTGGTCACAACGCGCCCCTCTTCAGAAGTAGCCGCCACTACCGTGCCACCGGGGCACATGCAGAAGCTATAAACGGTGCGGCCATTCTTACAGTGGTGAACCAATTTGTAGTCCGCCGCGCCAAGAATGGGGTTACCCGCATTCGAACCAAAACGCGCTTCATCAATCATTGATTGTTTATGTTCAATACGGAACCCTACTGAAAAGGGTTTGGCTTCCATATAAACGCCACGTTCATGCAGCATTTCAAAGGTATCACGTGCACTATGACCGACCGCAAGGACAACATGACGCGTTTTAATTTCCTCACCATTTGACAGCGTAAGCCCGGTAATTTGCCCTTCTTCGATGTGAATGTCATCAACACGAGTACTAAAACGAATTTCACCGCCTAATTCGATGATTTTGGCACGCATTTTTTCAATCATGGTCACCAATTTGAACGTGCCAATGTGCGGTTTGCTCACGTACATGATTTCAGCAGGTGCGCCCGCAGCGACAAATTCTGTAGTGACCTTACGACCATAGAAGTTAGGATCTTTCACTTGGCTATAGAGTTTTCCATCAGAAAAAGTTCCCGCTCCACCTTCGCCAAACTGCACGTTAGATTCAGTATTCAATGTACGTTTACGCCAAAAACCAAAGGTATCTTTGGTGCGTTCGCGCACTTCTTTACCACGCTCGACAATGATTGGGTTAAACCCCATTTGAGCAAGAATCAGTCCTGCGAATAGACCACAAGGGCCAAAGCCTATCACCACAGGGCGCTCAGTAAGATTCGCTGGCGCTTGAGCAACGAATTTGTACTCCATATCCGGCGTCACTTTCACATGCGGATCATCAGCAAACTGAGCAAGTAACTCCGTTTCATTCTCCACGCTCACATCTAGCGTGTAAATCAGCATGATTTTCGTTTTCTTACGAGCATCGTAGCCACGTTTAAACATATTGAATGAAAGGACTTGTTCATCAGCAATACCAAGTTTTTCAGTAATAGCAGCAAAAATTGCCCCTTCCTCGTGGTCCAAAGGAAGTTTAATTTCGGTTAAACGTATCATGTCGGTGTCTCGTTTTAGTCGGTGTCTTAGCCAAAGCCGCAAGCGGCCTGCTCACAATGGCGCGCATTTTACGGGAAATGGCGTTATCTGTCATACTAAATCCCGAATTCATCACACGTTACGCTAGATATTCATAGCGTTGGATGTTGAAATTTAACTTGGGATGCGTATTATCCCCATTCTTCATTTTTGACTAACTAAGAGCTGATCATCATGGCGTTTGTCGTAACGGATAATTGCATCCAATGTAAATTTACTGACTGTGTCGCGGTATGCCCTGCAGATGCCTTTCACGAAGGCCCCAATTTTATGGTGATCAACCCCATTGAATGCATTGATTGCGGTTTATGTGTTCCTGAATGTGCAGCTCAAGCTATCTTTCAAGAAGATGAACTCCCAGAAGATCAGAAGATTTACATCGAACTCAATGCTGAGCTTGCCGACATATGGCCAGTGCAAACCGAAGTCAAACCAGCCATGGATGATGCTGAAAAATGGAATGGCGTGCCAAACAAACTGGGGATGTTAGAGAAGTAGTCTTTTCTTCTTATAACTAGCGTTATAAAAAAAGCGCAAACACGGCATCCGTTATCACGCTTTTTGACGACAATCCAAAGCAACAACTTTTAAGCTTTACTTTTTGACCGAGTGATCTTGGTTTGATCTAGTGATGTTGGCGGCGCAGGTTATCCAAAATGATACCCGTAGCCATTGCTACGTTAAGTGACTCTGCTCCCCCGAAGGCGGGAATGGTGATTTTGTCGGTGACATATTGAGCCGCTTCGGCACGAATACCATGCGATTCACTGCCCATCAATAAAATTCCTTCATCTGAAAATTTCGTATGATGAACGTTCTCACCTTCTAAAAAAGCCCCATAAACAGGTAGATTTGAACTCTGTAAATAAGCACCCAAATCCACTTGGCTCACCGTAACACGCCCAAAGCTACCCATGGTGGCACTGATGGTCTTGGGATTGTATGGATCGGCGCAATCGTGGCTAGCGACAATGTGTTTAATGCCATACCAATCGGCAACACGGATAATCGTCCCTAAATTACCGGGGTCAGAAACACCATCGAGAGCGATCATCAATCCTTTCGCTTCAGGCACCGTCACTTCGGGGATCTCAACGACTGCGATTGCCGCATTATTGCTCACCAAGGTGCTGGCTTTGGTTAAGTCATCTAATGTGGCCTCAATGCATTCAAAAACACTAAGCTCAACGCGGTTTTGTGCGATAAACTCCGCAGTGGCAAAAACCTGCTTTACCGTCAGTTGGCTGTTAATCAATTCCAACACGTTCTTTTCGCCTTGCACTAAAAACAGGCCATAAGCCTTGCGCTGTTTCTTTTGGCCTAAAGCACGAAGTAGTTTCAGTTGGTTTTTTGAAATCATAAAATATCCGCAGTGAGGTAAGGTTGGCCTAGTAAAAACGCCGCATTATAGAGTAAAGGCCGTCAGAGCTAAAGCAGTGTAAGTCGAGTTTCAATACCATATGTTCAGTTACTAACAAACAAGGAAATCCATATGAAACGTTTTCTTCCCTCTTCCGTTATGTTAACCCCCTTTGTCGTCAAGCATTATGATCAACAAGATAGTGATCAACTTGAAGATGATCATCATAAAGAGCCCAACGACAATGACACAAAAGAGAACGAAGAATCGAGCTAAAAGCTCAGACATTAGTTTATAATCCACTCATCAAATAACTTTACAACCCATTTTTTGACGTTATTATCGCGACGCAAACGTTTTCCCAACCCGTACAATACTAAATAATGAGGGTTTTATGCTGCCTGATATTGAAATTTGCCGCGCCACTTCATTAACCTCCATAGAGGCTATCGCTAACAAAGCAGGATTCATCGCCAGCGAATTCCACAGCCAAGGCCGCTTTAAGGCGAAAATTTCATTAAGTTGCCTTGAACGTTTGCAAACACAAACGGTTGGAAAGTTAATCCTTGTGACTGCCATTACCCCAACGCCATTAGGGGAAGGAAAAACCGTCACGACCATCGGCCTATCACAAGGAATGGCAAAATTGGGTCATTCGGTGATGGCATGTATTCGTCAACCCTCAATGGGACCAATCTTTGGTGTTAAGGGCGGAGCCGCTGGCGGCGGTTATTCACAAGTGGCACCAATGGAAGAGCTCAATTTGCATCTCACTGGCGATATCCACGCCGTCACAGCCGCGCATAACCTAGCGGCAGCGGCGATAGATGCCCGGATCTATCACGAACAGCGCCTTGGTTATGACGATTTCGAGCAACGCACCGCAATGAAAGCACTGCGTATCGACCCGAATAATGTGGTTTGGAAGCGAGTGATGGATCACAACGATCGCGCACTGCGCATGGTTACCGTTGGCCGAAATGAAACGGATAAATCAATCAATGGCTTTGAGCGTGAAGATGGTTTTGATATTTCTGCGGCTTCTGAGCTAATGGCGATTCTGGCCTTAGCCAAAAACTTAAACGATCTGCGTCAACGGATTGGGCGGATTGTCGTCGCCTATAGTCACCATGGTACACCGATTACCACCGAAGATTTACAAGTCGCTGGGGCGATGGCTGTCAGTATGAAAGAGGCGATTGAACCTACATTAATGCAAACGTTAGAAGGCGTACCGACACTGATTCACGCCGGGCCTTTTGCCAATATCGCTCACGGTAACTCTTCTATTATCGCTGATGACATCGCCACAAGGTTAGCCGAATTTACTGTAACAGAAGGCGGCTTTGGCTCTGATATGGGATTTGAAAAGGCGTGCAATATTAAAGCCGCGACATCTGGGAAAGCGCCAGATTGCGCCGTTATCGTCACCACACTTCGCGGCTTAAAAGCGAACTCTGGTCTGTATGAATTGCGTCCCGGCCAGCCAGTTCCCGACACTCTATTTCAGCCAGACCATGCCGCGCTGGTGTCCGGTTTTGAAAATCTCAAATGGCATATTGAGAATGTGAGTAAGTATGGAATACCCGCCGTGGTTGCCATTAACCGCTTTCCACAAGACAACCAAGAAGAGCTTGAGCAGCTCACAATGATGATTCACGCACTACCCTACCAGGTTGAGGTTGCACTGAGTGAAGGTTTTGCTCTTGGAGGAGAAGGGACGACTGAGCTTGCTTCCAAAGTCATTAAGCAGTGTGAAAAAGTGAGTACGTTCACACCGTTATACCAAGCACAGCAGACGATCGAAGATAAGATCAACGCCGTAGCGAAAAAGGGCTATGGCGCGGCAAGCGTCACTTTTACTGATAAAGCACGACGTCAAATGCACAACATGCAAGAGCAAGGTTACGGGAAGCTTGCTGTCTGTTTGGCGAAGACGCCGCTTTCAATTTCAACCAACGCTGCGATTAAAGGCGCACCAAAAGGTTTTGATGTACCGATCCGCGAATTAAAGCTCTGTGCGGGTGCTGGCTTTATCTATGCGCTATGCGGCAACGTGATGACCATGCCGGGTCTTCCTGAAAAACCCGCCTTCATGTATTTAGACATTGATTCTAAAGGAAATATTATCGGCCTAACCTGATATTATTGTTCGAAATTAACCTTTCTGAGCACAAATCTTCGGGCTCAGAAAGGTTTTCTTCACGCTATTTGTTTTCTTTCTCTGTAATTTTTTTCGCTTTTCACCGTTCTTTACCAGTATCAATAAAAAATAAGTAAGGTCGGTTATGAAACGTTTTACTCCCTTTATATTCTCAATAGCACTTATTGTGCCTATTCTGTTTTCGCTATTTAGCCAAGCAGAAACTCAGCCTAAAACCATGCCCAGCATTGGTAATCAGCAAATCGCGACATTAGCCGGGGGCTGTTTTTGGTGTACAGAATCTGATCTTGAAAAACTCAACGGTGTCATTAGCGTTGTCTCTGGTTATGCGGGTGGCAGCCTTGAAAACCCTACCTATAAACAAGTCTCATCAGGAAAATCGGGCCACATTGAAGTGATTCAAGTGACCTTTGATCCGCAAGTTGTCAGCTACGAGAATGTATTGGATCATTTTTTCCGCCACATTGATCCGACAGATGATCAAGGCTCGTTTGTTGATAGAGGCCCACAGTATCGGCCTGCCATTTTCTATCACAACAGTGAACAGAAGCAGACCGCGCAGCGCTTTATGCAAGAAATCGATGCGCTAGGGATCTTCAAAAAGCCGCTCAAAACAGAGCTGATTCAATACAGCCAATTTTGGCCTGCTGAAGAGTACCACCAAGACTTTTATAAAAAGAGCAAAGTACGTTACACCTACTATCGTCATGCTTCCGGACGTGATCAATATCTTGATACCATCTTCGGTAAAGATCGTAATGAGAATCCAAAAACCTTACGTCAATTGATCGAAGCGCAAAAAATGCAAAACAACGTTAAGGTATACACCAAACCTTCTAATGAAAAGATACGCGCCAAATTGACTGATTTGCAATATTACGTGACGCAAGAAGAAGGTACTGAACGCGCATTTAACAATGAGTATTGGGATAACAAAGCCGATGGTATTTATGTCGATGTAGTCAGCGGAGAGCCATTATTCTCTTCTACCGACAAATACCGTTCTGGTACAGGCTGGCCCAGTTTTACTCGGCCAATTAATGAAGCGTATATTGCGACCAAAAGCGATTCTCGGCTTTTTTATACCAGAACCGAAGTGCGCAGCCGTTTTGCAGATTCTCACCTAGGTCATGTCTTTGAGGATGGACCAGCACCAACTGGCTTACGCTACTGCATGAACTCTGCCGCGATGCGATTTGTACCAAAAGAGGCGATGCAAGCTGAAGGCTATGGCGAGTACTTGGTTCTGTTTAAATAAAATTTGGCTCTGTTTCAATAAAGCGTGCGTGGTAAAACGAAAAAGCCCTCGACTTCACTTGCGAGGGCTTTTTTAGTTGATCAACGTTAATCGATGGACTCAACTGAGATCCGATTAATGTAAACCATGGAAAAATTCGGCGCGGGTGGCAGGGTTAGATTTAAAAATACCGCCTAATGCTGTGGTGGTCGTTTCACTGGTCGCATCCATAACACCACGTGACTTAACGCAGTAATGAGTGGCATCAATGGTGACCGCGACATCGTCTGAACCGAGTAAGGTTTGCAAAGCCACCAGAATCTGCTGTGTCATTCGCTCTTGAACTTGGGGGCGCTGAGCAAAAAAACGTACAATACGGTTAATCTTAGAAAGACCAATTATCTTGCCTCTTGGGATATACGCCACCGCAGCTTTACCATCGATAGTCACTAGGTGATGCTCACAGGTACTGGTCACGGTAATCTCTTTTACGCGCACCATTTCACTGACGTTCATCTTGTTTTCGATCACAGTAATTTTGGGGAAGTTTTGATAATCAAGGCCAGAAAACACTTCATCCACATACATTTTCGCAATTCGATGGGGCGTCTCTTCTAAACTGTCGTCGGTCAGGTCAAGACCGAGTAGTGTGAGGATCTCACGCATATGGTGTTCGATTTTTTCTTTCTTTTCTTCACGAGTAACCTCATTTGGACGCATAGGCGTTTCCAAACCTCGGCTCTCTAGCGCATCTTTGACCAACTTTGCTGATTCGCTAAGACCTAGCATTCCGATTCCTCTTACTTTTTACCCCTTTCGGATGGCAGACAAGGATACTCGGAATTTTGAATAATTACATCCATATTTTAAGGATGGTCATTATTGCCCGTAAGCAATGTATGATAAAGTCCTCGCAAAGAAAAAAGCTATAGGAACCGACCATGGGCTGTTGTGATTCACCGGGCTTAATGCCTATCGAACAAGCGTTAGAGACAATGCTAGCGAATATCAAACCCATCCAAACGACGCTGAAACTACCGCTAGCCGACGCGTTAGGCTATGTGTTGGCCGAAGAGTTACTCTCACCCATTTTTGTGCCGCCTTTCGATAACTCAGCGATGGATGGATACGCTATTCGATTAGCTGACCTGCAACAGTCAACCACCCTGCCGCTGGCTGGCAAATCTTTTGCCGGTCTTCCATTTGAAGGGCCGTGGCCAGCCAACAGTTGCGTGAGAATTATGACTGGCGCGAAAATTCCAGCTGGTTGCGACGCGGTGATCATGCAAGAGCAAACGACCGAAAACGAAAATGGTATCTGCTTTCTACAGCCGAATGCAAAGCCTCAGCAAAATATTCGCCCCACTGGTGATGACATCAAACAAGGCGATGTAGTGCTACATAAAGGGGCTCGCTTGACTTCGCGTGATATCCCAATGATTGCCACACTCGGCATCAGCCATGTGACCGTTTTTCGTAAACCTAAAGTGGCCTTTTTCTCAACTGGAGATGAGCTAAAACCACTCGGTGAACCTCTTGCTGAGGGGCAAATCTATGACAGTAATCGTTATGGCATTAAACCATTAATTGAGAATTTTGGTTGTGAAGCGATTGATCTTGGGATCATTGCTGATTGCCCTGCCACTTTAAAAGCTACCTTCGATAAAGCTCAACATTTGGCCGATGTGGTTATTACTTCTGGCGGCGTAAGTGTAGGCGAAGCTGACTATACCAAAGATATTTTGCAAGAACTCGGAGAAATCGGTTTTTGGAAACTGGCAATAAAACCGGGCAAACCGTTTGCATTTGGAACATTAGATCATGCTTGGTTCTGTGGCTTACCTGGCAACCCCGTCTCAGCCGTATTAACCCTATACGTCTTGGTGCAACCTATGCTGGCTAAATTGGCTGGACACACTCAGTGGAAAGCACCGGAGTCCATTCCAGCCATCACTAAAAATGCCTTTAAAAAATCACCGGGTCGTACTGACTACCAACGCGGTATTTACACAATTGAAAATGGCCAGTTTGTTGTTGAAACTACCGGAAACCAAAGTTCGGGGGCATTTCGTTCGATGAGTCTCGCCAACTGTTTTGTGGTGTTAGAACAAGATCGTGGCCGAGTGGAAGTGGGCGAAACCGTCAATATCCAACTTTTTAATCCCAGCTTGTATTAAGGATCACTATGGAGATCCTATCTGATCAAGAGCTACTGCGTTACAACCGACAAATCATTCTCAAACAGTTTGATTTTGAAGGACAGGAAGCACTTAAACAAAGCTCTATTTTAATTCTTGGCGCAGGAGGATTGGGCTGCGCTGCAAGCCAATACCTTGCCACGGCAGGTGTTGGTTCACTCACGCTCATCGATGATGATGTGGTTGAGCTCTCTAATTTACAGCGCCAAGTGCTACACAGTGATGCCGATATTGGACGTAAAAAAGTGGACTCAGCGGCAGAGTCACTGCGTATGCTTAACCCGTATTTAACGGTAAATACCGTTGATCAACGCCTTGAAGATGCACAATTGAAAGCATTAATTGAACAGCATTCTTTGGTGCTGGATGCATCAGATAACCTTGATACTCGTAACCAATTGAATAAACTCTGCTTTCAAACTAAAACACCACTGGTATCTGGTGCTGCGATTCGTATGGAAGGGCAAATCAGCGTGTTTATGTATCAACACCCAGACGAGCCCTGTTACCAATGTTTAAGCGCTCTTTTTGGTAGTAACGTACTCACTTGCGTCGAAGCGGGCGTAATGGCTCCTGTCGTCGGGATTATTGGCGCGGTACAAGCGATGGAAGCGATCAAAGTGATCGCTCAATATGGGCAGGTAAAACAAGGCAAAATTTTGATGTTGGACGCTCTTTCAATGACGTGGAGAGAAATGAACTTAATCAAACTCACTCACTGCCAGACTTGCCAGTAAATGAACGACAAAGACTCAATAATGTCTTTCTCGTTCGTCCACCGCATCAGCCCACACAATAGGAGAGTTAAACTCATGTCACCACTCGTCTCCCCCCAATGGCTAGCACAAAAGTTAGGCGACCCGCGCACCGTTGTTCTTGATTGCAGTATTGAATTCCAAATTCCCAGTGAAACTGAGAAAGATACTCTGCATAACATTCCCGGCGCTCGCCGCTTTGATTATGATGGTGAATTTTGTGACCTACAATCGCCACTACCTCATATGATGCCTAGTGAAGATCGCTTTAACCAATTAGCACAATCGATCGGTTTAAACCACGATTCGATCGTCGTTGTCTATGACAATAGCGGAACGTTTGCATCACCGAGAGCATGGTGGATGCTCAAAGCAATGGGACATGCGTCGGTATACGTTCTTGATGGTGGATTAACCGAATGGAAACGCCAAGGTTTACCCGTTGTAAAAGAGTACACACATGCCTTTAAACACGGAAACTTCCATGGCACGCTCGATCCTCGCTATTTTGTGGACGCAGACTATGTGCTTGCACAAATAGAGAACCCAGAGAGCTTAACTGTTGATGCACGTTCACAAGCCCGTTTTTTGGGTCAAATAAAAGAACCAAGAGAAGGCGTGCGCAGCGGCCATATTCCTCACTCTATTTGCTTACCTTTTACAGAGTTGATGAATGGGCATAAGCTGAAATCACCGCAAGATCTACAACCTATTATGCAAGCGACGCTGGCTGCTGGAAAAGAGCAATACATTTTCAGTTGTGGCTCAGGCGTAACCGCCTGTATTGTGCTGCTGGCTGCGCAAATTTGCGGCTACGAAAAACTGTGCGTTTACGATGGTTCGTGGACAGAATGGGGGCAGCGCACTGAGCTGCCTATTGAGCTTTAGTCTCTTAATCAAATCCCCACCATTGTGGGGATTTGATCATGTTTTACAAAGCGTGCTATTTCAACTCATCAGCCATTGCTTTGATCAATTCACCTGAAGGATCACCTGAAAGTTCCCATGTAAAAATTCCCCCTAGCTTCGCTGATTTTGCCCATTTGGCTTTGGCGCGCACTGAACGTTCATCTTCATACGAGATAAATACTTTCTTTTCTGCATTCCATAAATATGGTGCTTGCGATTCTTGATCGTAACCATATTGATAACCTTGTGCAGCACGGTAATTTTTCATCAAATCCCAGAACATGAAATAGCCATTTTCACCTGTCCCAAACGGCGCTCCCTGCTCAGACACAAGATCAGCCGTAGGCAAACCACCCTCATAATCTTGAGTGCCTTGCCAACCACGTCCATAAAACGCCGCGCCAATAACCAATTTCTCGCTTGGTATACCCAATTCGATCATTTGATTGATAAACACATCGGCTCCCATTCCCCACCAACTGCGATCCGTCGCATGTAAATTGGTTAAATGGCCCGTTTGCGTTCCCCAACCACCCAGAAAATCATAAGTCATCGCAAACATATTGGTTAAATAAGGGGATACGGCTGGCCAATCTATCTGAGCCGCTTTCGCTCCAACCCCAACAGCAGTAGAAAGTTCATAGTGGCGAGCCGTCTTTTTACTCAACGCATCCAAATCAGCACGTAATGTTTTCATCAGCTCGGTATAGGCCTGTTTTTCTGCTTCTTTTTGTTCGTCGGTTAATTTCGTATCAGGATTCCAAGGCGAAGTAGTTAAACCGCCACCACCCGGATATTCCCAATCGATATCGATGCCGTCAAAGAAGGCGTACTGCTCTATAAGTTCAACCGCTGTTTTGGAAAAATGCTTGATCGTAGCAGGATCTTTTATCATTGCGTGGAACGGTTCAGACATTGTCCAGCCGCCAAATGAAGGCAGAATCTTAAGCGTCGGATAGTCTTTCTTCATTTGCGTGCGCAAGTTGAGCGAAGTGACCTTTGTAAGGAACTGGTACATCGACTGCACCAAACTCTTTTTCTAGTGCGGATTTAGTATCAACAACAATCGCACTAAATGGTGCTTTTCCTTCACATTGCTTAGCGATTTGCTTTTGTACGGTTTCACTGGCTCCAGAATGGGGGCCACACATACTCAAAAAGGCGTAAATAACATGAGTCAAGTTCTCTGCTGGAATATCTTTAACTGTGTAGGGGTTTTGCTCATTTTCATATTGCCAATCAGCAAAGTAGCCCGCCACGACGGGTTTGGTTGTCTCTGCGGTGGCGTTAAATGACGCAACAACGAGAAGGGCGATCATCAACTTGTTCATAAGTTTCTCCTTGGGTTTGCGTCAATACAGCAGAGAAATATATTTTAAGTTTAAAAATAATCAGCCAATGCGAGCCAAACTCAGATCTTAAAATCACGTTACAGTTATTGCAGATTAATTTATGAGCCTAAATTCACTAACCTGAATCCACTAACCAATGACGGTTTGTATCTGCTCATCTAAATTCAATACCGTTAACGCGTTGCTTACGCTGGTGGCAATCACATCAATTGCACCGGTGCGTAGCGCCCCAAGCAGCGCTAAAGGTTTGCTGTTTTCAGCCGCGATAGCGATTACCTCAGCGATCGGTCGAAATTCGTCAATCCCTAAGCCAATCACACGATCGCTCATCACCGTATTGGCAGCTTTACCGTGGATATCAAAAAAATCATAACCAGCGAAATCCCCTACCACACCTTGCTGTAAACGCGACTGCACCACTTCATCGGCGGTAAACCAACCGAGGTCGACCATGTAGCTGTTTTCACTCATATCCCCAATACCCACTAACGCAATGTCTGCCTTACGTGCTAAATCTAAGGTTTGTTTGACGGTTGCATTTTGCATAAACGCCAATTTTTGTTCGCGATTTTCAGCATAGGCAGGCGCATAAAGCGTTTCAGAGCTTCCACCGTATTTTTTGGCCAGTTGCCGACAGATATGATCCGCATTAAACATCCCACCTCTTGGGTGAATGCCACCAATACTACAGACAAACTTACACTCTCGTGGTGTGATCACGCCAATATGATGCGCAACGGCCGATACATTTCGGCCTTGACCAACGGTCACAACCATGCCGTTTTTTAGCGTACTGGTCAGGTAATTGGAAACCAACCCCGCCACTTGTTGGCGCTGCAACTCTTCGCTAGGTTGGTCAAGTGCAACCAGCGCACGTTTTACGCCAAAGCGTTCAATCAGTCGCTGCTCAATTTTGGCGCTAAAAACAGGGTGATATTTCACCGTAATTTCGACAATCCCTTCATCGCGTGCCTGTTTAAGCATTCGCCCTACTTTGGCTCGTGAAAGAGAAAACTTTTTCGAGATCTCTTCTTGAGTTGCACCATCTTGGTAATAAGCCACTGAAATTTCAGTTAATAAGTCAGTATTTTCGATAGAAATGTCTTGATTGGGAGTGGTCATACGGGATCTCATAGTCAATATTGTGCGCAGAATAACGACAATTGAGCATTTGCTCATTGACCTAGCATAGGTTAAGCCTCATTTACTTTGCAACATTTGCTCACGGAAATTACATTTTCTCACTCTAATCAATGCACAGTAACGTTCGCTTTCAACCCTTGATAAATCTAAGCAAACGTTTATTTATCAGCACTTAGATTAATTCACAAAAAAATAGTTGATTGATATCACTATAACCTCAGAACAGCGATTGACTTTCCCAGTGGATAAGATAAATATGGCTACATCATTTACTCAACGATCGAGCAAATGTTCAACGCAAATGTTCGGTCGCTGGAAATAATTGAGTTAGCTTTTCTGGCATGTGTAAGACATGACTATGTGATTGCTAACCCGCTTGCAAATGCCCAGCAAACTCAAAATCTGGCTTGGCCCAAAGAAATAGGATGATCGATATGAGCAATAAATTAGAGCAACTTCGTAAAATGACGACTGTTGTTGCTGACACTGGTGAAATTGACGCAATCAAAAAATACCAACCAGAAGATGCGACCACTAACCCATCTCTCATTCTTAAAGCGGCTCAAATTGCAGAATACGCGCCACTGATTGATGCTTCTATCGCATACGCAAAAACACAGAGCTCAGACAAGGCTCAACAAGTTCAAGATACTTGTGACATGCTTGCTGTCAATATCGGTAAAGAGATCCTAAAAACGATTCCGGGCCGTATTTCTACCGAGGTCGATGCTCGCCTCTCTTATGATATGGAAGGTAGCGTGACAAAAGCGCGCCAACTGATCAAAATGTACAACGATGCTGGCATTACTAACGACCGTATTTTGATCAAGCTGGCTTCAACCTGGGAAGGTATTCGCGCAGCAGAGATCCTTGAAAAAGAAGGCATCAACTGTAACCTGACTCTATTATTCTCCTTTGCTCAAGCACGCGCGTGTGCAGAAGCAGGCGTATTCCTTATTTCTCCATTCGTCGGCCGTATTATGGATTGGTATAAAGCCAAAGAAGGCCGTGATTTTGCACCGCAAGAAGATCCTGGTGTATTGTCCGTGACTGCTATTTACAATTACTACAAAGAACATGGCTACAAGACAGTCGTGATGGGCGCAAGCTTCCGTAATATCGGTGAAATTTTAGAGTTAGCAGGCTGTGATCGTTTGACTATTGCCCCTTCTTTACTGGCAGAACTCGAAGCAGCTGAAGGTGAAGTGGTTGAAAAACTGGTTGACTCTCAAGGTAACAAAGAACGCCCTGCAGCAATGACCCATGCAGAGTTCCTATGGGAACATAACCAAGACCCAATGGCCGTAGAAAAATTAGCGGAAGGCATCCGTAACTTTGCCATTGACCAAGGCAAACTTGAAGTCATGATTGCAGCCAAGTTGTAATCCACTTACGAATTAAAATTTGGGGAACGATTAACGTTCCCCTTTCCTTTCTAACTCTATTATTTGTCGGTAATTATTATGGAACGTAAACAATTAGCCAATGCCATCCGTGCTCT
>NZ_JAHGUP010000036.1 GCF_001989995.2 Vibrio anguillarum
ACACCCCAGTACAACACTTTAATCTTATCGCGCTGTTTATTGGTAAACAGGAACAGCGCACCGCTGCCAAGAGGCAAGTCAGTATCATTTTCGATAATCGCTGCAAGGCCGTTGATGGACTTTCTAAAATCGACGCTTTCACGATAAAGGTAAATGTCTGGAGCGCTGAGCATACCTTTCATGACAACGCTCCAATGAGTTCAGCAAGATAGGTGGCTGGCGTGCCTTGAGGAATGCTCAGCTCCACATCATTGATGAGAAGTGTCATGTTCGCCGTAGCTATCTGGGCCTGATACTTGGTTGTCTTTTCAACGATTTCGGCTCTAACAAATCCGACAGATTCCGATTGGTTTGCTGTTTGGAGTTGACGCCGTTTGGCGAAGAACGTGGATAAACTCAGTCCATGCTCTTCACAAAAAGCGCGTTGGGTAACACTGCTACTTTCATATTGTTCAAACAGTGATTGCCATTCTAGGTTGGTGCGTCGTTTTGCCATTTCAACTCTCCTTTGGGTTGGAGAGATGATCTTATTCTTCGTGCTGAAAGATTAGAATGCGGGGTTCGTGGTGCGCTTACGTCTCAACTTCTGGTTTTTTCTTTGAAAATTATCCAATTAGCTAGCGAAACCTCTATCTGTGTATTTTACTTAAGGTAGATAACTACGATTCACGGATGAGAAAAAATGGCTAACAAAAAAAACGTCGAAACAAAAAAGAAAAATACAGAAATAAAAATTAAAAAAAGTAGCGAGCTAGAACAAAAGAAACGAACGCAAAAAAAGAAGCTCAGACTGCATTCGCATCTAAAGGTTAATATCCCTCTTTTTCAATCACTCATTATGATATTGCCGTCATTGGCTAAACACGCATCTGCCGAGGGGGTAGACAATTACAGCAATGAGGCAAATCGAGCAACGGAAAATAGCGTGGCAGAAAAAGACGTCACCGATGACCATGGTAAAGCAAACTCATCGGCGGTTACTCATCAAGAGTCTCCAACGAGTGAAAACCACGTAGGATCAACCTTAAGTGTAAGTCATGCTCCCCATGGTTCGAATTCTCACTTGGTCCCTTCTCATCATTTGTCGACGTTTTCTCACCCGCAAGTCCATTACATTCCTTCGATATCGATGCCAACCATATCCTTAGAAAGTAACGGCCAGCCCACTCATTCAAATAATACGCCTCCGACAACTCCCGCTTCGCCAGTCACCTTTGTGTCAGAGGTAATAAAAGGTGCGTACGGAGAACTCCATGTTGATGCAAATGGTCAATACACATTTGTCCTGAACCCTAACTCTCCTCAATATATTCTGTTAAATCAGAACAAACATGGCACAGACCATTTTGTTTTAAACCTATCTGACGGTTCTAAGATTGTTGTTCAGATCCCAGTGACAGGTAAGCAAGACACGCCGACCATTTCTGGTGATTTAGCAGGTGTGGTAACGGAAGATCACAAAGTTGATTCACACGGTTTGCTACATGCGAACGGCAAAATTGATGTCATTGACCCTGACCAAAATGAAAGTTCGATGAAACCCGAAGTGCTCGCAGGTAAATATGGTTCACTATCCATAGACGCTGATGGACACTGGCAATATCACGTAGATAATTCTCTCTCTAATATTCAAGCGTTAACTTCTGCCACTTCGCTGCACGAAAGTTTCGTCATTCACACTCAAGATGGCACACCGCAAACACTCGATATGACCATTGGTGGCAACGATGATAATGCCGTTGTAACGGGTATCGATACAGGCGTGGTAACGGAAGATGTAACGACACAAATCCAAGGTCAACTTACCGTCAATGACTCAGATCTTGGAGAGAATCATTTTCAAGCCTCACAAATTAATGGTCATTTGGGTACGTTAACTATCACCAAAGATGGTGCGTGGACGTACGCTCTCGACAACAGTAACCCTGCAGTTCAAAGACTTGCCCAAGGCTCTACTGCGACAAATATCATTACTGTTCATTCTGCCGATGGGACAGCACATCAAGTCACAGTCACGATTACTGGTACTGGAGATGCGGCCACCATTGGTGGAGTGGATACTGGTTCAATAATCGAGAATACCGCTGGCGTTAACATGTCTCCTGATTATGCCCAACCAGGCATAGCCACACTCGGCAATACAACACTCTATGCTGATGGCAAGCTCACCATTACAGACCCTGATACGGGTGAGTCTATTTTTGAAAAGCAAGGTAGCAGTGGCTACCACGGTACCTATGGAGATCTGATTCTACAAAATGACGGTACATGGCATTATCACGCCGATGCCGGACATAGAGCCGCTACTGATGGCGTAGCAACAACGCGTGGCACTGCAATTGACCAACTTGGTGAAGGGCAAAGCTTAACCGATACGATTACAGTCCATTCAAAAGATGGTACAACACACGATATTGTCATCACCATTCACGGCAGTAACGACAGACCTTACTGTTCATCTGAAGTGGTGCTTGCAAATGGCAGTG
Source organism: Vibrio anguillarum (assembly GCF_001989995.2). Taxonomy (GTDB): domain Bacteria; phylum Pseudomonadota; class Gammaproteobacteria; order Enterobacterales; family Vibrionaceae; genus Vibrio; species Vibrio anguillarum. Next base: position 2,487 of record NZ_JAHGUP010000036.1, read on the forward strand.
AAGATACACGCCAAACCTTAACCACTGCGCAACTATTAGCCAATACCGTCGATGTCGATGCCAATGACGCCGGTAAACTAACCATTGAAAACCTGCATGCTGACCATGGATCCATTCTAAACAATGCCGATGGCACGTTTACCTTTACCCCAGAAAAAGACTATAACGGCGATGTACACTTCCGCTATGACGTTAAAGATGCACACGGTGGTGTGACGCACACAGGCGCATCAACGACACTCTCGGCGGTTGATGATGCGGCGGTCATCACAGGGACGGGCGGGCATCTGCTTGAGGAAGATAATCTCTATTACGGCTACACGATTAAAACAAGTGGTCAGTTTCAGGTCGTTGATCCTGATGGGCCAGGCCAGTCGAAGTTTCCGGACGGTTTGCACCACCACACCGGAACTCTTGGTGGAACGTTGCAACTCTATGGCAATGGTAACTATTTTTACCATATTGATAATAGTACGGTTAATCACCTTGCGAAGGGACAAGAAGCTAAGGAAACCTTTACTATTCACAGTGTCGATGGAACGCCACATCAGGTTGAATTCGTTATCGAAGGGACCAATGATGCGCCTGTTGCAAATATTGTGACCTTGTCTAATGGTATTGAAGATACCCACTACCAAATGCAAGCAAGTCAGTTTGGTTTTACTGATGTTGATAGTGGCGACACATTACATGCCATCACAATCACAGATATCCCAGCAGTATCCCAAGGTAAATTTGTGCTTGATGGACAAGAGGTAAGTGCGGGTCAAAGTATATCAACTGCCGATATCAGCAAACTACAATTTGTACCGACCAAAGACTTTAATGGTGATGTACAATTTAAATATACCGTTAACGATGGTCGTACAGATTCAGTAGAAGCAACGAATACCTTGCACATAGCCAATACAGATGATGCTTCAGTTATTTCAGGTGATAGACAAGCTGTTGTTAATGAAGGTGATATTGGCGATACCGTTACTGCTACAGGGCAGTTATCAATTACAGATGTTGATACTGGAGATAATCCAAGCTTTATAGATGTAGCATCAACGGCGACAACATACGGCCATATTGAAATGCGCAATGGCCAATGGACCTATACACTAGACGAGAGCAAAGTTCAGCATCTCGATCCCGATCAACCTGCGGTACAGGATCACTACACATTTAAAGCCAGTGATGGCTCGACGCAAATTGTAGATATCACCATTCAAGGCACCAACGATAAACCTATCATCGAGTCAGCACACGCAGCGGCGGTAGGCACATCAAGCACCTTAAAATTACAAGATGTTGACGTAATCTCAAACCCAACAGGCGCCAACATTAATGTTGCGCCAAGCAATGCAGAAAATATGGCGCGTTGGGGGACTGATCAGGTCGGTGTCGGATCAGGGGTAAAATTAGTCGGACTATATAAACCTGGATCAGATCATAACTGGATAACAAACCCTGCAACAACAACAACAGCACATAGTGGCGCAGGTGGCTTCAGCCGAATTGATAACCATGATTGGTGGCATACAAATGGAGTTCCAGATACAGTAAACACAGGCTCTGGCGGAGCAACGGGCCATGGCAATGCATGGACAGGCGGGATAGCTGTATTTGAAGATAACACAGGCCATCAGACAATTGCGATTGTAAATCGTGTTTGTACAGGCGGTGGCAGTGAAGTAGATTACCTCTACTATCACTCATATCAACACCTACAAGTAGGTAATACTGTTTATAGTGGCACTGCAACTGCAGGTGAAACAATCAATGTGATGGACGGTAATCATCAAATAGCCTCTGTTATTGCCGATACTAATGGCCATTGGGAAATTTCTGCAAGCAATTTAACTGATGGTAAACATACTATACATGTCGAAAATAGCGCAGGTGAACATTCTGCTGAAACTATTTTACAAGTCAGTGGCCATACGGTTCAAAATATTACGCCTGCAGCACTTAATGCAGAAATAAAAGAAGATGCAGCTCAAACAACAATCAATGGTGAATTAAGAACATCAGATGTTGATACAGGCGATACTGCAAGTTTCACGGTACAAGCTGATCACGCAACTAAATATGGCCATTTCTCCATAGATAGTAATGGCCATTATCATTTCACCATTGATAATAATAATGCTGACGTTGATCACCTTGGTGTACATCAGACATTAACTGAAGTCATTCCAGTGACCTCAACTTCAACAGATGGTACTTCAGTTACCACAAATGTCACAATCACTATTCAAGGCTCACTAGATAAGCCAATTCTAAATGCGACAGCACCAGATGCACAGCAAGGCACCACTATTGCGTTAAATTTAAATGTGGCTACAACAGATACGGGTGGTGATACTGAAGATCTGTTAATAAAAATTAGCGGTTTACCTGATGCAGCTACACTAAATCATGGTACACACGATGCGGTTGCAAAAATGTGGGTTCTTCATAAATCAGACCTTAATGGTTTAGAACTTAACCTTCATAACGCTAACTTTCATGGGGATTTGCATTTTAATGCAACAGCAACAGCTTCAGCAGGAGGTGAATCTCAATCAGCAACACAAGCTATTTCTTTATTTGTAAATGCGCCTCCTTCAGTTACTTCCGGAGTAACTAGCAGCAAAGCTGAAGACTCAGGAATGGGTGCAATAGATCTTCTTTCTGGTGCTACTGATGCTGATACAGGCGATACATTATCTGTTGGCCATATCGAATATCAAATAGGTACAGCCTCAAAAACATCAACAGTTCCTTCATTTTTAACGATGAGTAAAGGTGGACATATACTCATTGTTAATTCTAATACACCTGAGTTTCAACATTTAGCTGTAGGTGAGACTGAAACAGTTAAGATCACTTATAATATAACGGATAGTCATGGTGGAACAGTTCAACAGTCTGCGACATTAACTGTTACGGGCACAAACGATTCCCCAGTCATAACAGGCTCTACAACAGCGAAAACAGTTACGGAAGATGGCGCAAGCGCGACAATAGACCTTCTTAGCGGAGCCACGGATGTGGATGGCGATACGCTGTCTATTGCCGGTATTGAAACCAGCATCGATGGTGCAGCCGCAACCAGTGGGCTTGCTGCCGGGCTGACTTTAGGTGCTGACGGACACACAATCACCGTCGACCCTTCTAACAAGGCATTCCAAGATATAGCAGCCGGTGTTACTCGCAACATCACCGTGAGTTTTAACGTTGACGATGGGCATGGTGGGACAGTCCCGCGAACAGCACAAGTTGAAGTGGTAGGAACCAACGACCGACCAACGGTGACGTTATTTAGTCAGATGGCTGCGACAGACGAAGATCGTGCTATCACGCTTACCAAAGCTCAGATTCTAACGGGAATTGGTGCGAAGGATGTAGATGGTGATTCGCTGTCAATAACTGACCTCAACGTTAGCAGTCACGGAACCTTGGTTGATAACCACGATGGAACCTATACGATCACCCCTGACGCTAACTTTCATGGCCACTTAATGATTGTAGGTAAGGTCTCTGATGGTTCCGAATCGCGACCATTTGCTAATCCTCTAGTAGTGAGTTCAGTTAACGATGCAGCAAAGGTCGTGGCGACGGCTGCTACCACCAAAGAAGACACTGATATCATCCTGACTAAAGCACAGCTTTTGGCTGGAGCGACCGACGTAGATGGCGACACCCTGGATATCAACAGCGTAACTGTTAATGGTGGCCACGGCACAGTAACAGATAATCACGATGGTACTTGGACGCTGCATCCTGAAGAAAATTACAAGGGTGACATCACTTTAGGCTACAAGGTCAACGATGGCACCGCGGATGTCGATAATCACATGACCGTGGCGGTGACATCGGTTACCGACGCTGCGGATATAAACCTTTCTGTTGCACCGCCAAAAGGCTTTCAGACGGATTCTGCCCATCATCTTTCAATCGATGCGATACTTAATCCTGATGGCGGTGGTGACCACACAGCCAGAGACGACGGAAATTCGCTGACCTTTGAAATGGGGATCACGCTTGATAAGAGCGAGACGTACCACAATGGTGATGTGATTGCGCAGTACGGTGGGCATATTAGTAGTCCAGGTAAATTGGATTATGCTCAAATGCATTATTATTCGGATGGTTCGAGAATAGGGAACGGCGGAGTAACCCTTACAAACCCCCACAGTGTTACCGTCTGGATTTCGGGCATGGATCCTATTGAAACCCACATTGATATTACCGATGGCAAACTCCACCGATTAACGGTGGTTGTGGATGAAGGGCAAGGCAATAAAGCGCCCACCATGTCGATATTCGATAATGGTAAGCCTGTTGATTACCCTGATGGTTCAAACTCTGAAAGTATGCCAACGCATTATCTAGGCGACAGCGGTTCGAGTGAGCATTATTTAACAGCACCGAAAGCTGGCTTTACAATAACGGAAAATGGCTTTCTTGAGGCTTCAACTATCTCGATCCCTTACGGCGGTGGCCACGCGAATGTGCCCACGTCTCTTACCGAGCGTGCAGGCTCGACCGAGCTTGTTATCGGAACGGGTCGAAGCCCTATATCACTTGGAGATGGGCGTTATGCTACTGGATATGATCATGGCCATATTGTCTGGAGTCACGGTTCGAATCACGACGGCGGAAACGTACCTCCCATTACACCCATCGTCGCAACGATCGAACACGTAACGGTAGTAAAAGAAGCAGTTGCAGCGTCTCAGGTAGCTCAAGGGCCACTCGGTGAGCAGGGTCTAGATCCAAAACATGTGTTGATCGATCTAGGGGTGAACGGGGCAGGTATTGTTGACCATACCGGGCTCCACAGCACCGTAGTTCCTTCTGGGTCAGACCATTCGCACGTGATAAACACGGCAGGAATCAATGTTACCAATGACCCACACCACTTAGTCATCAATGCCGATGTGACACCACACGATAAAGACGATGCTCTTCAAGCTGTTCATCTGCACGGCTTGCCCGTTGGCTCAGTTGTCACTGATGGAGCGCATACGCACACCATCGATGCGACGGACCAAAAAGATGGCTTAGATATTTTGGGCTGGACACGAAGCTCTATCGAGGTTCGAATCCCGGCTGGTGTAAATCACAATGCTATTATCACCGTGGAGGCAACCACTCAAAATCCGGATGGAACCCACGCGCATAGCGCTTCATCTGCGCCGGTAATACTCGACCCTGCTCACGCGGGCGATGTGATTGTGTCTGCTCCGCCTATCAGCGGAATTGAGGATAAAGGACCCTACGATTTAAGTTTAACGGCTCTTGATCCCTCAGATCCCCACGCTGCTATAACTTTCGTTGTTTCAGGCTTACCAGCTGGCGCAACACTCAGCGCAGGTAGCTACGATACGCACACCAAAACCTGGACAATTTCACCAAGTGAGACGAATGGGTTGCAGATTACTCTGCCGAAGGACTTCTCTGGCAGTGTGACGCCCCACATTACAGCAACGTCGAGTGCCGGTCATAGTCACAGTGTTGACGTAGTCGGTAGCATTACGGACACCCCAGATACCGCGGTAATTTCAGGCACCGATAGCGCGAATATCACAGAAGATATTCACGTACAGTCGTCGGGTGTCATTATGACCAACCAGAATCAACTCAATGTACAGGACCCAGACGCAGGTGAAGCCCTGTTTACACCTACTGGCACTCCATCGGGGGCGGGTAGTACAGCAACGGGTAGCTGGGTTGCAGGTGATAAGGGTATAGGGCAGTTCATTCTGCATGCTGACGGACGTTGGCTCTACAAGGTTGACAACGATAACACTCATATTAACAGTCTCGGCGATGGTGATACCTTTACCGAAACCTTAACCGTTCAAACTAAGGATGGTACAACACACCAACTGACGTCGACGATTCATGGTACTAACGACCAACCTGTCATTGATGCTACTTCAGCCGTTACTGCTATTGAAGGTGGCCATACTGCGCATAAAGGGCAAATCACAACAACAGATGTTGATACGGGTGATAGCGCTACTTACACGGTAATTACGCCAACAACGGGTCAGCATGTTCCAGGCTTTACACTTAATGCAGATGGTAGTTATGAGTTTGATGCCACCGATGCGGGTTACGATCATTTAGCATTAGGTAAAACTGAACAAGTAAGCGTTTCTGTAACGGTAACTGATGGCGCAGGCGCTACGGATCAAAAAGATTTAATCATTACAATCACTGGCACCAACGACAGACCAACGGTTGTTTCGTCACTTGCTCAGCATATTCATTCGATTGATGAAGATACAACACAACACTTTAGCGCTAAAGATTTTGGTTTTATCGATAAAGATCACGGCGACCAGTTTGACCATATAACGATCACCGCACTGCCAGATGCTTTTAAAGGGCAATTTGAGTATAACGGCCACCCTATCACCATTCCTTTGGATGTGTTGACGGCTGATATCAGTAAAATAACCTTTGTACCTGCTCAAAATTATAACGGCGGCGTGCAATTTGGCTTTACCGTAAATGATGGACATACCGATTCCTTTCCTAAAATAGGTAATTTCGAAATCATACCGGTCGATGATATTTCTACGGTTAGTGGTACTGATACATTGTCAATGACTGAAGGGAGTGCCGCCAATACCCATGCAGACTTAACCGTCGCCAAAGGAGCATGGCTAGCGAATGTTGATGGCCATTTTGACTTCCCAGACGTCGTAGCTAATGACCCTAATGCAGGGCGTTGGTATGCAATAACGGGGGCCGGTGTAGCGGGAGGCGCAGCCCATGGTATGAAAATTGAAACAACACAATGGGTCATGAACATGGGAGACCCAAATTACGGTCATAATGGCTATATGACATTTACCCGTAATACCAATAGTGCCACTGCTTCCTATAATGCAGTAGACCGTGTCGAGGGAGATTTACTCATTAATGACCCAGACACAGTACCAGCAACCTTTATTGATGTAACCGATAGTTTGGGTGATAACGGTTATGGCAATTTTTCAATGCATAATGGGCACTGGTCGTTTGTTGGTGGTGACAAAACCACTGCGCTAGCGGATGGCGAAAAAGCGACCGAGACCTTTACATTTAATACCTCCGATGGTGTGACACATCAGGTGACCGTTAACCTTACAGGTAGCGATACCAAGGCTGAGTTTAAAGGTGATATTTCTGCCAACCTCAAAGAGGGAGATATCGGTGATACTGTATCTGCACATGGCACCCTTAATATTGTGGATGTTGATACAGGGCAAAATCCGATAATTGCAGATTTTCATGATAAAAATGGAGTCAATGGTTACGGACATTTTTCAATGGTCAATAATCAATGGACTTATGAGATTGATCAAACGACAGTTCAAAAGCTAAATGCGAGTGAATCAGTTCAGGATAAAATAACGGTGACCGCCAGTGATGGCACCACACAAGATATTGTCATTAGTATAAGAGGTACAAACGATGCTCCTGAAGTGACGGGCGCAGTGGCGAATACCGACGATAGCGAAGGTCATGCAATCGACATGACGCTCCCATCAAATTTATTTACAGATGTAGAGGGGGATAGCTTTACTTTAAGTTTAGCTGTTTCGCAACATACTGAGGAAGCAGTCAACCCTGATAGCGTCAACCCAGGTTGGCAAGGCAAAGATACAGCTTTAGGTATGCCTACTTGGCTTCATTTTGATGAGAAAACCGGTCGAATATGGGGGACACCTCCACATAGCGCAGACGGTGACTTAGATATCACGGTCACGGCAACGGATGCTAACGGTGCAAAAGGTACCTATGACTTTCATATCGCAGTTACTGATGTTGATGCAAAAGGCATTGCACACGCGAATGTAAATGAAGATGACAGAGCAACGGGTCAACATTCAGCGAATGGCCAGTTAGATGCGTATCATAATGGTCAACATATTATCTGGCATGAACAAGCTACAGGGCAAGATAGCACCCCTAATATGATTCAAGGTAAATATGGCCACTTGCAAATATCAACAGGTGGTACATGGATTTATTACCTTGATCATGATGGCGATCAACATTGGGCCAATAAAGATCTTAATGCCCTAAAAGCAGGTCAGGTAGAGCAGGAGCACTTCACTATCCATGGCTTACAGAATGGTAAAGAGGTCGCTACCGAACAAGTTATTATCGCGGTTACGGGTAAAAATGATGGTGCGACTATTAATGGTACTATGACAAGTAAAAGCGTAAGTACAATTACAGAAGATGCTGCGAAGGATACCTTAGCAGGCCACTTGAATTTAGTCGATGCCGATCATGGTGAAGATCAGTTCATACCAGATCCACACATTGCAGGAACTTATGGACATCTAGAATTAGCAGCCAATGGAGACTGGGTATATCATCTTGATAATAGTTTGGCGACTACAAACTCATTAAGCGCTGCGCAGGGTGGAACAGAAACCTTTACAATAAACTCACCAGATAATACTGCTTCTCATACAATAACAATTAATGTGAATGGGGTTGATGATCCATTAACTGCTGTTACGTCACCAGCCCCACCTCCGCCAGTACAACATGATGAACCTGACTTTAGTGCTGAAACGAGTGAAGATCTCTCTGTCACCCTTGATGATGTTGGTCTCGTTGTCCCCGATAGCCAACATCAAGCAGTAAATGATCACCCTGTTACTGGCGCTGCTGCTTATCTTGATGCGTTAGGTATTTCACCACCGCCTCCATCAGCTAATGATGCAATTGAACATCAATTACCTGCAGATATCGATATTGTGATGGCAGAGGCGGATCATGCTGCATTAGGGCATGATGATGTTTCACATATAGATTTATCGGACGCGCTTGAACACCAAGGACATGAACATGATACTAACCAACAGGATCACGATGACACGCAACATCATAATCAAGTCGATGATTTACCAGACATTGATCCCAATAGTTAGCTCATAAAATGGAATCACTAAAACCAAAAAAGGAACGCTATTGAGCGTTCCTTTTTATTTCTATTCTATTTTACATTTCAGTTATAAATTATAGTTATAACTTTAACTATAAAATAAACTAACGTTCCCCAAACGCGACACTCACATTGGTATAAATCGGTTTCCATAGGTACTGAAAAACCGATTTCTCACCCGTGGTAATGTCAACTTCACCGGTCATCCCCGGTAAAATAACAAACTGTTCAGGGTTATCTCTAAAATACGGCTTGTCTACCGACACGATCACCTCGTAGAAAATCTCGCCTCTTTCACTTTGGCTCGTCGTCGGCGAGATACTTTCAACTAACCCCTTCAATGCACCAAATCGGCTGTAGTCAAAGGCATCTACCTTGATACGGGTTGGCTGACCAACGCTCACAAAGCCGATATCTCGTGGAGATAAACGCGCTTTGAATGCGGCTTTTCCACCAACAGGGACAATTTCAACAACAGTACCTCCCGGTTGAATCACGCCACCATTTCTTGTGCTAGGAATACTTTGAACCAAGCCTTGCACTGGGGATTCCATAACCGTATTGACTAACTTAGCTTGACTGGATCGCACTCTTGCGTTCAATGCGGACAAGTCTGAAACCGCTTTGGAGCGTTGATCGCTCACTTCCACTTTAGCCTCAGCGAGTAACTGCTCTATTTTTTGATCATTACTTTCACCTTGACGAATCAACACGGATTTCTTGCCTCGTGCTTCTTCTATCTTTTGTTCGATGGAGGCTAGTTTCTGACGCATTTCGAGTACACGCAAACGGGATATATTTCCCGCTTTGAAACCTTTTTCAAGTATCACTAATTCTTGCTTAGTGGCGGTGAGTTCTTTTTCATAGCTGGGCAACGTCTTTTCAACACTTCTTAGCTGCTCTGATATTTGCTCGCTCTCTTTTTCCAGTACAATTCTTTTTTGGAAATACAAAGCTTTTTGGGCATTCAGCTGGGCTTTTTGTTGGCTGACAATGTCGGGAAAGTCCACTTCAAACTCAGCAAAGTTCGGCTCTCGTTGCTCAAGCAGCGCATTCATTCGCTCAACACTCATTTGCAGTGTAACTTGTTGTGATTGCAACTCTTCGAGCGCCGTTTGTTGGAACGTTGCATCAAACTCTACCAACGGCTGACCAACCTCCACCAGCTGCCCCTCTTTCACAAGAATACGTTTTAATTTCCCGCCAATGTCGCTTTGCAGTATCTGCTTCTCTCCTTCAGGAATCACTGCGCCTTTTGCTTTAGCAATTTCATCAACTTGAGTGACCAAAGACCAAGTGACAAAAGCGATGACACAAAAGGCAACCGACCATGTCGCCAGCGCCAATGTACGAGCCGTATTTTGTGATTCAACAAGTTCACCGTAGCGCTTGCTTTGCTCAATAGGTTGTTTAGCCATTAGCGACTCCCTGCTTAGACTGTGCTTGTTCTGGTAAACTAGCATTCTGTTCAACTGACTGATGTTGCACTAAAGGCCCAGCATAAACTGCAGCCCCTTCATTCAGCACCACCACTTTATCGGCAAGTTTGATTAAATCCGGATCGTGGGAAGTAAAGATCACCGTTGCCTTACCTTTTTTAGATGATACAAACTCACCAAATATACGCTTAGCATTTGGATGAGCATCAGGCACTGGGTTATCCATTAAGAACATTGGGTAGTCATAAACCAGCGCTTTCGCGTCAATGAGGATCTGCGCGACGCTACCAGACAACATATCAAAAAGGCTGTCCGGCTGAATACTGCTGATGGAAGTATCGAGCCCACCAGACAATGTCTCGAACCAACGCTTTCCGCCGACCATTTCAATCGCAGAGATCATCTTCTGGTCTTCGACTTTATGACCGTCGTTTAGCCACTCTCGAATACTCAGCGTGAGCAAATCAGGATACGCGGCTCGTATAAAACACCAGTGACGATAGAGCTGCGGGTCGTATTGAACGAGGTTAACGCCTTCAAACTCGACCATGCCGTTTTGGATAGGCTGTAAGCCAGACAGGACTTCGATCAAGGTTGATTTACCGCTCCCAGAAGGGCCAGTAATCGCAACAATTTCACCCGCTTCAATATCAAAGCTCACACCATTCAAGGCGGGGCGACTCTGTTTAGGATAACGCAGGGTCACTTGTTCTAATTTCAAGTTAGGCGCTACCACAGGTAACGGGTGATGCTGGTAACTGAATTCACGCTCAGACGGCTGAGACAAGATGCGGTTCACTTGCAGCTTGGATTGATTAAAGCTGTTAAAACGCATCGCACTGTTTGCCAACACCTGAGCGGGACCCGTCACTTTAGATATCAACATCATTGAAGCAATCAAGCCACCAGGGGTCATCACTTGTTCAAAAATAAGTCCAATGCCTAACCCCATCACCGCGAGTGTCGAACCTACACCAATAAAATAGTAAATCGAGGTGTACCGACTCTGGAGAACCGATTGATTAAAGGTCACTGTTGAAGCAAGAAGATTGGCCTTTTTGAAGCGTTGAATCCAGTGCTCTGAGAATCCAGCACTGCGAATAAAGGCGAGTTTGGATGAAAGCTCATTGGTCATGTTTTGACGATTCGTACCAGCTACCGTCGATTGCATTGAGCGCTTGCTGCTCGAGCGTATCGAACGTTTTGCTAGCAAGTAATAAAGGATTAAAGAGACGACTGGAACCAGTACTAACCACCCACCTAACACACCTATCGCTAGTACAAAAATAAGAATGAATGGCAGATCAAACAGCGCATTTCCTAATGGCCCCGATAACACACCTGAAATACGCTCCGACAACATCACTTGGTTTTGCTGACTAGAAGAAGCTGTTTGCTGATTTTGAGCATAGCTATTACGAAGCAGACGCTGCACGAGGGATTGAGAGATTTCACGGCTTACTCGGTTCGAAACTGAAGCAAACACTCGGCTGCGCAATGTTCTTAACCACCCCATCATCACAAACAACAAAGCCGCACCAATGGCGATACCTTGCAGCTCATGTCCTGCATCACCACCAATCACATGGTCATAAATCGACATCGTGATGAAGGGGACGGCAAGTGCAAACAAGTTGGTAATAAAGCTGACCAACAACAATTTAGGAATGATGGGACGAAACGCATGTAACCTTTCGCCAACCCAATCAGGAGAGGCTTTCTCTAATGGCGGACCTTCGATAACGATGCAAAACTGCGGGACATCGGTGATGTCGTCATTGGCGTTAAAAGAAACAAATTGTTTGGATTCTAAATGACCAGAGACCAGCTCATTTTCACCAAGCACCAGTAAAACCAATTTATGCTCGCCAACTTCGTCTAGGTTGGCAACCAAGCGATATGGCAATGCAAGCCTATCGAACAAGGCAAACATATCGTCGATTGATTCAATCCCATTTTCATCGACCCATTGACGTGCAAACAACTGGATATTCGTATTCACTTCCAACTGTTTAAGGACAGAAAGGCTTTCATTTTCTAAATGATTCATCACCTCTTGTCGACCATTCGTATCTGCAAGGTTGTTCGTACCTGAAGGGTTACCAGTATCTAAACGATTCATACAATAGCCTCCTGGTTGTTCTCACTGTCGACCGCAATAGTTCGACTTTCCACTGTAATGATTCGATTAGCCAATTCGCGAAGTTTAGAATGGTAGCTCACCATCAGTATCGTGCGTCCTGCCGTCACTTCTTCTTCCAGAACCTTAGCTAGGTTTCCGAGGGCATCTAAATCAAGCGAGGAATCTGGCCTTTCTAACATGATAATGGGTTTATCACTTGCCAGTTGAGTCGCGATATTGAGCATTTTCACGTTGCCCATACTCAGCAGAGACGCACTCGTATGGCCAATTTGTGTCTCTAGTCCATCGGGTAATCGAGTGATTTCCTTGGTTAAACCCAAACGCTTAGCATAGTCACTGGCGCTATGTGTTCTCTCAGGATCAAACCCGCACAAGTTGTCGAGAATAGTACCTGACACCAACTGCCCTTTAACACCGCAGTAGGCCGCAATGTTGGTTACGGATGCGATCGAAACGGTAACTCCGTTAATGGAGCACTCCCCCGCTTTTAGATCGTCAATACCTGCAATCGATGACAATAAATGACTGTTGGTGTGGCGATCCTCACTCTCTAGCAATACCAACTCGCCTTTATTCAATGTGACATCTGCATGAGCGAGTTCACCGTATCTTTCAACGGTCGCTTGCTTGATTTCCAACACCTCAAAGTCAGATAAGTGGCTCTCGGCTTGCTCAGAATCTGAAGAGTCCGATAGTGACAAGTCACTCAATTTTTCTATTGCCTGATTGGCACTGTGTATTGAATTAAGCTTGATTCGAACTCCCACTAAAGCACTTAACGGTGCAACCGCTCGGCCAGATAAAATAGAACATGCTGCCAGCCCACCTGTGGTTAACTGTCCATCCAGCACCCACAAGCTGCCAGTAATCACAAGTAAAACTGACGTCGCTAATGCTGCAAGCTGAATACATTCTTGGGCGAAGGCGTTCTGTTCTTCTTCTCTCGCTTTAGACTGAGAGCGAACATTATTGAGGGATTTAAACTGGTTGAAGATTCGAGACTCAACGGCCTGACGTTTGATTCCTTGAATGGTTTGGCTTAGCAAAATTAAAAACGCTTTTCGCTCCTGCTCATCTTGGGAAGCTTCTTCACTTAGGCTTTTAACGCGAATAGAAGATAACCAAACAATTCCGAGAGTAATCAGCCAAACTGCCAAAGGTATCGCCACCAGTTCACCGCCGATATAAGCCACCAAACCCAAGAAGATCAATGCGAAAGGCAAATCAATAAAGCCTGCAATCACCCCTCCGGAATACCAATCTTTAACTTTGGATACAGAGCCGAGCCCTTCTTCTACGCCACCAACACCTAAATGACGCAGATGACCTGATGAAGCGTTAGTCACCCTTTCAACCAAGGTTTGATAGGTCGCTTTCTCGGTGTTACTGGCCGCGGCAGACAAAAGCCAAGTTCGCACAAACCGGATTAGCGCTTCCATAGCGACAGCCAACGTCGCACCCGCTAATAACAGAGTGGCAGTCCCATAACTCTGGTTAGGTAAGATACGATCGTAAATTTGTAAAACCGTTAGCGGAACGGCGAGAGAAAGAAGATTTATGAGCAAAGAAGGCAGTAGGACTTTCCCCACCACCCCTTTGTTTTTCATTGAACTTGCGGGCATACACAATCCTTATCCATGCTTATGAAATAAGATTGGTACAGACTATTAGGTTATGCAAGGTAAAGGGCTGATTTAATTTGATTTTAAGACACTGGTAAAAACAATAATTTCTATCAAACCATATAACCTAAACTGCACGCTATCAGTGAGTAAGTTACAACAAGAAACATTTAACTTTAGGTCGTTCTGTTCAAATCAAGGTTTTTAATATTAGAACTTCGTTTAGATTAGAAAATGTATGTGTGATTCATATTAACGGATTATGAATGAGCTTTTATACTAAATGATATTGGGGCACAGGCTTTTCAGACGCGAAGAAAAGCCTGTAGAGGTGCTTATCAGTAGTCTGTTTTCTCAGAGAGCCTCAGAGCGTCTTCTAGCTCAACGCCAAGGTATCGAATAGTGTTATCTACCTTCGAATGTCCAAGTAGAATCTGAACCGCCCTAATGTTTTTCGTTCTGGCATAGATCAAAGTAGCTTTAGTTCGACGCATGGAGTGAGTTCCATAATAGTCAGCATTCAATCCAAGTTTTGCAGCCCAGTTTCTAATAATTGAGCGATAGAATGAGTAGCTGATAGGCTGCCCTGAGCGTCGGCTACTCGGAAATAGAAAACTACTTGCCTCTAGGGATGCTGCAAAGATCCATCGGCTAATACTTTGCTGTGTTCTCGGAGTAATCTCATAATGGACATCGGTCCCCGTTTTTTGTTGGATGCACTGAACCCTTTAATAGATAACTCCTTGCGAAGAAACATAGTAAACGTGTAGCTTTAGCAAGTCACTAGCTCTCAACTTGCTATCTATGGCTAAGTTCAATAGCGCGAGCTGCATAAAATTGTTTTCAATCTCTAGCCTAGTTCTAATTCGCCAGCTCTCTTCAAGCTTAAATGGTCTTTTGACACCACTGCATTTTCCAGAAGATAGCTTTCTCATGATGACCTCCTCCCAATATTGTTGGTCAACATGAAGTTTGGTAGTCACATTTATTAGGTGTCAGGAAGAGCTGAAACATCGGTGGACAGAACTTGGTCAGTGACTTTGTTAAATTAGCAAAATCCAAATTAACTCAAGTATGGAAAACGCCGATAGATGAAAGGCAAAACCTGATTATGTTCTGCTCTTTGAGCGCACTCAATTAAAGTTGAATATGGGAAGGGGATGATTAGAAAATGGTTGAAAATTCGTGCTCAGAATTAAGACAGTAGGTAAACATTAACAGTTGCCTACCGTCTCATTAAATTATGTTCAAAAGGGCTTTTTCGCTTGCATCTAGGAGTATTATTTTCATGGTGCGTAGCATGATCCTGTTTCTACGAAAAATCAAGCATCTTCAATGATCACGGGTATAAGTGTATCAAAATATAAAATCTTCACTGAAACCACCTAGTCCGTATTAGGCATAGTTAAAATGGTGCTTCATGAAAAAGTCCAGATGACATCCTCTTTCTAACGCTCTTTCCTCAATTTGCTTCCATAAGATTGGTAAATAGGTTTTCAGATCTTCTGCTTCCGATTGATGATATTCATCCTCACAGTCCCCTGCAGCAGCTTTTAGCCACTCTGAAGGGGTTAAAATAGTGAGCCCAAGATGAAAATACTCTGGAATGGCTGCCCGTATTGATTCTTCGCTACCGCTAGCAACATACATTGTGAGGCCTTCACCTGTCGCATAGTAATGACTAACACCTATATAGAACATATCAACTCCTTGCTGCTGGTTGTAGAATAAGCGTAATTTTGATTAGTTATAAAAATGCAGCGATGACACGCTCTTTGAAATTTCCCAAGTCCAACTGCCTAGGAGAAGTTGAGTACGCAGATATGGCTGACTGTTTTCCCTCATGCTCTTTATCCCAACTAAGTTGCTTGTTTCCAATATCAGTTTTTCTCTTCTGTTGTTCGGAGAAATAGGTTCGATCTGATGGAATAGATAATGGAGGCCTATGCTGCAAACTCTCTGGTTTGATAAACAGACATGAGTCCGGAATATCTTTCTCGATTTGCTCTGCAAAGCTCACCAGACTTTCTTCAGCAAAAGTGTATAACCATGCCTGCTGGTTCGAGGATGCATTCGTCCGTAAAATCCGCCCTAAAACTTGTCTGAAATAAAGTTCGGTTTTCACAAAACTTAAATGGCAGCAAACTTGTAGACGTGGAATATCGGTACCCTCACTAATCATTCCAACGCTGATAATCCATTGAGTCGTACCGTCCCGATACCCGTTGATTTTCTCTAATGGACTTTCATGACAGTAAGTGACGACCTCTGTACTTTGTTCATATGTCTCAGCCAAAATTTTCTGAATTTCGATTGCATGTCCTACCGATGAAGCAACAACCAAACCACCGGCATTAGGGTTATCCATACGTATTTCTGCTAGCTTTTTGCAACCAAGACCAAGTACATAGGTCATTGCATCAATATTTTGTAAAATGCTTTGATACGGAGTTGCTGATTGCTTTAAAAGTTCAGGAATTGACGAAAAGGACTTCGATTGCCCACTTTCTGAGATAGATAAGCGATCATTATCAATTAGTACAATTTTAGGTGAACGACAGACCTTATCGATAATCGCTTGCTTTAAACTGTATTGATAATCGCAGTGGATACGACCTTCCGTGTCAGAATACTGTGCTAACGTAATTGGCAATAAATCTGAGCGCCAAGGAGTGCCAGATAGGGATAATGTAAACGCAGCAATTCCTTGAATTTGTTTCAAAATTTGTTCACCCCATACATTGGCATTTCCAATTTCATCACCTGAACAATGGTGAATCTCATCAAATACAACCAATACGCGGTGCTTTTTAATTGTTTCCCAAAAGCTGTCTCTAAGGTATTTCATACTCTGGTATGTAAACGATGCGCCTATTGAACCAAGTCCACCGGTAAAAGAGCATCCCAATCGCCATGAAAAGGTATTTTTGATACCATCAGCAATCGTTAATGATGGCGAAAAACAGAGGACCAGGTCAATTTTGTCTAAGTCATACAGCCTTTTGGCGATTTCGGCAGCGGCCACCGTTTTTCCAGCCCCTGGAGTAGCCTGAACCTGAAAATGCGAATGTCCAGCAAGATACTTTTCTAAAGCCGATCCAACACACTCCTCTTGCCATAGCCTTAACATTTTACTTCCCCACAATTACTAAAGTTTAGGACGTGATTAAGGACATTTATTTTGGCTAGATATCTAACAGAACGTTCTCTAGTCTCTTCGGATAGTTTTAACAATGATGATTTCTGCGAAGGTAACCTTTCAGACAATAGTTGAAATTCTTCGATCTCAGCTAAAGCTATCGCAAGTTCAGCTTTATACTTTCGTCGTTCCAAAGCCAGCTCATCTAGGGTAAGTACTTCATCCGAATTTTCTGCGACTGTTTTTAGCTTCTGCTGCTTACGCTTTTTCGGTTTGAATACAGTTTCTTTGAACTGCTCTGATTTGTGGTATGTTCTAGTCCGCCCTTGGCCCTTAGTCCAAAGTAGTCCTTTCTTTTCTAAAGGCAATAACTGACGATAAAGAAATTTACGCGCTTCCGTTATGTCCTTAAATTCTCCCGTAATCGTTAGTAGTTCGTCCCTCAAGGCAGGAACAGTTAATTCATCAAGTCCTTTCTCGATGAATAGGGTAAAAATGTATTCATTAATCGCTGTTTTCTTCGTCATAAGAGCTCAACTACGAATCAAAAATACGGATTATAGTCCGTGGCTATATAATCCGCAATGAAGGATATTCTTTCATTTTGAGTACCATTTAAAATGAAAGACTTAGCAAGGCGGTTTGGAGATAACTTACGTAGAGAGCGTAAGCTCAAAGGTATATCTCAGGATAAATTGGCTATTTCAGCAGACATCGACCGAAGCTATGTCGGTCGCATAGAAAGAGGGGAGGTCAACATCACTCTAGAAAAAGCGTACCAGTTGGCAAGCATTCTTGGTTGCGATGTGCGTGATTTACTTCCATAAGGGAAACCCTAACTTGTGTAATTCATAGGAACTTACTCACCTAAGTGCTTACATACAGGTCAAGAAAAGTCTGCTTTAGTGAACGCATAGAGAAATGAGATCGGAGTATGATAAGATCACTCTCATAAAATATACTTGGTAGATAATATGACATATAAATACAGCCAATACGAAGACTTGTGTAGACGAGTTATAGATGAAGGTATTTGGATTGAGAACGATAGAACAGGCAAACGATGCTTAACTGTTATCAATGCAGATTTAGAATACGATCTGACCGCGAATGAATTTCCTCTAGTAACAACGCGCAAAGCTTTTTGGAAAAGCGCTATTGCTGAGATGCTAGGTTACTTGCGTGGCTCTGACAACGCAGCTGATTTTCGAAAATTAGGTACCAAAACTTGGGATGCCAACGCCAATCAGAATGAAGCCTGGCTTAACAATCCTCATCGTAAAGGTGAGGATGACATGGGTCGTGTATACGGCGTTCAGGGACGGAAATGGGCGAAACCTGATGGTGGTTTTGTCGATCAATATAAGAAGATCATTGATCATCTAAGCAAAGGTATTGATGACCGAGGTGAAATCCTTAACTTTTACAATCCTGGTGAGTTTCACATGGGCTGTTTACGCCCCTGCATGTATAGCCACCATTTTTCACTGCTAGGTGATACCCTTTACTTAAACAGCACTCAACGTAGTTGTGATGTGCCGCTCGGCTTAGTCTTTAATCAGATCCAAGTAGCTTGGCTACTCCAGATTACAGCTCAGATCACTGGATTAAAGGCCGGAAAAGCGTTCCATAAGATCGTCAATGCCCACATCTATGAAGACCAAGTGGAGTTAATGAAAGATCAGATCAAAAGAGAACCTTATGCCGCACCTAAGCTCATTATCAACCCAGAGATCAAATCACTTGAAGACTTGGAAACATGGGTAACCGTTGATGATTTCGAAGTTGTTGGCTATCAACATCACGAACCAATCAAATACCCATTTTCGGTTTAGCTTATAAAAAATAATGGGACATCAAGTCCCATTATTTTTTTCTGATTTTTCGTTGAGTAAACTCTCCAATAACTCAATCCTATCCTCAAGCATTTTTTTAGCTTTCCGTTCTTTTCCAATTTCTGATTTGTGCCATTCAAGACTTTCATAATCACGCTTAGAACGTATTCTTAATTTATCTAACTCTCTTTCTGATTCAGAATATTTAGTAAACCAATGTAAAATTTCTAGCTTTGATTGATCGAGTAAGGCTTGTAAGTTCTGTTCTTGTTGCTTTTTAGTAACTCGGTTGCGCTTTAAATCTTCTTGTCTCTGATTTTTTATTATCTCGAGCTCAACACCAACCCAAGCCCTCACTCCTTTTGGATCAAAAGTATTACGATGAAGTCCAGTTAACTCAATTACTTGAGCTTTAGTTGTCTTAAACTTCTTATCTTGCCTTATAGAATCCAGTGCAGCCCAAATTTTATCTGTATTGTGATCAAACAATTCTTTGTTTTTTTCATCATATTCAGCCATCAGATCAACTCCTCGCCCAAATAATTTAAAACTCTTTTAGACTCTTCTATTGCTTCAGCTATCTGATCTTGCCTGTCTTCGTATCCTTCTGCACCGACCAACTTTATATTAGAAAGATATATTTCGCGCCACCTTGGCGCATTTGCTTTAGTTACTACAGCATTGTGACAACGAACTGGGTTACATCTTAAGCCACCAATACACGGCAAGGTCTCATCAAAGTCTTCAACGCCACCAAAACAGTAACCACTTCCGACATTAATAATCGCCAGTCCTTGTTTAACCATTGCTTCGTATATTTCTTCTTCTGAGTAACCAGCTTCCATGCATCCATTGAAGAACTTTTTGATTTTTGAAATATGCTCATCAGCTTTTCCCCCCATGTATTTACCGTTCGGATCAAAGTTAGCTTTTACAGCTTCTAATTCAGCCTCATGTCTAAAATCTACTGACTTACCTTCAACACTTATTAACTGATTTGCAATCCCTCCATAACCAAGCGTTGTTTGACTAACTTTCCCCTTACGCGCAAGCGCCTCCGTTGCAGAGACAATATGCTTTAGCTGATAAGAAATAACAGGTAAGCCAACATCAGCTCGGTACATTTGATGCGCGAGGCTGTGTCTGAATACATAGCCATTGAGCTTACTGTTAATATCTTTTGAGGATACCCCCATTAATACTGAGAAGCTTTTTTCAACTATATGGGTAAGATTACCCATTGGGGTATTAGTCTCGTCTGGCATTAATGTAAAAGTATTTGCAAATACATATGTGTTTTGAAATACTTTTCTGCCTATCAACTCGACAACCTTTATGGCATCGATCATGATTGGTATAGCTATCCAGCGATCATTAAACAAATTCCAGCGATTATCTCGTCCCTTGTGTTCTTCTGATACGATAGTTTTATCTTCTAAGTCCAGACACCCACTAATTTTTAGATCAGAATACACATTTGGTCTTGCTCCCATAAGAGTCCCGATCACCCATAGTGCAGAGTAATACGCTTTATTAATTGCTATTCGAAGAGGTTCAGTAAAGCATAATTTTTTTTGTAATATATACGTTATCTGTTCTCTTGTTAGTTGTACACTGAAATCAAGTTTAGATATATGATTATCTGGGAAAGTAGTATTAATATCTACGAGTGAGTATCCTTGCTTATTAAGTCGGTAAGCACCATAGTCTTCAAAGTTTTGCTTGGAATATTTAAACTCTTCATAGGTTGAAGCGAGTGTCTCATAATGTTGTTCAATTATAGGATCATTCACTTTTTCATCAACTGCTTTTAAAAAACTCACGATATTAAATGACGCTCTCTTAAGAGCCAAATCGAAGTTTTTGGTTTCAAGGTATGGTAATTTTTCTGTTTTCTGATTATTATTTTTATTAGAGTTCTCCTTATATGCTTTTTTATTGCTTCATAATCAGCATCACACTTAATACCAATGCTTTCTTTTGTTTTATGAGAACCTAAATAATCAAAAAAAATTTTATAACCAGTTGAATTTCGCTTCTTTGACACTATTTCCAATTTAGTCCTTTTAGCTGCTTCTTCAAAGTCTAGCAGAGTTATATCACCAAGTTTATGACACTGTTCTTGTATATACTCTTTTCCAAGTCTCCTCTCGACTTGAGAGAAAACAAAATTCAAAAATCTTAGTCCATTTTTGAATGGAGCAATCAAGGTGTTGGGCTTTAGTTCGTTTTTCTTACTACCAAATTCTTTTGGTGACGAATAAATACTCAAAAATAAGCACTTTAGTTCGGTTATGACTCCTAATGGAATATGGCTATAGTCGCTAAAGTCAAGCTGAACTTTTGATATAGAGACTGAAGGTGCTCTGTTTGAAGTATCTTCATCGAAATCCCATAACATGTCACGAAAAACACTCTTCTTAGATATAGGTAGTGTAGCAAGTTGAACGATATAAGGACTAATATCATCAACTAGTTCGTCAGAATCAGTTTTGTTTAAAAGCAGTAAATTAGAAAATACATCTTGCCAGTATTGATTTATTAACTGCAAGTGTTCGAGATGCTGTTTTTTCACCATTAACCACCCCAACTATCTAATATAGTGGTTTCGATAAATAACGAATTTTCTTTCGCCAGTATTAAAGTATCCTCCTCAAACTCTGAAGTTTCAGGGTTTAAAATATCGTCAAGTAGTGATAGATTTTCTAACACAACAACGTGGTAAGGAGTATTAACTACTTCGCTACTTTCTAACGTTGCCAAATAGTCTCTTTGCATTGCAAAAAGCTCTGGAAGATGTTTCTCAGTCAACATCACATTATCACAAGACAGGCACTTATTATATTGTGAACAGGGTCTTCCCTTAACATAAAAGGATGATTTTTTGATAAATCCAGGTGGATCAAATATGTTTTTACAGCCACCAAGTGGCGTCTTCATTATGATCTGATTATCGTTATATCTACGCTGTTGTTTCTGATGAAAATTATGTTTATTTGTTCGAACAGCCTTACTATAAACCTCTTCTATTGCTTTCCTTGCTTTATCTTTTATAACTCTATCGAAATCTAATTTCTCTAGGTAGCTCATCGTCGTATAAATAGAAGCATGCCCTAATAAATATTGGATCTTCCTTATTGAAACACCAGCATCGACTAACTCACTCACTAAAGTAGGTCTGAATCTTGTTGTAGTAAGCACCATTGGGTTACCATCATCATCTTCTAAATGATATTTATCGACCAGTTCAGAATAGAATATGGACATAGTGGATTCAGTTATAGTTATACACTTTTTGTAATATGTTATAAAAAGTCTATTTGATATTTCATCTGGCGCATATTTTCTTGACTCCGAAGTTAACTTAATAACTTCATTAAATACTGTTTCGACAAATTGCTTTTGACTTATTGATAACCATTGAAGATCAGCTTGGAACAGGTCTAGGTGAATCATCTTCTCTCCTGTCGAACGTTCTTTCCAATAAGTTAGACAAGGCTTATTAGTCAAAGGGTGATTTTTTTGGTAATCGTCAATTTCTAGATCTAAGATAGGGTTTAAATTCATACCAAGGACTTGTGCCATCTTTAATACATACAATCCCACGTCCCGCAGTGCAGTTCTTCTAGTTTTTACCCCCCATTCATCATACAGTTCATTAAGGGAAATTCTTCTTGAGGTCACGTATTGATTTAATTTTCGCTGCCCAGCAGTGTATTTTTTTATTAGCTCTCTATCTCTATAGATGGGAATACAGTTACAATGATCTTCAAAAATAATCCTTGCTTGGATCTTTGGATCATCAAAATCAGCTTGTTTTCTATCTAACTTTTGATACGGTACTAACTTCTCTTTAACAAGTACCATCTCCTGCTCTAGCATCTCGTGTATTTGTTTTCGCTCGTAAGGCGAATATGGCTTATATGCTATAGACTCTCTTACAATTTCAAATCCATCAGCAGGGTAATAACTAAAATTGTAACTGCGAATCGTTTTCAGTTTTTCCAGAGTTACTCGCAATGACGACAACGTAGTATTCGCAGTTGATGTTGCTAATACTCCTTCACCAATTTTTTCACCCAAATACTCTTTAAAATCCCTTAGCGACCATGAACTAAAACACTTCTTAAAACTACTATCTGGTGAGATTTCTTTACTTTCTAAAAAATCACAATAATGTTTGTATCCGATATAATAAGTAGTAATTCCTGATTTAGACGAAACATTCAAAGAGCCAATAGCAAAAGCATGTTGTACATCCTCATAGCGCCCTCTTTTAGAACTAAAGTCATCAATTGATGTGAGTTTCTTATCTCTTAATTTACTAAATACTGAATACTTACTCTCTTCTTGATTCAAACGCCTTTCTCTGCGAGCTTCATCACGTTCTTTCATCGTTTTATAATCGATGCCCTTAATCTCTATAACTTCTCTGGAGAAACGTAAATATTCAGCCCTCAACAAAGGACGTGCTATAGCTTTACTATGGGTTGGAATTAAGTGGTGGAATGTTTTCTGAGTTATCACATTTCTAAACATTGGAAGTGCTAGTTTTTCTTCATACGTTAAACCGTTTTTCCACTTAAGGAAAATCCTACGATTATTCAAATCATAGCCAATAGCATGACTGCTATTTTTAATTTCACTATAAGGAAGAGAGACTTTGTATTCCAATAACAATTTATTAAGCTGTTTTCTTAGATCAAGTAATTCTGGTTCCTCGAGCTGTTTGACCTTACATGAAAGCTTATTTGATAAGTATTTTGTAGAAATAAGGCCATACTGTTCAAAGTAACTATCCGGATTTTTAGCTACCAACTTTGAATTAAACATACCAACAATTGACAGCTCAACGTCCCATAACAGATCTGGATTAACTTTACATTCAGAGATAAAGTCGCTCATCAATGTAACAATCGTCTCATCGTCAACATTCTTTAAAACACCTAACGACTTAAGCTCCGTATTTATTTTTTTGATGTCTTCTTTCAAATATAGGCGTATTGGATTATAGCCTATCGGTGCTTTACTAAATAGAAAACGCAAATCGATTGAATTTTGACTTATTGATACATTTTGTTTTTGTTCATTTGTTAATGACGCCCACCAATCTACCAAACGGGATCTATATGCTTCACGGTCAAACAAAACATTTAACGACTTGAGTTCTTTATCAATATTATCGATTTCTTTATGAAAAATTTGCCTTACCACATGATATTTTATAGGTGAATCAGCAAATAAATCTCGCAGATCTATGGTGTTATTTACAACTGGGAGAGTTTTCTTTTGATTATTAGTTAACGACTGCCACCAATTGAGCAGACGAGCTCTATAAGCTTCATGATCAAACAAAATACCTAAAGACTTAAGCTCGGCTTCTATCTTATTGATATCATCTTTCAAGTATTGGCGTATTTGGACGTAAGTTACCGGAGCATCACTCAGTCTATCACGTAAATCAATTGTATTTTTATTCGTTGGAACCGCCAGCTTTTGTTCATCAGTTAAAGAGTGCCACCAATTGAGTAGACGCTTTTTATATATTTCAACATCTAATAAAACACCTAACAACTTAAGCTCTGTGTCTATCATCTTTATCTCATTTTTCAGATATTCACGAACTTTTCGATGAGAAACCGGTACATCACTAAATAAACTTCGCAAGTCAACAGTATTATTTGTCTTTGATGTTGGAACTGCTTTCTTTTGATCATTAGTCAATGACTGCCACCAGTTGAGCAGACGAACCTTATATTCTTCACTATCGGGTAAAACACCTAACGACTTGAGCTCCTCATCTATCTTATTGATGTCTTCTTTCAAATACATACGCAATGTATCGTATTTGATCGGAACATAACTAAATAGCTGATGTAAATCAATCGTTTTTAGCTGAGTGATTGGGACCGCTTTCTTCTGTTCGTCTGTTAACCCTCGCCACCAGGTATTCAAGATCGTTCGGTATTCTTCAGATTTCATTTCAGTGCTTCCTTTTCACTCTAGTTCGATCTTTTAATTTTTTCATTAACTGATATCTTTTGAGTGGAACACCGTTGTGATCTTCAAATTTTTCCCATACTCCTACAGGTATTTTGGTGTACTTTTGTGTTGTATCTAATGATTCATGCCCAAGGCATTGTTGTAAAAGCAAAAGTCGGTCTAGCTGTGATTTGCCTAAATCTTCAGAATTGAGAAGCATAGCACCAAAACCATGTCGAATTTTGTGTGGTGATAACGGCGAGTTAATCAATCCAAGCTTTAAAGCTCTTTTAGACAGTTTTTTAATCAGCTTACTAACTGACTTTTCGGTGTAAGGATCACCATTTTGATTTAAGAAGGCTGGAACAGGGGTATCACTCCATTTGCGTTTGTGTTTCTTG
Source organism: Vibrio anguillarum (assembly GCF_001989995.2). Classification (GTDB taxonomy): domain Bacteria; phylum Pseudomonadota; class Gammaproteobacteria; order Enterobacterales; family Vibrionaceae; genus Vibrio; species Vibrio anguillarum. The sequence goes on from NZ_JAHGUP010000036.1 coordinate 27,980, forward strand.
AATTCAAGGCTTGAGTGATATCTTTGGACTCTATTAATCGTTTCTTTTGAAACAACTGTATATCTATATTTTGCTTCTCTCCCTCTTCCCTTATTACCTTTAATTTCTATTGATACATAGTCACTAGGTATCTGAATTGTATTGTCATCCATAATGATGCTCTTACGAGACTCTCTCGATAACTGTAAAATGCTTTCTTGGGATATGTCTTTTACTTCAGCTCTACGGACACCTGAGTCGTACATGAATTGAATAAGACTTTTTTCTCTTTCATGATTAGCGACGAAAATCAAAGCTTCAATATCAGTAAAAAGCGCAGGCCTAATTAGCGACTCCTTGGCAGCTACGACTAAACTTCCATTCTCATAAGGATTTTCTTCCCTCATGAGTTTGTAGCCAGCAGGAGGATTGCATAGAAATTCGGAGAAGAACCTGCCGTAAGTCGCATCTCTGTTTGCTAGGGTTTTTCCACCTAGTGCATGTTTATCTAACCCTTTTTTATCCTTATCGCGTCTACAATAATCAAAATACTTCTGAATTTCTGTCGCATGCACTGTCAACAAACAATCATCTCTCTTAGTACCAATGTGATTATCATCATGTGTAATCAGGTACTTAACTAAGTAACGTAAATTGTTTGCGTAGGTATTTACAGACTTATCACTATGATTTCTTCTGTAATCAGTAAGGAAGTCGGAGATGAGTGGCAACAACTCCATTTGGTCATTAAAGACAGCAACACCTTCAGCAAGTAAAAGCACATTTGGATATTCTTCAAAATCTTCATGCGCAACAGACTTTGATATATCAAGCTTCCTACCAGACGATATAACAACAGACTTATCCATAAAACCTCGAACTGTGCATTAAATTTACACAAAATTATTATTAATTACGTATTGTGCAAATAAAAATGAACACAATAAATTTAATATTAACAGAAACGAGGATTCTTTTACTTACTGATTATGCATTTTGTGCAGGGGATTATAAAAGCGGTACATCACACGAGCGTTGCGTACTATTGAGATACAAAGTATCACCCAACAACGAAAAGTGATGACTGTACATGCAGGGGCGCAAGCAACCCATATGAAACTCACCTGGGTTGTAAAAGTTTAGGATTTCGCCTCTATCATCAACGCCACGTGAAAGATCATCAACAATCTTACGCAGTTGATCAATCTGCCCACCATCCGCCTTGGCCCACGCACGTCCTTGAACTCCATACACGCGGCCCATATCATCTTCACCTTTGCGGTATGGATTGTTAAGCCAAGCTGCATTTAAATTCGCATTCGCATCCCACGTTTTGGTTCCTAAAGCGCGAAAATCGGCTGCATTATCGTAGCCACGAATATAACCAAGTAGCTCAGCAACTGCGGCTTTCCAGAAGCTTTTACGCGTTGTCACTAACGGGAATTGATTCTGACCTACATCATAGGTGAGATCAGCGTTAACCACCGTTAGGCAGCGTTTGGCTGTACGTTCATTTTCGATCCAAACGCCCTCATCAACAATTCGCTGACAAAGTTCAAGATACTGTTTCACAAACTATCCTTAACACTATTGAGTCACTTTATGGTTAACCTTGTACGCCCATACCATCATCAGTGCACCGACAATGATCATCGGTAGCGACAGGATTTGCCCCATGGAGATAAATCCAGCGAACAATCCTAATTGTGCATCAGGTTCACGAACATATTCAACAAGGAAACGGAATGTCCCGTAGCCTATCAAAAATAGCCCTGAGACTGAACCAATTGGCCGATTTTTGCGGATAAACAGGTTCAATATAATAAACAGCACAATCCCTTCTAAGAAAAACTCATAAAGCTGTGATGGATGGCGAGGCAAAGGCCCGCCGTTTGGAAAAATGATCGCCCATGGAACATCGGTTACTCGCCCCCACAATTCACTGTTCATGAAGTTGCCTAATCGTCCCATGCCTAAACCAAATGGAACCAAAGGAGCCACAAAATCGGCGACACCCAAAAACGTTCGGTTATTTTTCCGTGCATACCAAAACATTGCACTGATCACGCCAAGTAGACCACCATGGAAAGACATCCCGCCTGTCCACACTTTAAAGAGATAGAGCGGGTCTTGGAGAAACAGATCAAAATTGTAAAACAACACATAACCGACGCGACCACCAATGACCACCCCTAAAAATCCAGCAAACAGCAAATCCGAGACTTGCTCACGAGTCCAGCCACTATTTGGTTTGTCCGCTCTGCGATTGGCAAGCCACATCGCAAAAACAAAACCAACTAAATACATTAAGCCGTACCAGCGAATGGATATAGGGCCAATCGCAATCAGCACGGGATCAATATTTGGGAACTGTATAAAACCCTGAGACATAAACGTGTTCTCTTACTAAAAATGAGGTGAAGATAATAAGTGATTAAAACAGCATAGTTGCCGCTATAACCATCAGAAAAACGGAGAATATTTTTTTCAATACCACCGTCGGTAACTGAGTCGCGTAACGCGCTCCTAATCGAGTAGTGAGAATTGAGGTCGAAGCAATGGCGACTAACGCAGGTAAATAGACATAGCCAATGCTGTAAGGTGGTAAATTCTCCACTTGATAACCGTGCAAAATAAAACCAATCATGCCAGATATTGCGATCACACAGCCACAGACAGAAGAAGAACCGACGGCTTTACGCATTTCAACGCCATGACGATTCAAAAAAGGAACGGAGAGCGAACCGCCACCAATTCCCGCTAAACTGGAGACAATACCAATACCACTGCCACATAGCATGGTCACCCACGCACCGGGCATCGATCTTTGCATTTGCGCTTTTATCGATAAAAACATTTGAATCGCTAGGCAAAAAACAATCACGCCAAATACTTTCGGTAGATATTGAGTCGGGATCACGTCTGCGATCATTGAGCCAACAAACCCACCGACGATAACGCCGGGCATGAGCCACTTGACGACAAACATATCCACATTGCCCAATTTAAGGTGATTTAATGCCGAAGAAGCCGAAGTAACAATGATGGTCGCTAGCGATGTCGCTAACGCTAAATGCATACTAAGTTCGGCGGAAATACCCGCCTTGGGAAGCAAAAGAAGCAACGCCGGAACGACAATTAAACCACCACCAATGCCCAGTAAACCAGCCATAAAACCAACGACTGAGCCCAATAACACCAGCAAAACCATCAACTCAAAATTCACATTAGTTCCTATTTTTTGCCTGCGCGGATAAAGCCAGCAAAGCCTTTATCTTCAAAGTATGAGTGCATCATATTATAAATGTCGTTGCCGTAAGGTTGCATCAACGCTTTGTCAGCAAGTTGCCGTAACTGTCCTAATTGAGAGTGCCTCACCAAATATTTGACCTTGGCTACGTTGGAGGTATTCATACTTAGCATGCGATAACCCAAACCAATTAATAACAGTGAACCGATAGGGTCCCCGGCCAACTCACCACACACACAAACAGGTATACGATGAGACTGGCAAGTCTCTAAAATCTGTTTAAGCGCCATCACCACCGCTGGATGCATGGAGTCATAGACATCAGCAACATGTGCATTGTTCCGATCAACGGCCAACAAATATTGGGTTAAATCGTTGGTTCCAACCGAAACAAAGTCCACTTTGCTCGCAATCAATGGTAGAAGATAAATCATCGATGGCACTTCAATCATAATGCCAATCTTGGGCATTATGATCCGATCATCAACGCTAGAAACTTCTCGATACGCTTGCTCAATCAACCGCATTGCGTCGTCCAACTCTTTCGTTCCTGAAATCATTGGCAATAAAATGCTGAGATTTTGGTTATCGCCGCTGGCACGCATCATCGCCCGCAGTTGAATCAAAAAAATATCGGGATGATCGAGCGTAAAACGAATGCCTCGCCAGCCAAGAAAGGGATTGTCTTCTTCAATGGGTAGATAAGGCAGTGCTTTATCGCCACCAATGTCTAACGTTCTCATCACCACCCGTTTATCAGGATAAGCGTTCAAAACGCTGCGATACTGCTGCACTTGTTCTTCTTCTGATGGAAAGCGATGTTGCAGCAAAAAGGAAATTTCGGTTCGATACAGCCCGACACCATCAACCCCTTGGTTAATTGCGATGTTGGTATCCGCACTTAATCCAGCATTGAGCATCACTTCAATACGTGTGCCATCTTGCGTAAAAGGAGCTTCTGCAATGGTTTCATTAACCATTTGAGAAAGTTCGCTTTCTTCATAAGCTAAAGCGCGATATTCCGCCAGAATTTGTCTATTTGGTGAGATAAAAACCTTGCCGCTATAACCATCGACAATGCCCTTTTTACCGTTGATCTCCTTGAGATTAAGTGAAATTCCCATCACTGCGGGAATGCCCAGCGCCCGTGACAATATTGCTGCGTGGGAATTGGCAGCCCCTTCTAAAGAGACCACCGCCAGTAATTTATCTTTAGGAATAGCGGCGAGAATTGAAGCAGTAAGTTCGCGTACCACCAAAATGATCGGTTTATCAAGTTGCTGCTGATCATGCTCAGTGTTGTGCAAAAAAAATAGCAGTCGCTGACCTAGCTCACGAATATCCTGTGCACGCTCACGTAAGTAAACATCTGACATCTTCGCAAAACGGTTGGAATAACTCTCCACAACCTGCCGTAATGCCCAATCTGCACGATCGCCTTTTTGGATCTGGCTTTTCAGATCGTTGCGTAGCATCGGATCATTGAGTAGATGAGTAAAGAGATCGAAGATGGCTAACGCATCTTTATTAATATCACTATCGAGTTTTTTTCTTAAACGACGAAAATCGTTCAAGGCACTTTCTACCGCCAGCAATAGCCACTCTTGTTCTCGTTCAATATCGAGCGTTGAGGCGGGGTAAACATCAGACAGTTGAGGCTGGGTGTCATCCCACCAAAACTCACCAATCGCGATGCCAGATGACGCAGCAATGCCACTGGTGGACAACTGCTTTTTCGAAAGCAGCCACTGCCCTTGTGTTTGAGCATGAGCAATAATCACGGCCACTTGCGCCGCCAGAGTGACAATAAAAGACTCTTCCATCTCACTAAATAAGCGAGGTGTTTTTTGCTGCACGACCAACACACCCAATACTCGCTTGCGATGAATAATCGGCGTACCAAGAAAGCTTTGATACACCTCTTCGCCAAGCTGTTTGAAGTATTTAAAATTAGGATGTTTCGACGCTTCAGCAATGTTGATTGGCTCAGCTGAACGTTTCACTAAGCCCACTAAACCTTCGTCAAAACCGATGTGGATTTTGTCGCCTTTGAACTTTAAGCCTTGCGTTGCCATCAGTTCTAGGCGATGTTTTTCTTCGTTAGCAAGATAGACAGTGCAACACTCGGTACTCATCGCATTGCACGTTTGCTTAACCAAAATATTCAAGGCTTGGTGTACATCTTCTACCTTGGATACTTGTTCAACTATTTCCCTTAGCTGAGAGAGCATGTCTATCCTCTTTTATTTTTGCGCTTACCTTTGTTATTACGTTCTTTAAATGGCATCGCGAATGATGCAAACTCTTTCATGGCGCGACGATAAACATCTCGCTTGAAAGAGACTACTTGCCTCACTGGATACCAATAACTGACCCAACGCCAACCATCAAATTCAGGGGTACTGCCGCGCTGCATGTTGATTCTTGATTCATCACACTCTAAGCGCAGAAGAAACCATTTCTGTTTTTGCCCAATACAGACAGGTTGAGAATCCCAACGAACGAGCCGTTTTGGTAATTTATATCTTAACCAATGACGGCTTGTTGCTATGATTTTCACATCTTTCTTTGTAAGCCCAACCTCTTCGTAAAGCTCTCTAAACATCGCTTGTTCAGGAGTTTCATCGTCGTCAATTCCACCTTGTGGAAACTGCCAAGAGTGTTGTCCGTATCGTTTCGCCCAGAATACCTGACCATGGTTGTTACAAATCACAATACCAACATTGAGTCGGTAACCATCGCCATCGATCACTGGCCAACCTCTAGTAAAATCTTAATTGCTTTGATTTTTCCACATATCCCCAATAGGAGCAAACTTACTAGTGTGATTAACACGAGATTTATGTGTTCCTAATCATTAATTGGATAACTTTTCATCAAATTTAAAGTTATCAACAAAATAATGCGACACCAGCCACATTTATTCACCTTTTCTGTGAGTAACTATGTGAAGAATCTCTAGATAGCGACTTACTTCCCCAAAAAGCAAAAGAATACGGGCCAATAAAAAAAAGATAATAATAAATTAAATACATAAAAAAACAATTAATTAATTGGATTTTCCATTATTCACATTACGTTGCGATTAACAAAAAATTGATCCTTTCACAACATGCTCAAAGATCCACCGATTAGCTCGTTATCCACACCCCCACTCTAGTAGAAATAAGATTTACTGATTAAGAGGCCCACTACCTCAAGCAAAACCCTGTAAATGCATACAGATAAACAAAAAATGGAATATTTTCCGATCAACCTGTGGATAACTTGGGTTGCGATGATCTTTTAAGCAAAAGAAACGACAGTACATTGTGTATAAGAATTTGCTACAATCGCGTTTTTATCATTCAAAGTATCATGAAACCCGCACCTAAAACTGAACATGAATTAATGCTTAGAGCCCAAGACATTGCAGGCTTAAGCTTTAGTCAACTCGCCGAAGAAGCCAAGATGACCGTGCCCCCTGACTTAAAAAAAGATAAAGGATGGGTCGGTCAGCTATTAGAGTGGCATTTGGGTGCAGCAGCAGGCAGCAAACCTCAGCAAGATTTCGAGCAATTAGGTATCGAGCTCAAAAGTATTCCAATCAGTTACACTGGAAAACCGCTCGAAACAACGTTTGTGTGTGTGGCCCCACTCACCGGTGTTCATGGTTTAACATGGGAGCAAAGCCACGTGCGAAATAAACTCTCTCGGGTACTATGGATCCCAATAGAGGGTGAGCGAGAAATCCCCCTAGCCCAGCGCCATGTCGGCTCGCCATTGCTATGGAGCCCTTCTCCTGCACAAGAACAGCAGCTAAAAAATGATTGGGAAGAACTGATGGAGTTCATCGTTCTTGGCAAAGTTGAGCAGATCACCGCTAAGCACGGTGAAGTATTACAGCTCAGGCCAAAAGCGGCAAACGGGCGAGCATTAACCGAAGCCTACGGTGCTAATGGCAAACCTATCAAAACTCTGCCACGAGGCTTTTATCTTCGAACTCAATTTACCGCGAGCATTCTTGAGCAACACTTTATTTAAAAGTGCTCGTTATTGCTCATGAAAAAACGTAACCGTTTGATCTTTCACTGCACAATTCGTTTCCGTTTCACTGCCATCTTCGCTTATAGTAAAAACGTCACACACTCCACCAGCGAGAGCATCAAGGAAGGAATATGCAATACACCAAACTGCCTCATTCCACACTGGAAGTGAGCAAGATCTGCTTAGGTACCATGACTTTTGGTGAACAAAATAGCCAACAACAAGCCTTTGAGCAGCTCGATTACGCCTTAGACCAAGGTGTGAATTTCATCGATACTGCGGAAATGTACCCAGTTCCCCCCAACGGTAAAACCCAAGGTCTGACCGAAAGCTATATTGGCAACTGGTTAGAAAAATCAGGTAAACGTGAAAAAGTGGTGTTAGCGACTAAAGTGGCAGGCCCGCGTAACGTGCCTCACATCCGCGAAAAGATGTCACTCGATAGACGCAACATTCATTTAGCGATTGATGATAGTTTAAGACGCTTAAAAACAGACTATGTCGATTTGTATCAATTACATTGGCCTCAACGCCAAACGAACATGTTCGGCCAACTTAACTACCCTTATCCTGATCAGCAAGAAGAAGTCACTTTAATCGAAACGCTCGAAGCGCTTAATGATCTCGTCAAGGCTGGAAAAGTGCGTTACATCGGTGTGTCAAATGATACCCCGTGGGGCGTGATGACGTTGCTAAAATTGGCAGAAAAACACGATCTAGCAAGAATTGTCTCTATCCAAAACCCTTATAATTTACTGAATCGCAGCTTTGAAATTGGCTTATCTGAGATTAGCCACTTCGAAGGTGTTCAACTGCTGGCTTACTCGCCACTGGCGTTTGGTTGCCTGAGTGGTAAATATTTAAATGGCGCAAGACCTGACGGTGCTCGGTGCAGCCTATTTGAACGCTTTTCTCGCTATTTTACGGCGCAAGGTGTACAAGCCACTCACGCTTATGTTGAGCTTGCTAACCAGTATGGCCTTGATCCAGCACAGATGGCGTTGGCGTTTGTCAATCAACGTCCGTTTGTCGCATCCAATATCATTGGCGCGACAAACCTAGAGCAGTTGAAAACAAATATCGATAGTTTAGATGTCGTACTCAGTAATGAATTGCTTCTTAAAATTCAAGAGATTGGGACGACTTACTCCAACCCTTGTCCGTAGATATCTTCGGGGCTAGCGAAGCCACTAGCCCCTCGTTTTACGTTGTTATTCGCATACTTAACACACGGCGAAGATGACGAATATGACGTTCAGCTTTAATTGAGTCAGGGACTGAAACGCCAATAGCGCGTCCATCACTTTCTAAGCCAATATCTTTAAGCAAGTGTTGGCTATTAAAAGGCAGCTCAAAAGCATGACGGCGAACATTTCGTTGCCATTGACGCTCTTCACGGCGTAAATCAGCACGGACCAGTAAAGTAGCAAGTTGTAAATAAATTGAATGACGCATGAGTATTCTCCAGTAGTAAACTAAACGTTGACGGCTGGAAAAATGGGGGCAAACAAGGTGGATCAACACTTTGATAAGCTGCCATTTTTCCGCAGCCTATCTCAAGGTTACGGATTAACTAAAAATCGGTGCCTTTTTTATCATCAAACATACGACAGGCGTCTGTAGTAAGAGACGATTTAGGCGCAGTAAGATCGATAGAAACGCGAACAGTATGAACAAAAACGAAATGATTCATGTTGCGCCTCCAAGCAAATAGTTAATCCAAAGTGAAATGAGTGTGTGAGCACGGCTCACGGTTAAATTCTATGCAACTGAGGTGATTATTCAACTCTTAATTTTCAAACAATTAAAAAACAATGCATTAACCTAAAATGAAAGCCAATGACAGCAAATAAGTAACACATTCAGCTAGAGAATAACTTATTCGCAAAAGATATGATTATAAAAAATGGCCACATGGATTAAATGTGACCATTTTTACTTGAAGAATCATCAAGTTAATAGGTATTTTCAGTGATTAAGTTATGTTTATTAAGCAATCGATACATAGTAGCTCTAGATACACCTAGCTCTTTGGCGGCCATTGATACTTGCCCTGAGTTCGATTCTAGAACCAGTAATAGCGCATCTCGCTCTGAACGCTCACGAATGCTTTTTAGGCTGCGCTTACCATCACTGCGTTTTGGTAAGTCGAGTTGCAATTCATCCAACATGACTGAATCGGACATCAGCACCACACGTTTGATCTGATTCATCAGCTCACGAACGTTACCCGGCCAGTGATAACGAGCCAATGAGCGCGCCGCTTCTTCAGTAAAACTGCGCGCCTGCGCGTTAAACTCTTTTGAATACTCCTGCAAGAAGTGGCGTGCCAGTAAAGCAATATCACCCGCCCGCTCTTTTAAGCTCGGGACATTAATACGCAATACGTTGATATAGTGGTACAGCTCTTCGTTAAAATTGCCATCAATCAGCGCTTTTTCAATATCGGAAGAGTTGGCGGCCAAAATACGCACATCCACCTCTTTGACACCCGTTGAAGTTTCTATCGTTCCTTCTTGCAGGAAGCGCAAGAGGTTAGCTTGTTGGCTTTTAGGTAGCGTGAGAATATCTTTAAGTAGGATCGTCCCGCCATCTGCCCGCTCCAATAATGAAGTTTGAGATGAGTCTTCACAACCAATACCGAACAGCTCACATTCAAAGCGGCTCTCCGATAAAGCTCGGCAATTCACTGAAATAAAAGGTTTTTGTGCGCGAGACGACGTTTTGTGTACCGCTCTCGCGACCGTCTCTTTGCCCGTTCCATTTTCCCCATAAATGAGGATACTGACATCCGTAGGGCCGATGCGTTTGATCTGATCACGCAAGCGCTTCATGGGAGTAGATTCACCAATTAAACCAATATCCCCTGTTGCTCCATAATGTGGCCATACTTTTTTCTCTAACTTAAGCATTCCAAGTTGGTGTCCAATGGTGCTCAGTAGCTGCGCATCGGGAATCGGCGCCGTAAAAAAGTCGATACAAAAGTTAACAATGAATTGGCAAATCGTATCCGAGCTCAACTGTGATTCGCGAATGAACGCCAACCAACGTACTTGTTTATGGTTGCTGACCAAATTTGCAATGCCATTGAGGCTGAATTCATCATGGCTCAAATCAACAATACCAATGCATGGGCCTGTTTCTGCAAACAAGGCATCCGCTTTACGTAAATCTGCGCATTGTGTACAACGCCAACCAACCTGTTCAAGTACAGATAACCAAGGCTCGTATGTCCCACCAACGACGACAAGCGAACCAGGGACAGAATCCATTCGGAATTGAGTGCCCATCTATTATTCCTTATCTTAAAATTTATATGCAGTGCTACTTTTGGCACATTAAACGGCTGTTACATTAACGAGACTTGGCGCTGTAGTCTGTCTCGATAATAAGACTAGACAACAAATAAGCGCTTTGCCATTTAATATAGGGAACTATTTCATAATCCTTTCGAAATTGTTGTCTGTTAGTCCACGCTAGTGAACAAAATTTTTCAAACTAATGCAAAAAAAAACCGCCTATTTAGGTACGGAAACCGCATGAAC
>NZ_JAHGUP010000037.1 GCF_001989995.2 Vibrio anguillarum
GTATTTTTCATCTGGAGTTGGGAAAGCTGACTGATAACAACGAACGTGTTTGTTGTTATCAAATAAAAGTTCTCAACATCAATACGTTTAACGTATTGATACCAAACACATTCAAGTGTTCTTGGGAAAGCTTACTACGGTAAGTTTTCAAAATTGAGTCCGGCAAAATCAAACGTCTCTCGCTCATTCAAATAATGAGAGACAACCTTGGTGACTTGTCTGCAACACGAAACTTCTTCGGGTTGTATGGTTAAGTGACTAAGCGTACACGGTGGATGCCTTGGCAGTCAGAGGCGATGAAGGACGTAGTAACTTGCGATAAGCGTAGATTAGGCAGTAACAGCCACTTGAGTCTACGATTTCCGAATGGGGAAACCCACGTGCATAAGCACGTATCCTTACCTGAATACATAGGGTAAGGAGGCAAACCGGGGGAACTGAAACATCTAAGTACCCCGAGGAGAAGAAATCAACAGAGATTCCGAAAGTAGCGGCGAGCGAAATTGGACTAGCCCTTAAGCTTTTAATGATGCAGGTGAAGCCTCTGGAAAGTGGCGCAATAAAGGGTGATAGCCCCGTAACTGTTCCATCATTATAAGTGAAATCGAGTAAGGCGGGACACGTGTTATCCTGTCTGAACATGGGGGGACCATCCTCCAAGGCTAAATACTACTGACTGACCGATAGTGAACCAGTACCGTGAGGGAAAGGCGAAAAGAACCCCTGTGAGGGGAGTGAAATAGAACCTGAAACCGTGTACGTACAAGCAGTAGGAGCAGGCTTTGTCCTGTGACTGCGTACCTTTTGTATAATGGGTCAGCGACTTATATTCAGTGGCAAGGTTAACCGAATAGGGGAGCCGTAGGGAAACCGAGTCTTAACTGGGCGATTTAGTCTCTGGATATAGACCCGAAACCGGGTGATCTAGCCATGGGCAGGTTGAAGGTTGAGTAACATCAACTGGAGGACCGAACCGACTAATGTTGAAAAATTAGCGGATGACTTGTGGCTAGGGGTGAAAGGCCAATCAAACTCGGAGATAGCTGGTTCTCCCCGAAAGCTATTTAGGTAGCGCCTCGGACGAATACTACTGGGGGTAGAGCACTGTTAAGGCTAGGGGGTCATCCCGACTTACCAACCCTTTGCAAACTCCGAATACCAGTAAGTACTATCCGGGAGACACACGGCGGGTGCTAACGTCCGTCGTGGAGAGGGAAACAACCCAGACCGCCAGCTAAGGTCCCAAATTACTACTAAGTGGGAAACGATGTGGGAAGGCTCAGACAGCCAGGATGTTGGCTTAGAAGCAGCCATCATTTAAAGAAAGCGTAATAGCTCACTGGTCGAGTCGGCCTGCGCGGAAGATGTAACGGGGCTAAGTAGTAAACCGAAGCTGCGGCAATACAGTTTACTGTATTGGGTAGGGGAGCGTTCTGTAAGCCGTTGAAGGTGTGTTGTAAAGCATGCTGGAGGTATCAGAAGTGCGAATGCTGACATGAGTAACGATAAGGGGGGTGAAAAACCTCCCCGCCGGAAGACCAAGGGTTCCTGTCCAACGTTAATCGGGGCAGGGTAAGTCGACCCCTAAGGCGAGGCTGAAAAGCGTAGTCGATGGGAAACGGGTTAATATTCCCGTACTGCTTATAATTGCGATGGGGGGACGGAGAAGGCTAGGTGGGCCAGGCGACGGTTGTCCTGGTTCAAGTGCGTAGGCTAAGAGACTAGGTAAATCCGGTTTCTTGTTAGGCTGAGACACGACGTCGAGCTGCTACGGCAGTGAAGTCATTGATGCCCTGCTTCCAGGAAAAGCCTCTAAGCTTCAGATTATAAGCAATCGTACCCCAAACCGACACAGGTGGTCGGGTAGAGAATACCAAGGCGCTTGAGAGAACTCGGGTGAAGGAACTAGGCAAAATGGTACCGTAACTTCGGGAGAAGGTACGCTCTTATTGGTGAAGTCCCTCGCGGATGGAGCTGACGAGAGTCGCAGATACCAGGTGGCTGCAACTGTTTATTAAAAACACAGCACTGTGCAAAATCGCAAGATGACGTATACGGTGTGACGCCTGCCCGGTGCCGGAAGGTTAATTGATGGGGTTAGACTTAGGTCGAAGCTCTTGATCGAAGCCCCGGTAAACGGCGGCCGTAACTATAACGGTCCTAAGGTAGCGAAATTCCTTGTCGGGTAAGTTCCGACCTGCACGAATGGCGTAATGATGGCCACGCTGTCTCCACCCGAGACTCAGTGAAATTGAAATCGCTGTGAAGATGCAGTGTACCCGCGGCTAGACGGAAAGACCCCGTGAACCTTTACTACAGCTTGGCACTGAACATTGAACCTACATGTGTAGGATAGGTGGGAGACTTAGAAGCGCAGTCGCTAGATTGCGTGGAGTCGACCTTGAAATACCACCCTTGTCGTTTTGATGTTCTAACGTAGGCCCCTCATCGGGGTTGCGGACAGTGCCTGGTGGGTAGTTTGACTGGGGCGGTCTCCTCCCAAAGAGTAACGGAGGAGCACGAAGGTGGGCTAATCACGGTTGGACATCGTGAGGTTAGTGCAATGGCATAAGCCCGCTTAACTGCGAGAATGACGGTTCGAGCAGGTACGAAAGTAGGTCATAGTGATCCGGTGGTTCTGAATGGAAGGGCCATCGCTCAACGGATAAAAGGTACTCCGGGGATAACAGGCTGATACCGCCCAAGAGTTCATATCGACGGCGGTGTTTGGCACCTCGATGTCGGCTCATCACATCCTGGGGCTGAAGTCGGTCCCAAGGGTATGGCTGTTCGCCATTTAAAGTGGTACGCGAGCTGGGTTTAGAACGTCGTGAGACAGTTCGGTCCCTATCTGCCGTGGGCGTTGGAAGATTGAAGGGGGCTGCTCCTAGTACGAGAGGACCGGAGTGGACGAACCGCTGGTGTTCGGGTTGTCATGCCAATGGCATTGCCCGGTAGCTAAGTTCGGAATTGATAAGCGCTGAAAGCATCTAAGCGCGAAGCGAGCCCTGAGATGAGTCTTCCCTGGCACTTTAAGTGTCCTAAAGGGTTGTTCGAGACTAGAACGTTGATAGGTTGGGTGTGTAAGCGCTGCGAGGCGTTGAGCTAACCAATACTAATTGCCCGTGAGGCTTAACCATACAACACCGAAGGGGTTTTGTGGGCTCAATTGAAGAACATTGAATGTGTGAATGAGAACGAAACAGCTTTCCGAATTAAGAAATTTGCTTGGCGACCATAGCGTTGTGGACCCACCTGATTCCATGCCGAACTCAGAAGTGAAACACAACAGCGCCGATGGTAGTGTGGGGTCTCCCCATGTGAGAGTAGGACATCGCCAGGCTTTGAAT
>NZ_JAHGUP010000038.1 GCF_001989995.2 Vibrio anguillarum
AGCAACAGCAACAGCAACAGTCTGGTGAGCCTTCCGATCCAAATCAAGATCAAAATCACTCAGAAAATAAAAATAATGAACAGAATAAAAACGACGAACAACAAGATGGCGAACAAACAGAAGATAAATCTGACAAACAAAGCGATAACTCACCGCAGAACGACGGCTCTCAGTCTTCACCTCAATCGGCACAAAGTAAAGATGAGCAAAGTGAGCGCTCCAAGGTCAACACGGCGGATGAATCGCCTGCCTCTCAACAGCAGACTGAAGCGACTCAAACAAATGAATCAATGAACAACGAAGATGAAGTCAGTGACAAAGAAGCCTCTGAGCAGCAAACACAGAAGCAATCGCAACAGCAAGGCGATAGCCAAACTATTGACCCGCAACTTCGCAAGCTAGAACAAGTCGAAAGTGCACGAGATCCTAGTGGCTTACTCAAAGCACAATTGTTGCTACAAGCAAGACAACGGCAAGAAGACCAAGCACAACCTCCACAAAACAACAGCAAGAAGTGGTAAGTATGAAATCGATCAAGCGTTCATTTTGGGCTGCGATTATCAGCCTAGTTTCTGTTGCTCTACTGAGCTCGGCCGCTAACGCGGCTGCACTTTACGCCAGCGTCAGTAAAAATAAGGTCGCGAAAAATGAAGTATTCCAATTACGAATTGTCGCCGATGAAAAAGTATCGACCGATGCGATCGACTTTAAGGTGTTAGAAGACGATTTTTTTCTCGGTCGCCCAAGTTTTGGTACTTCGGTGAACATCATCAATGGCGATCGCAGCACGCGCAGTGAATGGAATGTAACGTTGGCAGCCAACAAACTCGGCATACTGACCATTCCTAGTTTTAGCGTTAATGGCGCTACTACTCAACCGATCGCGATTCAAGTTATCGCTGATGGTGAAGCGCCCAAGCAATCTGACCTTGTTGAAATACAAGCCGATCTAGAACGTAGCAAACTCTACCCGAGTGAAAGCACTTTTCTCAATGCTCGCCTAATCATCAAAGCTGATCCAAGAAGGCTGCAAAATCCACAAATTACGCCACCCGCTGTACAAGGATTAGAACTGACGACCGAGGGAGAAGCTAACCAATACCAAAGCTTATTGGATGGGGTTGAAGTCACTGTTGTAGACCAAAAATTTAGAGTCACGGCCCAAGAGGCAGGAACTTTCACGTTATCCGGCCCTGCGTTTAAAGCTGGCCTCATCTATGGTAACAACCAAACGGGCAGCACCCGCTTGCTGCAAGTCGATATTCCGGCCAAAACCTTTTCGCTGACCGTACTGCCGAAACCGGGTAGCTATCAAGGCACTTGGCTACCTACGCCAAAACTAACACTCAACCAAACGTGGCGAGATGCCACAGGGCAGATCATCACCGCCGAGAGCTTTAAAACCAAAGTGGGTGAATCGTTGACTCGTGAATGGATTCTGACAGTGAAAGGCCTTACGCAGACGCAGTTGCCTAACCTCTCAGTGCAATATCCAGACTCAATTCGGCTCTATGCTGAAAAGCCTCAGTTTAAAAGCTTAGATAATGGCGATGTGCAAATGACGCTAAAACAAGTACTCATCCCAAAAACCGTCGGTAAGGTTGATCTAGCGGATCTCACCGTCAGTTGGTGGGACACCAAAAACGAATCTCAGCAAAGCGCGCAAGCCAAAGGATTAAAGCTAGAGGTTTCGCCAGGTGAATTACTCAACCCATCCACCTCTGTGCTGACACCACCAACAGTACAAACCGTCACCGTTAAAGATGCAGGATACTGGCCCTACTTTACCGCATTTTTTGCACTGTTATGGATGGCGACTATGGTAGTCGCTTGGTCATTTCGTAACGCGCCACAAACAGCAACACAGGAAACCAACGCTCATCATCAACCGCTTGAAGGCCACCAATATCAACAGTTAAAAGAAGCTGTACAAAGCCAATATGGTGCCAAAATCAGCTATTACTTCACCCTCTGGCGCGATTCAGTCGTATTAAGTGATGAAGAGAAAACCGCACTAGATGCACAAGTCAACCAGCAACTTAAAACTTTGTACGCACCTCAGAAAAGTGATTGGGATGGCTCAGCGTTAATCTCTATGATTGATGCCATTCAAAAAAAGCAAACTAAGCGCCAGCATAAAAAGTTAGAATCGCTGGCAAAACTCTAACCGAAAATGGCTGTCGAAATCACAATCTCAAATCTAAGGTATGCTGTTATATTCAAACGACTAACCGCTGTGACTTCAAGTCATTTTGGGACTGTTGCCAACAAAAGGAAAACAAGGCATGCAAATAAAAAGTAGCGCTTCATTGATCATCGGTTTGAGTTTAATACTCGGGCTCGCAACCCTCGGTTACTTTGTGCAGCAAACGGCTGTGAAATATAAAGAGTATGAGCGCGTGGTGACCGTTAAAGGATTATCAGAGCGAGAATATCCCGCCGACACAGTTGTTTGGCCGATCCAATTTAGTGTGGCCGATAATGATTTACCCACCATGTTCAACACGATTGAAAAGCAGAGCCAACTGGTGACCGCATTTTTAGCTCAACAAGGCATTGATGAAAAAAGTGTCTCGCTATCATCGCCAGCGGTGATCGACAAAAAAGCACAGCAGTATGGTGGAGAAAATTTAGTCGAGTTTCGTTATTTAGCGAACCAAACCATTACGGTGTACAGCAATCAAGTTGACCTAGTGCGCGAGGCCATTAATAAGCTCGGCAATTTAGGAAAACAAGGCATCGTTTTTAATCAAGATCCTTACAACAACCGCGTTGATTATTCATTCTCTGGACTGAATGAAATCAAACCCGACATGATTGAAGAAGCGACCAAACAAGCAAGAGAAGTCGCAGAGAAATTTGCCAAAGATTCGCAAAGCTCACTTGGCAAGATTAAACGTGCTTCACAGGGACAATTTAGTATTGTGGATCGTGATAACAATACTCCTTACATCAAAAAAGTACGCGTCGTTTCAACGGTTGAATATTACCTCTCAGACTGAATAATCTGCTGTTCTCATTATCCTTGCCATGACTCGCCGCGCTAACACTATGAATTTGGCGCGGCGACTTTATCACTTCGAGTATGGTTTTTTTGCTCAGAGTAACCAACGACTTGGTTTCTGCCATTATCTTTTGCTTGGTAAAGTGCCTTATCCGCTTTGCTGTACATCTCCTCAAACTTAAGTTCACTGGGAAGGTACTGGGCAATAGTGTAACCAATCGAGACACTTAAGCAGTCACCATCAGGGTTCTCACTATGTTCAATCTGCTCTCGTTCAATACTAAAGCGTATGCTTTCAGCCAACGCTTTCACTTCTGCTGCATCGCGGTTGGCCACCAACAATATAAATTCTTCACCACCAATTCGGCAAAAGAGTTCATTCTCTGCCTGAGCATGTTGGTTGAGAATATGGCCAATACGAATCAAAGCAATATCCCCTTCCAAGTGACCGTAGTAATTATTAAATAAACCAAAGTGATCAATATCAAGCAAAATTAAACCATAACTTACGGTCTCATTTTGTACTCTCGAACCGATGCGTTCCAATAAATGAGCTAACATCCGACGATTTCCAAGGCGAGTTAATGGATCCATTTTGGCCATTAAGTCCAGTTTGTCGTTCACTTTTTGTAACTCATAGGTACGGTTACGCACCTCAATTTCTAAATTCTCATTCAGTTCACTGATCGCCTGCTGAGCACTGGTGCGCATCAATACTTCGGTTAAATTAGAGGCGAACATGCGGATCACTTCTCGCAGTTGTGAGGTCAGTGGTGAGCGGCGGATCAAATTGTCCGCAGCAATAAAAGCAATAGGTTCGCCATTGTTGGTAAGCATGGTCATGGCTGTCCAGCCAAAACCAACAATGTTGCTGTCATGATAAATAGGGACTGACTCTTCAAACACCACCTCATTGGGGTTGGCTTTGGCCATATCAACAATCATATTATTGGTGGTCCCAGAACGAAAATACGATTCATTCACAATGTTGCCTTGGATATCGGTTCCCCACGTTCCCTGAATGTACGAGCAGTGTTTATCGGTCAAAAATACTGCCATCCGATCAATGCCCATGCGGTTAATCGCAAAACTGACCGCCGATTTGCACACGTCACTCACCGTCATACAACGTGACAGTTCAACCATGCTCGCATGCAACATGCGAACATTTTGCTCCTGACGCTTGCGAATATAAATTTGCGCAAGCAATGAACCAAAAGATTCCAACATCTGCTTTTGGTATTCAGTTATGGGCTGTCGATTAATGTAGTTATCAATCGCGATCCAACCAATGGTTTCATTACCATCACGTAGAATTAACATCCCATTCCACCCTTGTCCCACCACATTTCCCGCCGTGTATAGAGGGGCATCGTCGATCAGCACCAAACTTTTAGTATCATCAGAAAGACCGCTTAAATAACTTTCTTCTAGCTGGTGCAAATCGTATTGGGTATGGTGTTCGCTCACCGTTTTTCCGCTTTCATCCGTACCATAAGTTCCGCTAAAACAACGTTTTTTCATATCAAGAACTAAAAAAGCGGCTCGATCAAACCCTAAGCGTGTTTTCGTTACATCAACGGCCGCTCTGTGCAGCGCATCTAAATTGTCTGGGTTAGCCAGTTCAATCGCTAATTGATGAACCAACTTCATGTTATCAATGAACATTTCGCGCTGTTTAATTTCATCCAAATACTTTGCTTCGCGGATATCTCTATTTTTAAACTCCTTTGCCGCTTCAGATTCCGCGCGAAGACATTGCCAACGAGCCGCAATCAGTTGCAAACAATCGAGCTCTCCGGATTCTGTTTTCGCATGAATGTTGACGTTATCAATTGCCTCAAGCAGCAAATAGGTTCTTAAATCAGGGTGGTTATCTAACATAAAAAGATAAGACTCACCGCCCATCACACTACGGTAGTCCCAATTGCAGGTGTTGATCGCTAGTGGAATTAGACCATCAGAGGTGTCAAATTGTGCGGCCCAATTCCAAAAGGTATTTGGATAATTTTGCAGAGCTGTCGGTAAGTTGTACTCAAATAATGGCTCATGGCGCTTGTTTAATGTTGGTGCATGAAAGATCCGCATTGATTTGGGAGAAATGAAACTTTGAAGAAAATCAAACGTTGCTTCCGCGAGCATACGATGGTTGCGAGCAGAAGAAATCTGTTTGAGTAAAGTACGAGAGAACATATGAGCGGCCTGACATTTTAATAATTTTCATTGCAAAATTAGACAAAAGATCATGTGCAATCAAACTCTTAAAAAGGTCGCTGTTAAGTCGGCCGCAAATTTGCACTCTATGTTTTTACATCCTAGAGTTAACCTACATTTTTGAGATTCTGTTTCCATTTATTACATGGTTAGCCCTATTATTTTTAGCATTGTCTTATTTGCAAGACAATATTGACAACTAGCCACGTTCATTCTTCCGCTGCATAATGTCTCTCTATTTGCCACCTTATCAGTACTGACACTCTCTTATGACCCGATACTTTAGGCTACTTTTGTTTCTATGTTTTTCACTCAACAGCGCAGCGGCTGAGATTGATCTGGTCAAAGTGGATAAATCTAAGCGTCGCATGTACTTGATCTCGGGACAGCAGATCATTCAAGAGTATCGAATTGCCTTGGGTAAAGAACCCAAAGGACATAAACAGCAAGAAGGCGATCAACGTACTCCAGAAGGTCGATACTATCTTGAAGCTATCAGTAATGATTCTGGCTATTATCGTTCGATTCATATCAGTTACCCGAATCATCAAGATGAAGTGCATGCACAGCGCTTAAACATCAATCCCGGTGGTGATATAAAAATCCATGGTCTAAAAAATGGCGACAAGCAACGACCAGAATATGTGCAAAGTTTTGATTGGACTAATGGTTGTATTGCACTGACTAACTCAGAAATGGATGAATTTTTGAGCCTAGTCAAAGAAGGCACGCCGATTGAGATTGAGTGGTAAAAGTGACACTTACGCTAAGGTGTGAGGACGTGCATTAAAATAAATCACACAAACTTTGATTAGCGCAGATTTTTGGTTTTTAATATCGAAAAAGTATTTTTAATCAATAGTTGGAATTAACATGTCGTCAGATTTTTATGGTTCAAGTGCCAATTATGCTCGTAAAGAGAGCGGTTACCGAGAAAAAGCACTTAAACTTTACCCTTGGGTGTGTGGCAATTGCGCGCGTGAATTCGTTTATTCAAATTTACGGGAATTAACTGTACACCACAAAGATCACGATCACACCAATAACCCTGAAGATGGCAGTAACTGGGAGCTTTTATGCCTCTATTGTCACGATCATGAGCACTCTAAATATTCAGACCACGACCGATTTGGCGCTGAGCCTGTTGCGAGATTAGACGATCATCAAAGCGCGACCTATAACCCCTTTGCCGATCTCGCCAAACTGATGAAAAAATAACGCGGTTAGCCACTAGATCACATACGCTTTAGTGGCTTAACCACGCTATCCAATCCTTCAATTTTCAACGCTAAGCAAAGTTGCAGCAAACGCCCGAGCTCCCCTTCAGGGAAGCCCTTCTTATCAAACCACAGCAAATACTCTTCTGGTAAGTCGATAAGCGCTCGCCCTGCATACTTACCAAACGGCATTGGCATACGCGCAAGTTTAATCAGGTTCTCTTTTTCTAACATTTTGCGTCTCACAAACTGGCTAAACTTGTTTAAGTCCAACCAGTTTATGTTTCTCAGCCACTTTTGGGTACTGATTTATCGCATAACGCTGTAGGTGGATAAAAATATAATCAATATGAATCAGATGCGGTGTAGTAGTTTTCTTTAAACGCTAAGCTTCCCCACATAGCATTGGCATGAGCACGTTTAACCACTTCTGGATCCAACTCTTTTTCTGTCAGGGTATCTGATTTAAAATCATATTGATAAGTAGAAATACCTTGCTCAGGCCGAATAACAACCAGTTGGTTGTCTGCTGTCATATAGCCATAGTTTTTATCTCGTTGCATCATTACTCGCTGCTTCTCAGCAGGAACATCATGAGTTAAATCGAACCCAATCATTGGGTTTTGGCTACTGATACCGGCCAAAGAAAGCAGTGTGGGTGCAAGGTCAATTTGACTAACTAGACGATCGTCAATGCGGTGTTCAATGCCGCCACCAAAAATCACCGCTGGAATTCGAAAGTAATCGACTGGTACAGGCTGATTACCCTGTGTTCTAGCATCATGATCTGCCACAGCAACAAACACCGTGTTATCCCAATATGGTGACTTTTTCGCTTTTTCAATGAACTGTCCAAGCGCATAGTCTGCATATTTCACCGCATTTTCCACCGTTTGCTTTGGCTCATTATACGGTTCAATCACGTTATCAGGGTATTCAAATGGGCTGTGGTTCGATGAGCTAAAAACTAAGCTAAAGAACGGTTTACCTTCACGACTCATCTTCATAAATTGCTGATCTGCCTTATTGTAAAGATCTTCATCTGACGCGCCCCATGAACCAACATATTTAGGCGAATCAAAAGTTGGGAAGTCTTGCATATCGACAAAACCGTTACCTAAGAAGAAACTCTTCATATTGTCAAAGTGGCTTTCACCACCGTAAATAAATTGTGTGTGGTAATTTCGAGACTTTAATAAATCAGCAATTGAAAAGAAATTCGTTTGGCTTTTACCTAATTTGACCACTGAACGTGCAGGAGTCGGAGAAAACCCAGTGGTCACCGCTTCAATACCACGAACAGAACGCGTTCCCGTTGCGTACAAACGGGTGAATGCCCACCCCTCATCAATCAGTTTATCGATATTGGGTGACGCATCGATACCACCAAGGCGGCTAACATAACGTGCACCGTGACTTTCAAGCAGTAGGATTACGATATTTTTAGGCTGGCCTTGATAGGTCGCTTGGTGCATTGCCATGCTAGGTTGTTGTGCAGAGACAAAGTCTTTATTGTCGACATTCATGGATGCACGAATTTCTTGGACGATCTCCTCCTTATCCATTTTCGGGTAAAACTCGAAAGCACTCGCTTCAGATTTCATCTGTTTGGCAGCAAAAATCGCTGAAAATGAGGAGTTTAACGTTAAATCATTCACCAAAGGGTCACTAGAAAAAGCCACCATCGCCGGATTTAATGGACGGTGTCCCAGTGAAGAACGCGCCCCCAAAATACCAATAGCCACAACAAAAATAGCAATCAGCGGACGCCAATACCATTTAGGAAAGCTTAAGTTCGAAACAAGCTGCTTGCTCCATTTCCAACCGACAAAAAGTGTGAACGTGGAAACTACGGCACCAAGGAAAAGTTCAAATTTATAGCCACTCCAAAGCATACTGAAAACTTCTTTGGGATAAATGAGATATTCGATAAAAATTCGATTAGGTCGCAGATCGTACTCAATAATAAATGGCGGTGTTGCTGCTTCCATGTAAACAATCAACCACAAACCGCCGGTAATCCACACACGTAAAAACCAATGCCAAACCCGACCGACAGCATGATCGCCAGACAGTAGGCTAGATAACAACGCTGGTAAAATAAGCAAATAACAAAGAGAAACAATATCAACTCGCAGACCACTTAAGAAAATGGTCAGCCATCCACCAGCATCACTCACCCGTTCAAAATGCCAGATAGCCAGTCCTAAACGAGAGACAAAAAAGATAACTAGCCCCACCACGAATACGGCAGCAATCGGATAGAGAGGCCCTAAGTAGGGTTTGATTTTATTGAGCATAAATTTCAACAACTATTAAGATTAAATGAATGATTAGATAATACGTTAAGGCATTGATAAAAGAAATAAGTTCCATTTCATTTTGTAAAACGAAAAACTATCGCCTATTTTATCTTCATGCGTTAAATGTCTTAAGTTTTTCTTAAGATTAATATGGCAAATTCCTTTATCGAACACTGACAGAATTAAGAATGGCGGGATTTATTTAGATTAATTAAACGACAGAAATCCATTTCAATCTTGATAATATAAACAAAATAGAGGAACGCTAAAATGCCTAAAACTTACAAATGGGATCTATTTGTTCGCTTGACACATTGGATTGTGGCGGGATCTTTCTTAACCAACTACCTCATAACAGAAGAAGGTAGTAAAACACACCAATGGATTGGCTATCTACTGATGATCACGATATGCCTTCGTCTCATTTGGGGTCTTATTGTCCATTCCCCTGCTCGCTTGTCTGCCTTTAAGCCTTCAATACACAATGCGTTTATTCACATAAAGCAAGTAATAGAAACAAAAGAAGATCACCATGAAGGGCACAACCCAGCTGGAGCTGTGATGGTCTGGATTTTGTGGTCTGGCCTCCTCCTAACAGGACTTAGCGGCTGGGCAACACAACTGGACATGTTATCGGCAAATGACTGGCTCAGCGAATTGCATGGAGCGCTCGCAAATCTGACGATGCTGGCAACGATAAGCCATATAGCCGCCATTGTGATAATGAGCCACTGGACTGACCACAATTATTTAAAAAATATGCTGTTACATAAAAAATAGAAATATGTTCATTGAACCTGAGTGCTTAGGTTCATCAGGTTTAATCGACTAAGTAACAGGGGTGTATTTACAAAAAGATCCGTATTTAATGCTCTATTTAACTTTTAATTAGTATTCATGACTGAAGAGGCCGTCTAAATTTTAATCATTACTATGGCGATTTTTGTTAATAGAGATAACATCAACTTTGTATTATTTCAAAAAAGTGACATGGCAATGAATTTTCATATAGAAAAATAATAGATAGATACAGTATGCTACATCCGATAGCACTTTTTAATAAGATGAGAGTCAACTCAAGCTATCGACATTTTTATTATCTCATTATTAACTATTAGGTTACTCACTTTATGAAACCAGGCCGTACAGGAATAAGTCGTTTATTTTACGCTACAGGTTATTCAATGAAAGGCCTTCAGGCTGCATGGAAAAATGAAGCCGCCTTTAGGCAAGAAATCGTCGCTTCTATCATTCTAATTGCGATCACTTTTTTCTTGCCGGTCAATGAATTAGAACAGTTAATGATGATCGGTAGCTTAGTACTGATTGTCATCGTTGAGCTTATGAATTCAGCCGTGGAAGCTGTAGTTGATCGCGTAGGTAGTGAGTGGCATGAGCTCAGTGGCCGTGCGAAGGATATAGGATCAGCTGCGGTTTTGATTGCACTACTCTTTGCTGCATTTACATGGATTTTTATTTTGGTACGCTAAATGAAGTGATCGTTTGAAAATTATTCGTTTTCTTACGTCGGTATTAGTTTTCTCCTAGCGCCATGTTTTGCCACCGCCGTTAACTTGCTTGTTTATTCTGTAGTCGCAGAGTAAATGCTGTTCAAAAAAAGCGCCCCAACCGGAGCGCTTCAACTTCAATATTCGATTATTCCCAATCAAGGATAACTTTGCCAGAAAGCCCGCTGCGCATAGCATCGAAGCCCGTTTGGAAGTCATCAATTTTGTAATGGTGAGTAATGATAGGCGTTAAATCAAGGCCAGATTGGATTAGGCTCGCCATCTTATACCAAGTTTCGAACATTTCACGGCCATAGATACCTTTAATCACCAAACCTTTGAAGATCACTTGGTTCCAATCGATCGCCATATCTGAAGGTGGGATACCTAATAAAGCAATACGACCACCGTGATTCATGGTTTTCAGCATAGAACTAAAGGCACTCGGTACGCCTGACATTTCAAGGCCGACGTCAAAACCTTCCGTCATGCCAAGTTCACTCATGACCTCTTCTAACTTTTGTTCCGCAACATTCACGGCGCGTGTCACGCCCATTTTGCGCGCAAGTTCAAGACGATATTCGTTCACGTCGGTGATCACCACATGGCGCGCACCAACGTGTTTCGCCACTGCGGCCGCCATGATACCGATTGGACCAGCACCAGTGATCAGCACATCTTCGCCGACTAAATCAAATGACAATGCGGTATGTACCGCGTTACCAAATGGGTCAAAAATCGAGGCTAGATCATCGGAAATACCATCTGGGATCTTGAAAGCATTAAACGCAGGGATAACTAAGTATTCAGAAAATGCACCCGTGCGGTTCACACCAACACCCACAGTATTACGACATAAGTGAGTACGACCACCGCGGCAATTTCGACAATGGCCGCAAGTAATATGACCTTCGCCAGACACGCGATCACCTAATTCAAAACCGCGAACTTCTTGACCAATGCCAACCACTTCACCCACGTATTCATGGCCAACCACCATTGGCACTGGGATGGTTTTTTGTGACCACTCATCCCAGTTATAGATGTGAACATCGGTGCCACAAATTGCGGTTTTCTTAATTTTAATCAGCAGATCGTTGTGACCAAGTTCAGGCATTGGTACTTCGGTCATCCAAATGCCTTGCTCTGGTTTGAGTTTGGATAATGCTTTAATTTTCATTTAATGAGCCCCATTTCTTGGCCAACAGCAATAAACGCATCAATGGCGTGGTCGAGTTGCTCGCGGCTATGCGCGGCTGACATTTGTGTACGAATACGAGCTTGGCCTTTGGGCACAACAGGGAACGAGAAACCAACAACATAAATGCCCTTAGCTAATGCTCGTTCTGCAAACTCTGCTGCAACGATAGCATCGCCGAGCATAATTGGGATGATGGCGTGATCCGCGCCACCCATAGTGAACCCCGCGCCTTCCATTCGAGTACGGAAATGCGCAGCGTTATCCCAAAGTTGGTCGCGAAGCGCGGCGCTTTCTGCTAGCAAATCCAGCACGCGAATCGATGCTGCAACAATCGCTGGCGCAACCGAATTAGAGAATAAATAAGGACGTGAACGTTGACGAAGCCAATCAATCACCTCTTTTTTACCGGAAGTGTAGCCACCTGAAGCACCACCCATGGCTTTACCAAGGGTACCGGTGATGATATCAATACGGTCAATCACATCATGGTATTCATGCGTGCCACGGCCATTTGCACCCATAAATCCAACCGCGTGTGAATCATCCACCATGACGAGCGCGTTATATCGATCGGCTAAGTCGCAAATTGCGGGTAAATTAGCTACCACGCCATCCATTGAGAATACGCCATCCGTTACGATGAGCTTATTACGAGCGCCCGCCGCATCGGCTGCGATCAACTGCTGTTCTAACTCTTCCATGTTGTTGTTGGAGTAACGAAAACGCATTGCTTTACATAAACGCACACCATCAATGATTGAGGCATGGTTCAACGCGTCAGAGATAATCGCGTCTTCTTTATCTAAAATAGTTTCAAATAAACCGGTGTTTGCATCAAAACATGAGGTGTAAAGAATCGTATCTTCTTTACCTAAGAATTGAGAGAGCTTCTGTTCCAGTTGCTTATGGATATCTTGCGTACCACAGATGAAACGTACCGAAGCCATACCAAAGCCGTGACTGTCCATGCCTTGCTTCGCCGCTTCAACCAGCGCAGGGTGATTGGCCAAACCAAGGTAGTTGTTGGCACAGAAGTTCAACACTTCTTCACCAGTAGAAATCTCGACCGCCGCTTGTTGTTGCGAAATGATCACACGTTCAGATTTATACAGACCTTCCGCTTTGATTTCCTCAAGCTGGTTTTGGATCTGTTGATAAAATGCAGAAGACATTGCTACGTCCTTATTTTTATATAGCGCAATAGCTATGGTGTAGGGCAGCCTAAACGAAAATAGATCCTTCATTTACACTGTAAAATCGCTTAATGGTATTTTAGTTGATCCCATTTACGACTATTATCCCATGACATGGAAAACCATTCGTGAACTTCAGGCACAAATACAATTATGATCACGCATCGTCTTATCGCCCTGCTGCCTGATTTAGCGGCTTTCATTCTCGTCGTCAATGAAGGTAGCTTTACGGCAGCCGCTCAAAAGCTAGGGGTAACACCTTCGGCATTAAGTAAATTGATTACCCGTTTAGAACAAGCGCTATCAGTGAAGTTATTTGAGCGAACCACGCGCCAACTCTTAATCACTCAGGCAGGAAAGCGCGTTTATGATCAAAGTCTGTTGATGGTCAACGCTGCGCAGCAAGCGGTTGAGCTTTCCACCTCTGACCACACCGAACCTGCAGGCGCACTCACTGTTGCTGCACCTGAAGCATTTTTGAACTCAGTTCTGCAACCCCTTGTGCTTCCTTTTCTAACTCAATACCCTGAAATTCAACTTAAGCTGAGAGCTGCAGATGGTGCGATCGATTTATTCAAACACAATATTGATGTGGCGTTTAAACTGACTGATAAGCCAGATGAAAACTTGGTATTGCGTGAAATTGGCAAAACCCACTTAGTGTTGTGCGCCAGCCCAGAATATATAGCGGCCAGAGGCACGCCAATCCACCCTATCGAATTAACGGATCACGACTGCTTGTATCTTGCCGAAACCGAGCGTGACCATCTCTGGGATTTTCATAAAGAAGATGAGTTCCATACGGTGGCCGTCTCAGGCCGCTATGCAGTAAACCACTCACAAATGCGTTTGAACGGCGTGAAAAATGGCTTAGGTATCGGCATCTTCCATGATTTTGTCATTCAGCAAGCGCTCGTTGAAGGCAGCGTCGTCCGACTATTAGCCGATTGGACGATCAAAAGTAATTACTACGGCTCGATTGCCATGCAATATCCGCAAACAAAGTACATGCCAGCAAGGCTGCGGGTGTTCATTGATTACGTCACTGAACATTTGGTCAGCCAGCTCAACAAATAAAGGGTAATCATGCTAAAACGAATCCACCACGCGGCAATTATTTGTTCAGACTACGCACGTTCCAAAGCGTTTTATACTCAGATCTTAGGGCTACCTGTTATTGCTGAAAATTACCGCACCGCTCGCGATTCATACAAGCTGGATCTTGCTCTGCCCGATGGCGGACAAATTGAGCTGTTCTCATTTCCAAATACACCACCAAGACCAAGCTTCCCTGAAGCTCAAGGGCTACGACATTTAGCGTTTGTGGTGGACAGTGTCAGTGAAGTCAAAGCGTATTTAGAGGAAAAAGGCGTCATCGTCGAGCCCATCCGCGTTGATGAGTTCACTGGTCGCGAATACACATTTTTCGCCGACCCAGATGGTTTACCGTTAGAGCTTTATTCTGAATAGTGAATAGAAGAAGGAATCAAGGCTATTTTCTAACGCCAGTACAACAGATTAAATAATGGTGGCGCACGAGGAACTTGTTTTTCAAATCGTACACTTAGAGCCAAAAAAGTGTAGCTGTCTGAAACAAACAAGTTCAGTCGTGTCAGTAAAGGTGTCGTTGGAAGTGAATCTTGATGAAAGGTGGAGAAATGAGCAAAGGGACAGGGTTTCGTATGCTGTGTCTGTACTTTTCCCTCTTCAATTTGAACCAGCTCAAAACCATTAATGGTGCACAGTGTGGCCCAAACCCCCGCCGTATTGCCATGCGCATTTATTACAGGCATAAGCGACACCAACACCCAACTGAGCGCGCTGGTGAGCAACATTATTCTGTTAAAACGGTTTAGGCGAATCATAGCAACACTCAATTTTTTCTTGTCGACACTATATAACGCAATGATAAAAATAACAGTGCGGCAGCGCTAAAAACTTAACAAATACCCTCAAGTTCGCTACAAATCGTTAGCTTAAAGACGACGTTTCAAGATGCATATCAATGTGACTCCATTCACGCTTTGTCTATCAATCTACCCAAACTAGGAAATATTCCTAACTCAGTTAGGCCATGCCCTCAAGTCAATCGCCAAGCCGATTTTTACAATCACTCTATAATGCAGCCAGACGGTTGCTAGCCATTCGACTCTGGTGTGAATTGACTGACAGCAGAGATTTCTTTGACGTGATTTTCTAAGGATTTCACATGCTAAAACTTTTGCAACAGGTTCGGCTACCGACCCTCGATCTCCCCGCAGCAGAACGCCGTAAAATGTGGTTCAAACCATTTTTACAATCATACCTTGTGGTGTTTATTGGCTACATGGCGATGTATTTAGTGCGCAAAAACTTCAACGTTGCACAAAACGATATGATTTCAACCTACGGCTTGTCGATGACACAGCTAGGGCTGATTGGTCTTGGTTTCTCCATCACTTACGGGATTGGTAAGACAGTGGTCTCTTACTACGCCGATGGCAAGAACACGAAACAGTTCCTACCTTTTATGCTGATCCTTTCTGGTATTGCAATGCTTGGATTTAGCATGAGCATGGGCGGTTCAAGCGTCAGCATTTTCCTAATGGTTGCTTTTTATGCGCTAAGCGGTTTTTTCCAAAGTACTGGTGGGCCATCAAGCTACTCCACTATCACCAAATGGACGCCCAAAAATAAACGCGGCACCTACTTAGGTTTATGGAATATGTCGCACAATGTCGGCGGCGCAGGTGCGGCAGGCGTAGCACTGTTTGGTGCAAACTATCTCTTTAATGGTCACGTTGTGGGCATGTTTGTGTTCCCATCAATCATCGCATTAGTGGTGGGTTTCATTGGTTTGCGTTACGGTAGTGACTCTCCTGAAGCATACGGTTTAGGTACGGTCGAAGAGTTGTTTGATGAAGCGGTCAGTGAGGAAGATATTGCTGCGGAAGAAAACCAAATGACCAAACGTGAGATCTTTGTTGAATACATTTTGAAAAACAAAGTGATTTGGTTACTCTGCTTTGCCAACATCTTCCTCTACATCGTGCGTATCGGCATCGACCAGTGGTCTACTGTGTATGCCTATCAAGAACTTGGTTTGTCAAAAGAAGCGGCCATTTCAGGCTTCACTCTCTTTGAAGTGGGCGCATTAGTCGGCACTTTAATGTGGGGTTATCTGTCCGATCTTGCTAATGGCCGCCGAGCTTTGGTCGCCTGTGTCTCTCTGGGACTCATCATTGTTGCGCTCGAATTCTATCAGCACGCCACCAGCGAGTTTATGTATCTCGGGTCACTGTTTGTGCTAGGTTTCCTTGTTTTTGGCCCACAATTACTGATTGGTGTTGCTGCGGTTGGCTTTGTGCCGAAAAAAGCGATCAGTGTCGCCGATGGCGTTAAGGGCACCTTTGCTTACTTAATTGGTGATAGTTTTGCCAAACTTGGCCTAGGTATGATCGCCGACGGTACACCGATTTTTGGCCTTACAGGCTGGAAGGGCACCTTTGCTGCGCTCGACACTTCAGCGATGATCTGTATTGTATTGTTAGCCTTTGTCGCAATCGCTGAAGAGCGTAAGATCCGCCATGAGAAAAGGCTAAAGCTGGCTGCCGCTGCCGCTTAGCTCCCAACAAAATCAAACGCGATATTCTCTTTTATGAGTGTGTCGCGTTTTATTGTGTCACCCTTTCCTTTTTGACGCGCTAGACTCCTCTATAATGGCACCCATAACAAAGGGATATATTACTTGTTTAATTGCCTCTGTGGCGTTAGTTTAAGCTCCCTTTTTACTCAGGCAATATAAACAGTGGGGATTGTGATGATCAAAGTAGCACTAGTGGATGACCATATCGTGGTACGTTCAGGCTTTGCCCAACTCATGAACCTTGAAGACGACATCCAAGTGGTCGGCCAATTTAGCTCGGCGGCCGAGGCGCGCGCAGGGCTTCCCGGCACGGGGGCAAACGTCTGTATTCTTGATATTTCAATGCCTGATGAAAGCGGGCTGTCGCTGCTTCAAGATCTACCCTCAGGGATAGCTTGCATTATGCTGAGCGTTCACGATTCCGCGGCCATGGTCGAAAAAGCCTTGGAGGCTGGAGCAAGAGGCTACTTAAGCAAACGTTGTAGCCCAGATGAACTCATCCAAGCCGTACGAACCAGCGCCCATGGTGGTTGCTACTTAACACCCGATATTGCGCTTAAACTCACCTCTCCCAAGCGCGAGGCAAAGCTATTGGCACAGTTGACCAAACGTGAGCGACAAATCAGTGAAATGCTGGCTGCCGGGCTGGATGTGAAAGCGGTCGCTAATGAGCTTGGGCTTAGCCACAAAACCATTCATGTCCATCGCGCCAATGCCATGGATAAGTTAGGTGTGAGTAATAACGTGGCCTTAGCGAAATATTTTTCTGACTCATTCTAATGCCACGCTATTTTATTACGTCACTCTGCGCTTGGTTTCTGCTCTCTTGCAGTTGGTTTTGCTTGTGGGTTATCGCCTACTATTTTGTCAACGATCCGGAACTGGCGATCTTCTTCTTTCCTTTTGCTCTGCGTTTAGGCACTGCGCTGCACAGTCCACAACGTTACTGGCCCGCGATTTATGGTGCAGAATGGTGGCTGACGATTGCGCTCGCCATGCTAATGGAACAACCTCAATGGCTGACCGTACTCGCCGCCAGTATCGCAACGCTGCCCTTAAACCTGCTCGCCCAGCGCTACTACCACGGAAGTCAGTGGCGTCGCTTTATTGTGATGGGCGGGTTGATCCTCGCCAGCGCTATCATTAATACGCTGGCCACCACCTACCACGGCCATACCGCGTCAATGGTGATGTTAGTCAGCATCACAGCTGGCTTAATGATTGTGCCAAGCTGCTATTTGATATGGAATTATCTTTTCCAAAGCACTTGGGTTCCACTGACGGCGAACTTAGTCTCTCGTCATATCGAATTTCGCACGCGTCACGTCTTACTCTACTCTTTACTATTTATTTTAAGCATTGCGCTGCAAATTGGTTTACCTGATGAGCTTCGGCGTTTTGCGCCATTTTGTTTAGCCATCCCGATCATTTTGCTCGCTTTTCGCTACGGCTGGCAAGGTGCATTGCTCGGCACTCTGCTCAATAGCATTGCATTGATCGCGGCTCGTAGTGGTGTCTCTAATATGGAAGTCACTGATCTCCTGCTCTCTCTTTCAGCACAAAGTTTAACCGGCATTTTGCTGGGAATGGGTGTGCAGCGACAAAGAGATCTCAACACCAAGCTGCGCCAACAGCTTGATCGTAACCAAAATTTGTCCCGCCAATTAG
This sequence comes from Vibrio anguillarum, assembly GCF_001989995.2. GTDB lineage: Bacteria > Pseudomonadota > Gammaproteobacteria > Enterobacterales > Vibrionaceae > Vibrio > Vibrio anguillarum. Next base: position 17,934 of record NZ_JAHGUP010000038.1, read on the forward strand.
TCAAAGCTGAAGAATCTGTTCGACGCGATATTGCTCGCGAGCTGCACGATGAGATCGGTCAAAACATTACCGCTATCCGTACTCAAGCCAGCATTATTCAACGCGTCGAATCTCAGCCCGTCACCAGCCATTGTGCTAAAACCATTGAGTCTCTCTCTTTAAATGTTTATGACACAACTAAAAGTTTGCTAACCCGTTTACGCCCTAAAACCTTAGATGATTTAGGCCTAGTCGAAGCACTGGATCAACTGCTGCGTGACCTTGAATTTGAGACGCACGGCATTAAAACCCAAGTGGTTTGGACGGGGAATTCAACCGCTCAACTGCAAAAGTTAAGTGATGCCACCAAGGTGACCCTTTATCGATTGTGCCAAGAGGCGCTCAATAATGCCTTGAAATACGCAGAAGCTAGCCACATTGTGATTGAGTTTTCGTTGGCAAGTGATGTCACACTGCGCATTCACGATGATGGCATCGGTTTCAAAGCACAAGCGCAGCTGAACGGCTTTGGTTTACGGGGGATGCGTGAGCGAGTCGAGGCATTGGGTGGCCACTTTCAGATTATTAGCCACTGTCAGTCTACAACAGCCAACCACGATCTAAGCGGGAATGGCACTCAGCTTACCGTCACACTGCCCCACTTATAATCGTGGAATATAAAGCACTATGATAAATTTTCTACGCTCTCAACCACCGCAACCGCTTCTTGCATCAGCGCAAGAGGTTAACCAGCAGTACCGTTATTGGCGCTTTCACATCATGATGGCGATGTATGTCGGTTATGCGCTTTTCTACTTCACGCGTAAAAGTTTGAATTACGCCATGCCCGCGATGATTGCTGACCTCGGTTTAGATAAGAGTGATATTGGCATCATGGGCACGTTGTTTTACATCACCTATGGTATCTCAAAATTTCTGTCTGGGATTTTGTCGGACCGCTCCAACCCGCGCTATTTTATGGGCCTAGGGTTAATGGCAACGGGTTTTATCAATATTCTGTTTGGCTTTTCAAGCTCAATCAGTATGTTCATCTTACTCTGGGTGCTCAATGCTTGGTTCCAAGGTTGGGGATGGCCTTCTTGCTCTAAACTCCTGACAACTTGGTATTCGCGCTCTGAACGTGGTTTTTGGTGGGCGTTATGGAATACCGCTCATAACGTGGGGGGCGCGTTGATCCCATTGCTGGTTGGCTTTCTCACTTTCCATTTTAGTTGGCGCGAAGGTTTTATTGTACCGGGCTGTTTAGCCGTTATTGGTGGGGTTTTCTTATGTTGGCGATTGCGTGATAAACCAATGACCCAAGGTTTACCCAGTGTTGGTCAATGGCGTAATGACGCCCTTGAACTGGCGCAAGAAAATGAAGGCCTCGGCCTTAGCACTAAACAGATCTTGCACAAATATGTGTTAGGAAATAAGTACATTTGGTTACTCGCCTTGAGCTATGTACTGGTCTACATAGTGCGTACTGCCATCAATGATTGGGGAAATATCTACCTTACCGAGCAACAAGGCTATGATTTGATCACGGCTAATGGCGCGCTTTCGCTGTTTGAAGTCGGTGGGTTTATTGGATCGTTAGTCGCAGGCTGGGGCTCAGACAAACTGTTTGGCGGCAACCGTGGGCCAATGAACCTGATTTTTTCAATGGGCATTTTTCTTTCGGTAGCAGCGCTGTGGCTGATGCCGTTAACGGGGTTTGTATTCCAAGCCGCTGGCTTTTTTACGATTGGCTTTTTTGTCTTTGGCCCACAAATGTTAATTGGTATGGCCGCCGCGGAATGTTCTCACAAAGATTCGGCTGGCGCAGCAACTGGGTTTGTGGGGTTATTTGCGTATATGGGCGCAGCGCTCGCCGGTTACCCGTTAGCCATTATTGTCGAGCAATTCGAATGGCGAGGCTTTTTTGTCACCATTTCTGTTTGCGCCGCTGTGATCGGCTTACTACTGCTGCCTTTCTTACAAGCTCAGTTTTCAGGCAGCGACCACCCCACGAACCATTGAACGTTATAACTAATCCAACGTTATCGTGAGGGGGCCACAAAGCTGATTAACCAAATAAGCGCTTCCAGATACTTGGGTTACGCTGCTCGTGGTATTCAACACGCAGTTCGTCTACCGTCCGCAGCGTTTGTTGAGCTTGCTCTAAATTTCCTTGCTCAAGATCCACTTCGATTTTGTCTAATGCCATTGAAAGCTTATTAAACCCTTCTAAATAGAGATCTTGCTTCTCCGGTGGATAATTTCCTCGTTTTGACTCTTCAACCAACTGACTTAATCTCTCAATGGGTGCTTGCATTGTTTCAACGCTGGTAGCTTCTGCCGCTTGTTTAAATTCAAGCTTCATTTGTTTCATGTTCTGTTTTAAGTCAACATTAGCCGCCGACACGCTAGCCGCAAATAATGCGCAAGCTGTTAATATCATTATTTTTTTCATAATTATTTCTTTTTATTCTGGCAAGAAGTGCCAAGTTTAATGGATCTCAAGATAAAAGAGGGACAAATTTTTGTCATTTTTTATGACCTCTTTACGGCTTATAGTGTTTGATATTCTGCGATCGCTTTTCGCCCGCGCAGTGCTAAAAAGGCCAGAAACTGCTCGACACTGTGCGTAATCACTTTCTCAGCAGCAATACCAACGTTCTCAAGCAGTTCACTGGCCAGTTGAAGTTGGCCGATATCTTGACAAAAATGGGCATCGCTGCCAGTGGTAACATAAGCACCATGCGCTTTCGCCACCTTAGCAATTTCATAACAGCGATCGACACTCCCTACCCTGCTGTGTCCTTTTAAGGTGCTGTTATTAATTTCTATCGCAACGTGATGCTGGGCGGCGCAGGCGATCACCTCATCAAAATCAAAATCGAAATTAGGGTTACCTAAGTGCCCTAGCGCATCCACTCGTCCACCTTTAATCACATTGATTAACGCTTCGGTATGCGCCGCTTTATCGGCAGGCTGAAATACGGGCTCATGAAAACTGGCGATAACCCAATCTAAGTTTTGATCAACAGAAGGGTGAACATCAATCTCGCCAGCACGATTCATGATGTTGGACTCAATGCCTCGGATAATGGCAACACCGTCTAAAAAGCGCGGCAAAATACGTTGATTGGAGAAGAACCAATAATGCGGCGCTCCAGGCATCGACTGCGCATGATCGGTTGTGCAAAACATTGCCAATCCATTTTCTTTAGCTGAACGCGCGTTTTCAATAAGCGTGCTGTATGCATGACCACTTGCATAAGTGTGAGTATGAGTATCAACGACAAGATTCATTTTAATTATTCCATTCCAACAGCGATGCTTCAGTGTAACAGCCTCGCTGATGGCACTTCAATCTAAGGGCGATATATTCACCATATCGACACTTTCTGACCGGATAAACACACACCGATGTGAAATGGTTTTTTGCAACTTACCCACATTGAACAATACTTAGCAATGTCATCCAATTCGGAGTTGGTTATGAAACGACGTCGTTACTCACTGAGCATTCACATTACGAGTCTCTTTTTAGTGCTCGCCATGGTGATCGGCATTGTATTGATTGGCATAAGTTATCACCATAGTCAGCAACTACTGACGGTAAGTGCACAAGGATTAAGTAGCGAAAACAGCAAAAAACTGGAATCAGCATTTAAACAAAGTGCCGCACCTATCTTGACTACGCTCGATTTTTTAGCTTTTAGTAACGTAATTGATCAACCGGATAAAGTCATCTCGGACCCACGCCAACTCGCCACCGTTTGGCTGACCTTCCAACGTAATCCACAGTTGGTCGCGCTCTATTATTGTGACGAAGCCGGAGCTTGTACTACATTTCGCTCGCTGAGCTTTGATAAAGCCAAACAGCGTTTTGATGCCCCCGCGCAAGCTCAGCTATTGGCCCATTACACTCAAGTTGATGGCACTAACCGCTTTATCTATTTAGACCAGAACCTTGAAAGCCTGCTCGACAAACAAGATAACAATAATAAATTTGATCCTCGCGTGCGTCCTTGGTTTACCTCGGCAAGTCAAGATGGCGCGATACGCTTAACGGAACCTTATTTCTTTTTCTTCCTACAAACGAGCGGCGTCACACTGTCACGTAGATCGACCGATGGAAAGAGTGTGCTTGGCGCTGATTTCACGCTTGACTCACTGTCAAAACAGATGAGTACGATGGGTTTTTCTGACAGTGCTCAGCTCATTTTGTTCGATAATCAATTTAGACCACTCGCCCAACACAATACTAAGTTCGAGCTACAACAAGATCCTTCACAGATTGCACAGCAGCTGCAGCAAAGTACTTTTGCACCAATATTGAATCGGGTCAGCAGCCAAACTTTGTATGAAACGGTCAATATGAATGGCACAACGTGGTCGGTGACGTTAACGCCGGTACTTTTAAACGACAATGTACGCTTGTTGCTGGCAGAAGCGGTACCGCAAGACGATTTGATCGCAGATTTGCTCTCGATGCGAGATCAGCAGATTTTTGTCGCGTTAATCATGCTCGCTATCGCTTTTGCAGTGGTTGGTTTTGTGGCGCAAAGGCTCGCCAGCCCTTTAGGTAACCTAGTGCAATTGACCGACAACATCACGCGCTTTGAATTTAAAAAGACACGCTACCCAAAAAGCCGGATCCGCGAAGTTGCCAATTTAACCCAATCGATAGAGCTCATGGAACATACACTGCACGACTTGCTGCGACTATTACGCGAAACTGCCAGCAACCAAGAATTCGGTGTGTTGGCCAAAACGATTACCCATCAAAGCTATTTGATCACTCGAGCTGAAACTATTTTGCTCTACACTTATGCCAACGAAAATAACCAATTTATCACCGCAGCAAACCACGCCATCATTCCCTTTAAGCTTGATATCAATCAGTTGTCTCAAGAGATGCCGTGGCTACTTTCTGAACTGCGTAAAGGCCAAACGGTTCACTTATCTAAAACCGATAATTCGATGCGTAAGCATAAAGATGAGCTGTATAATTCTGATCTTTATCTTTTCCCACTGCTCAACCGAGACAAGCAGTTGGTTGGCGTATTAAACCTAGGCTACGAACGGGCCATCACTCCCGATCAGCAAGACAAACATGCATTTTTACGAGAGCTGCTCAGTTTTGCCGAAATCGCTAAAGACAATATCGACAAAATGCAGCGGCAAAAGAAGATGCTCAACTCGTTTATTGAATTGATCGCCTCAGCCATTGATACCAAATCCCCTTACACGGGCGGCCATTGTCAGCGAGTTCCTGAATTAACCAAAATGATCACTAAAGCGGCGGAAAACGATCGCACCTATTTCCCACAATTTTCCATGACCAATGAAGAGTGGGAAGAGCTCACTCTCGCCGCTTGGTTGCATGATTGTGGAAAAGTGACCACGCCTGAATATGTGATTGATAAAGCGACCAAATTAGAAACGATCTACGACAGAATTCACGAAATTAGAATGCGTTTTGAGCTGCTCAAATGTCAAGCTGAAACGGACTACTGGCAAGGTGTTGCGCAGGGCAAGAACGAGCCAGATCTCAAGCAGCAGTTGCTGACGAACCAACAAATCCTCGATGAGGAATTTGCTTTCGTCGCGCAATGCAATATTGGCAGTGAGTTTATGAGCGATGATGATCTTATCCGTTTAGAGCGAATTGCTCAAAGAGAATGGAAGCGCACCTTAGATGATCAACTCGGTACTTCTTGGATAGAGAACCAACGTGCAGGAGAGTCAAAACCATTGCCCACTATGGAGCGCTTACTGGATGATAAACCCGTACATCAGTTGCACTGGGTAAACGGTTGTCGTCCACAAGATCTGTGGCAAGAAAACTTTATTTTACAACCGGGAGAACTGCGTTATAACCGAGGTGAGCTCTATAATTTGTCCATTCGCCGTGGCACGCTCACCAACGAAGAACGCTTTATGATTAATGATCACATTGTGCAAACCATCATGATGCTCAAGCGGTTACCTTATCCTGAACATATGAAAAACGTTCCTGATATTGCGGGAAGCCACCATGAACGAATGGATGGCGCGGGTTATCCAAGAGGTTTAAGTGAAGAGCAGCTTTCGATCCCCGCTCGAGTGATGGCGATAGCCGATGTGTTTGAAGCACTGACCTCCAGCGATCGCCCCTATAAAAAGGCCAAAACGCTCAGTGAATCGATCGCGATCATGACCACCATGGCCACCACTGGCCATATAGATCCGAAGCTTTACTTACTCTTTTTAGAAAAAGAGATTTATCAAGACTATGCGGATCGATTTTTACACTCCGATCAGCACAGCCCAATTGATAAAGAAGCACAGATAAAAAAAGTAAAAATGAGTTTGAAAAAGACTTTTTAAAGACCGCGAATATCTAACTCATTCTGGATCAGCACAATGCACTGCGAGGCAAACAGCATTCGAGGCCCAAGGCTGATTTTCTGTGTATTAAGGCGCTTTAAACTGTTCCAACTTTTTTTCGGCATCGGGATGTGGTCAGTAAGTAAAAAGCAGCTGTCGTCAGAAAATTGATGCTCACGGACACTTTCGCCTTTTTTATCCAGTAAATACAAGTGGTAACTTTCAGAAAGGCGTTGCACCAACTTTTCAAAACTGATGGTTTCAACCGTGAGTCCTTGCTCGACCTCTCGGGTTTGCTCTTTGCCCATACCCACAGAAACATCTAAAGCGTGGCCTATTTTGGTCAGCAAGGCTTGCTCGTGAAAGCCACCGATATTGTGCAACTGGCTCGACTCAAAGCATAAAGTCCGCGAGAAATCTTGCGTACTTTCCAGCACTAAGTAGACCACCACGTCATCACGATGCGACTGCGCAGTAAAAATAGCGTTCATGAGTACGTGGGCCAAAATTTCGGTGTGGGCTTCTTGCCCAACAGAGGCTAAAAAAGTCTGTTTATCCGTGGAAGCGGCGCGGGCCCTTACAACAAAAGCTCTCATGTGACTGACTCAATTCATTCAATAAAGCACGGACTCTATCACAATCTCCATCCACTGGAATAGTGATCTGCTGGTGAAGCTACGGTTCGCTCGTCAACACAGCTTTGCTTTTCGGGAGCCCCAATGAAATGAGAGTGGTCAGCAGCAAAAAACCAAACGAAACCCACAAACACGCCGCTAATCCCCAAAGTTGGAAAACCCACCCGGAAAGCACGGTACCGATTAAACGCCCCATCGCGTTTGCCATGTAGTAAAAACCAACATCAAGCGATACACCATCCCCCTTGGCATAGCTCACGATTAAATAGGAATGCAGCGATGAGTTAATCGCAAAGACCGCGCCGAAAAGCAGTAACCCCGCGATGATCACGACTTCCGGATGCCACTGCGCTTGAATGCTGTAGGCGATTAAACCTGTGATCAGCGCCAATAGCGCCGCCCAACCGAGCGCAGAGCGCCCATCTGGCACTTGGTCTGAAGCACTGCCCGTTATTTTAGGAGCAAACCCTTGGATCACTCCGTAGCCAATCACCCACAGTGCTAAAAAGCCGCCCACGGCGCTATGATCCCAACCAAAAACACTGCCCAGATAAATGGGTAAAGCAATCACAAACCAAACGTCTCGCGCGCCAAACAAAAACAGGCGAGCCGCTGATAAGATGTTCACGCTGCGTGATTTGGAAAAAATCTCTGAAAATTTCGGTTTGTTTTTGGCTTTGCCAATATCGGCTTGCAAGCTGAGCAAACTGCCGATAAAAACCAATAACAATACCGCCGCCATAGCCGCTACCGCATATTGAAAGCCGATCCAAGAGAGCAAGACGCCACCGAGAAAAAAGCCGGCCCCTTTTAGAGCGTTTTTTGAACCCGTAAGAATGGCTATCCACTTGTAGAGTGCCCCTTGTGCATTTTCAGGGACTAACGTTTTGATCGCACTTTTTGCACTCATTTTATTGAGATCTTTTGCGATGCCCGATAACGCCTGCGCCGCCATCACCCAAGGAATGGTTAACCATGCAGCAGGTACAGCAAGCATCAAGAGCGCGAATATTTGCATGCCAAGGCCAATATTCATGGTGCGATTCAGCCCTAAACGCGCACCAAGCCAACCGCCAATCAGGTTAGTGACCACGCCAAAAAATTCATAAAAGAGAAACAAAGACGCAATCGCTAAGGTCGAATAACCCAAATCATAAAAATACAACACCACTAACATGCGCAGCGCGCCGTCAGTGACGGTAAAATTCCAATAATTAAAAGTCACTAGCATGTACTGGCGAACGTTTTGGTTGAGTTGAGACAGCATAATCACTCTCTTTGCAAAAGAGCCGCCTAAGGCAGCTCTTTGGGACTGTTATTGATTAACAAATTGTTTGATGTACTCAACTTGTACATCTTTGGTAAACGCACCCGGTCTTAATGATTGAACGTGAGTAATAATGTTTTGCAGTTCCCAACCTTTCTCCAGCAATAAATGAGCAGCAAGTAAACCAGTACGACCCGATCCACCCATGCAATGCATGGCAATCTTATCTCCCTTGGCAAGCGCCTGATGAAGTGACGGGGAGATACTTTGCCAATGCGTTTGAAACTGGTGGTCGGGTGCGCAATCATCTTCAATTGGGGCGTGAAACCATTGCAGCCCCGCTTGTTCAACCACTTTAGGCAAGTCACCAACACCTTTCTCTTGCATCTCTTCGTGACTTAGAGCCGTCACCACAACGGTAACACCTTGAGATGTCAGTTGTTCAATACTCTCAACCAGAGGAAGATCTTTTGTCCCCGGGCAAGGCGTCAATACCAAACCAGCGCTGTTTTCTGCAACAGGCAGTTCCCATGTAGGATGTGTCATTTCTTTGCTCCTTTATGCCAAACCGACTTTGCGTGCTAATTCTGCGGTACGCGTTGCGTAACCCATTTCGTTATCATACCAAGCGTAAATTTTCACCATGCGCTTGCCCACCACCATGGTCGAGAGTGCGTCGACAATCGTTGAGCGTTGATCGCCTTTGTAATCAATCGACACCAGTGGGCGCGCTTCAAAACCGAGAATGCCTTTGAGCTCATTTTCTGAAGCGGCTTTCAGTAGCGCGTTGACTTCTTCCGCGCTGGTATCGCGTTTCACATCAAAAATAATGTCGGTTAACGAGGCATTGGCTAGCGGCACACGCACCGCGTGACCGTTAATTTTGTCTTTCAGATCGGGGAAGATTTCCACAATCGCTGTCGCAGAACCGGTTGTGGTCGGGATAAGGCTCATACCACACGCACGAGCGCGGCGTAGATCTTTATGCGGTGCATCCAAAATGGTTTGCGTGTTGGTTAAATCATGAATGGTCGTAAACGAGGAATGTTCAATACCCAGTTGCTCGTGAATCACTTTGACGATAGGCGCAATGCAGTTGGTTGTGCAAGAAGCGGCCGTAACAATCTGATGTATTTGTGGATCAAAGATGTGGTCATTGACCCCAACCACGATATTGGCAATCCCCGCTTCTTTCACCGGGGCCGATACCACCACGCGTTTTACACCTTGTGCTAAATACTGATTCAAAAACTCAGACTTGCGGTGTTTGCCTGTTGCTTCGATGACCACATCACAACCAGACCAATCCACATCATTGATCGCTTTTTGTTGTGAGGTACGAATAACCTTACCGTTGGCAATGATCGCATTACCGTCGCTTGTCACTTGGTGATGCCAACGGCCTTGTATTGAATCAAATTCGAGCAAATGAGCCAAGGTCGCCGCGTCACCCGCAACGTCGTTAATCTGCACAAATTCGATCTCTGGCCAATCAAATGAGGCTCTTAATGCTAAACGGCCAATACGACCAAACCCGTTAATTCCGACTTTAATAGACATTTTTATTTCCTTTTATCCCTTCTAAACACAGCATTCTGGGCGAGATTCCATCTCTGCCAGCCTTTGCATATCTTGTTGGTATTCTTTTTTCAGGCAGTTGGATCCCACCAGCCCTTGAATTTGTTTTTTCATCCATCCGGGTAGTTGGTCCGATAACCGATAAAACACCCATTGGCCTTGCCTTGTATCAACCACCACGCCACTGGAACGAAGTAGAGCCAGATGGCGAGAAATTTTCGGTTGGCTCTCATTTAACGCTTGTGTCAACTCGCCGACACACACTCGTTGCTCGCGTGCAATCATGAGTAAACAGCGCACCCGTGTTTCATCGGACAGCAATTTAAAAAACTGATGAGGTAGCATTTTACTTATCTCTGCATATGCGGATGTACATATGTATCATATAAAAAGAAATCGCTGTCAATAGAAAAGTTACCGCTAAATAAAAGTTACCGCTGACTTCAGAGAACAATGCTAAAGCGAGCAGTAAAATAGCTGATGGTATGTTGCAGGGCTTTTGTTGCATTTTGATTACAATCGATTTCCCAATAGATCTATTTTTGATACGCCTATCATACCCCGATGCATCGCAACATTGGGATCAAGAGTTCGTGCGTAGCAGAACATAGATGACGTTTCTAACTCATTCACAAACATTTCACATTTTCAAAACAGTCTACGGTTATGAAATTTAATGAGAAAAATATCCTGAAGTTCGGACTCAGAGAGCGCTAGTATTTCTTTTTCATACGCAGCGCAACGTTGACCAAGGCAATCAACACCGGCACTTCAACCAAGGGCCCAATCACACCCGCAAATGCTTGATCGGAATTTAAACCGAACACGGCAATGGAGACCGCAATCGCCAGTTCAAAGTTGTTGCCTGATGAGGTAAAAGCAATTGAGGCATTTTGATCGTAAGGAATACCCAGTTTTTTACCAATGAAAAAGCTGACAAAAAACATCACTAAGAAGTAAATCACTAAAGGGATGGCAACGCGTATCACGTCCATCGGTAGTTCAATGATCATCCCGCCTTTCAGGCTGAACATCAAAACTATCGTCGCTAGTAGTGCCACCAGCGTAATCGGTGAAATACGCGGAATAAATACCTCGTTGTACCATTGCTCACCTTTCGCGGCCACCAACCATTTGCGGCTCAAAAAGCCAGCTAAAAATGGGATACCTAAATAAATCAGTACACTTTCGGCGATATCGAGAATGGTAATATCAACTACAAAACTCTCTAGCCCAAAATATGGCGGCAAAACAGTAATAAATAGCCACGCCATAAAACTGTAGGTGACGATTTGGAATGCGCTATTGAGCGCCACCAGCGCTGCGCCGTACTCTTTATTACCGCCACTAATATCATTCCATACCAGCACCATTGCGATGCAACGCGCCAGACCAATTAAGATCAGTCCGACCATATAACCGGGATAATCGCGTAAGAAAATGATCGCCAATGCAAACATCAAGATAGGCCCGACAATCCAGTTCATCACTAAAGAGAGTGTGATGGCGCGTTTATCACGAGTCACTTCACCTAGCAGGCTGTAATTCACTTTTGCCAGCGGTGGATACATCATCAAAATCAAACCGATCGCCAGCGGAATATTGGTCGAACCGACCGACATATTTTCATTCCATTGCGCTACTTGCGGAAAGAAGACACCGATCGCTACCCCTAACCCCATCGCAAGGAAAATCCACAAGGTTAGATAGCGATCGAGAAAACTCATTTTTTCGGCTGCAGAGGCTTCTGCGCAGACAGGTAATTCACTCATACATCACATCTCTCGGTAAGTCTAAAAGGGAGCCGCGCACAACTTTATACTTACAGCCATGGCGAAATAGCAACGCTAAAATTTCATTCACTTTGGCAAGATGGGTGAGCAATGCGCGTTAGCTCTTGCGCAATCAATGCAGCATTGTGGCTCAGCGTGATGTCCAATATCTGCACCATCCAACTTTCCAGCTCAGGATTAATTTGGTAGTACACCCACTTGCCGCGCCGCTCATCAATCACTAATTCATTTTTTCTCAGTTCTGCTAAATGGCGTGACACCTTAGGCTGACTTAATTGCAACGCATTCATTAAATCACACACACACAACTGCCCTTTGTGCTTCATCAACAGCAAGGATTTAAGCCTCGTCTCTTCAGACAAGGATTTATAAAAAGATAAACTGCGGCACATAAACAATACATATGGAATATCGAATATGTTCAAGTGTAAGGAGCAAAAGAATAAAAGTCAAACACCAGAACTATCCTCGCGTACGACGGGCAGCGCTTGAAAAACACCGTGACAACGGGAGGAATCGACGACTGCAATACAAATAGTGATCGTTTGGTTGACCTACACCACATCAATGATTAGGATCACATTTTTAAAATCAACCAAGAGATGTTGCGAATGCTGCTTACGCCGCCCTAGATTGATCTTTACCTCTCACAACTCACCTTTTTATTTCATTTTTTAGAGATTAAGTATGCTACAAAATATTAAGCGCGATTGGTTTTCCAATGTGCGAGGGGATGTTCTAGCTGGCACTGTCGTTGCGTTAGCATTAGTTCCTGAGGCAATAGCCTTTTCTATCATCGCAGGTGTAGACCCTAAAATCGGCCTTTACGCTTCATTCAGTATTGCCGTGATCATTTCAATTGTCGGTGGACGACCCGGCATGATCTCAGCAGCCACTGGAGCAATGGCACTCTTGATGGTCACTTTAGTCAAAGAGCATGGCTTGCAATATCTACTGGCAGCCACTGTTTTGACCGGGGTTCTACAAATACTGGCCGGTTACCTCAAACTGGGCGATTTGATGCGTTTTGTATCACGTTCGGTCGTGACGGGGTTTGTTAACGCGCTGGCGATTCTGATTTTTATGGCGCAATTACCAGAGCTAACCAATGTAACATGGCACGTTTATGCCATGACGCTCGGTGGGCTGGCGATTATCTACCTATTCCCCTACGTTCCTGTGGTTGGCAAATTGCTACCTTCGCCATTAGTGTGCATTATCGCCTTAACTCTGATTGCTATCAGCTTTGGCATTGATATTCGCACTGTGGGCGATATGGGGGAATTACCAGATACTTTGCCGATATTTTTATGGCCAGATGTTCCGCTCAACCTTGAAACCTTATGGATAATATTTCCTTATTCAGCCGGATTGGCCGTTGTCGGTTTATTAGAATCAATGATGACAGCAACCATTGTTGACGATTTAACCGATACCAGCAGTGATAAAAATCGTGAATGTAAAGGCCAAGGTATCGCCAACATTGCCACTGGCTTTCTTGGCGGCATGGCCGGTTGTGCGATGATTGGTCAATCGATCATCAACATTAAATCCGGTGGACGCGGCAGACTCTCTACTTTTTGCGCCGGTATTCTACTGATCATCATGGTGGTGTTTTTAAGTGATTGGCTCAAGCTCATCCCGATGGCGGCTTTAGTGGCGGTAATGATCATGGTTTCCATTGGGACCTTCTCTTGGAGTTCGGTAAAGGATCTCAAAACTCACCCACTTTCTACCAGCATCGTGATGATCGCGACCGTTGTTGTTGTTGTTGCAACCCATAACTTAGCGATCGGTGTCGGTGTCGGCGTGCTGCTTGCTTCTCTCTTTTTTGCTAACAAAATTGGCTGCTTCATGGTGGTTAAAAGTGAACTCTCTGAAAATGGAGAAGAGCGTACCTATCGTGTTGTTGGGCAAGTCTTCTTTGCTTCGTCAGATCAATTTATGAACGCGTTTGACTTCAAAGAGGTCTTAGAGCGTGTCACTATCGACCTCTCTGCAGCGCACTTTTGGGATATTACTTCGGTTTCTTCGCTAGATCGTGCTGTTATCAAATTCCGACGCGAAGGGACCGATGTAAACATCATCGGTATGAATGAAGCAACGGCAACGATTGTCGATAAATTCGGCGTGCATGGTAAGCCAGAAGAAGTTGAAAAGCTGATGGGCGGACATTAAGGAAAAGATTATGACCAATATTATTGCTTGCATCGATGGATCGATTTATTCACAGTCGGTCGCCAATTTAAGCGTGTGGGCCGCCAAAAGCTTACACGCACCGTTAACCTTATTGCACGTACTTGATAAGGCGGCCAATCAAACCAAAAGTGAACTGTCTGGTAACATCGGTTTAGGCAGCCGAGAACAGCTGTTGAAAGAGCTTATTGAACTAGACGAAAAGCGTTCTAAACTAGCCTTAAGGCACGGTAAAGCGTTACTCAATGAGCTAGAAACTAAAGCTCATGAACAAGGTTTACAAGATGTGCATAAACTGCAAAAGCACGGAAACCTGCTGGAGACTTTGCTTGATCTTGAAAACGAAATTCGTGTATTGGTGGTCGGTAAATCAGGTGAAGTGCACCAAAACGACGCCATGGCTGTTGGATCTCAATTAGAGAGTATCGTGCGTACAATGAAGTCGCACACCTTAGTGGCAACGGGTGATTTTACGCCACCACAAAGTTATCTATTAGCCTTTGATGGCAGTGAAATTAGCCAGAAATTAGTGGATAAAGCGATTAAAACACCGCTGCTAAAAGGGCTGGAGTGCCATTTGGTGATGGTGGAAGATAACCACGATAAAGCGAGCGCGTTTAAAGCTGCCGCCGAGAAATTATGTGCGAACGGTATTCACGTTGTGGAAGCGTGCTTATCTGGCGAAGTTCATAAGGCGATTCTTCAGTACCAACAACAAAACCAACTTGGCATGATCGTCATGGGCGCGTTTGGACACTCTAAACTTCGTCAGTTCTTCGTTGGCAGTAACACCACTCGGCTCTTAGCCGAATCAAGCGTACCGATGCTATTGATACGATAATAATTGATAAATTAACCATATAGATAAAGCCTTCTTCGGAAGGCTTTTATTATAAAACTCTGTTGTGAAGGGTAAGTGCAAGTAGTAAACTTGCTGCGGATATGCAACTGGTACTTAGGATGTTAGGTACAAATAAAATCGCGGTTACTGGTACTAACTGACGTGACGCCAAATACTCTCCTAAATCAAAGTCTCATTTACTGGAGCCTATCTAATAAAACTAATAAAACTAATAAAAAATAATTAAATAAACCTAGGCTAGGTTAACTCTATGAAAATAATATCATCTTTAGGCTCACGGCTGACAAGCAGTCTGCCTATTGAAAAAAAACAGCGGGCTCTGGTAGAGTTCGTCATCAATACTTATCAACCACAGCAACGGGCTGATCTTTTCCGCGCCCTTACAGAGCACCGCAAAAACCAATTACTCAACCTATTTCCTGAACATCACAATAAAAGCTTCTCAATACTGTTTGAATTGATGGACTACCGAGAGCTCATCCGGCGCTATCCGAATACATTCGGTGAAGAGATAGCACATCTTGAGCAAGCCGTCAGCGAGTGTTATTCGCATTGGCTAGATTTCTGGTGTGAATGCGAAATTGCGGCTATAAAAACACTATTCCCTATCGAAGCGGATGCTCCTCATCGTATCGAACTGCCACTTAAAGACTGTGCCTACCGTGGTTTTTTGATCGACCAGATAGAGGATTCTGAACTTTGGGTCACAACGCCCAGTCACCCGCAAAAAATGCCCATCAAAGATGCGATCACCTTGAGCAATCTTGAGCTATTTATTAAAGGCGAAAAGTGGTACGAGATGCTGCCTTTATTGTCCTTATCACAAAAAGGGAAGCACTTTGTTTTACTCAAGCATCCTAATAACGAAGCATCTCCCACACTGGTCGCTTCAATGTTGGTACAAGATTGGTCAGTAAATCAGACTTGGCTCAGCTATGTGCCACAGTTCAGTAATAAGCAGTGGCAGTTCTGCTTACCCGATCATAGTTACGATGTTTTGATGGAATTACAGCTTTTCAAACCAGCACTGTCGAAATGCGACTCTCTCCCAGAATTCGATCAGCAATTCCAGCTACAATTGGCTGATAAGCGAGCGGTCTGTGAAGTGCTGCGTTTAACCGTCAGTGGTAACGCTCAGCAAAAGCTCTATTTTCTCTACCTTGCTCAAAAAAAATTCATGCAAGTAATGCATCAGGTAGGATACAAAATCGGTTTCACCATTATCGAACAACCCTTCATGCTCAGTTTTTATCAAGCTATTAACCCGAAAGCGTACTTCCATTGTGGATATTGCGATCTGAATAACGACGGAGTAAAGACTTATCGTGGTTTCTGGAATTTCGAATCAATAAACCGCGTCTTCAGTAATGCCGATTTTCGTGACTATAAACATGCGGTTTCTCAAAGCAGAAAGTACGATTTAATCAAAAAGGAAGAGTATGCTTAATTTCAGCTTAGAGCCCATCCTTTATCCTAAAGCAATAACACTTATCACAGCGGTAGCTATGGTACTAGTTTGGCTAACCTACTATTGCTATCGTCTTAAACAAAAAAATGAAGTGATCTGGGGGACACACCACCTGCCCTACATAGCATATTCGATATGTATCGTTGCGTGGATCGGCAGTAATGCCTACTTTCATACTGATTTATTGCCTATTCTTGGAGCTTCATCGGCCGTATTTATGGCCAAACTTGCCAACCTCGCTTCTTTTTCTGCGTTTGCCTTTGCATGTTACTTTTCTTACCGACTATTACCCGATCAGCTCAAAAATAAGGTACGCTTATGGCAACAAACATTCTTTATTATCCTGACGTTTTATTCCCTTTATATTAATTTCCTTCCTGATTTGACCATAAAACATGTCGAGATTACGGGTCCCAGTCAGTTCGTTATCGAATTTGGTCCTCATACAAAGTATTTTTTTATTGGACTAATGAGCTTTCTTGCTCTTACTTTAGCCAACATAGTCGCCTTACGAGCCAACAGCAGTAAACTCATATTGACTAAAACCAATTATATGATTGCAGGAATCTTGGTATTCATGCTTTCAACACTCGTAATGCAAGTCGCAATGCCTTTTTTCCTTCAAAACTTTTCACTCACTTGGCTGCCTCCGGCACTCTCCATCAGCGAAATGATGTTTGTTGGCTATGCTCTTATCACTTCACGCTTCTACAGTGTGAAATACCTTGCTTACCTGTGTCTCAATACTGCGTTAGTATGTGGGGTTTTATTCATACCGCTCGGCGCGATCTTCATCCCTCTCACCGACAGCAACCAATGGCTGATTGCAATACCACTCTGTGCGCTTATTGGTATTACTTGGAATCCACTCTACAAACGCTTGAGTCGTTACGCCTCTTTACTCATTTACGGTAATCAGCAGACTCCTGTAGAGCAAATTCTCGCTTTGGAAGACGATTTCAAGCGTTCAATTGATGATGCGATGCGCCGATTAAGCCAGTTATTATACATCGCCGATGATAAGCTGCAGTTCGTTAATAGTAACTATAATGAAACCGTCTACGAACGTTACCTTTCATCCAAACAAACCGCACTAGTGTTTGATGAATTGTTTGAAAAATTAGACAACAAAACCGCGGCAAAACACTCGATCAAAGCCCTTTATGACAAAATGAACTCAAACAATACTGCGTTGGTTATGCCACTGTTTGGCCACAGCAAATTGGTCACACATTTATTGATCTCGCCACACAAAATCAATAATCAGATGTTTTCTAATGAAGAAATCGCTGCACTTCAAACCTTGCTAACCCGAATACAAAGTATTATTGAAGCGGATAGACGTGTCTGCCAAAGTCGTGCATTAGCGAATTCAATTGCGCATGAAATGCGTAACCCGCTCGCTCAAGTACAATTACATTTTGAAATTTTAAAGCAACATATTGATAGTCAAGCGCCCGCACAACAAATTAAACAGGATATTGAGAACGGCCAAGCGGCTATTCAACGTGGGCGGCAGTTGATTGATATTATCTTGCGCGAGGTCAGCGATAGTTCGCCTGAACACGAACCGATTACGATGACGTCGATCCACAAAGCCGTTGATCAGGCGGTCAGTCAATATGGCTTTGAGAACGAGAAAGTAATTGAGCGAATTCACTTACCACAACAAGATGACTTCGTAGCAAAACTTAATGAAACCTTATTCAACTTTGTTATTTTCAACTTGATTCGTAACGCAATTTATTATTTTGATTCCTACCCAAATAGCCAAATTGAGATCACAACTCAAATCGGTACTTATGAAAATATTTTAATCTTCAGAGATACAGGCCCGGGGATTGACGACGCCATTTCTTATAAGATTTTCGATGACTTTTTCTCTTATCAAAAAAGCGGAGGCAGCGGTCTGGGGCTCGGCTATTGCCAGCGTGTCATGCGCTCTTTTGGCGGCCGAGTTGAATGCAAATCGAAACTGGGGGAGTTTACGGAATTCCACTTATACTTTCCTATGGTACCCAATGCCCCCCAAGCCGACTCGCTTCGTACTCCTGATTTCAAAAGTTGGCAACAACCTAAACCTAATACAGAGCAAAGAACCGTTGACGATATACAACCAATCGACAAGCCATTTCTAATCAATAACAAAGCACCCACGGTGCTCATCGTTGACGATAAAGAAGTACAACGCTCACTAGTTCAAATGTATCTGAACCAACTTGGTGTTAACAACTTGCAGGCAAACAACGGTGAAAATGCAGTAGAAATCTTTAAAGCGAATTCCATCGATTTGATCTTGATGGATATTCAAATGCCAGTTATGAATGGTTTTGAAGCCAGCCAAATCATTAAGGCGCATTCTCCGCAGGTTCCGATCATTGCGCTGTCAGGTGAATCTGGCGAACGTGAGCTAGAAATGATTAGCAAGCTGATGGACGGTCGTTTAGAGAAACCGACGTCATTAAATGCGTTACAGCAAGTAATCAGCCATTGGTTAAATAAAGACGTGGTACTCAATGCTCATACAGCAAAGAGTGGAACGGTTACTTGACGCGGTTGAAGACATCAGCATTGGGATAAAAACTCAGCCAGTACCAAAACCATTTCGGTGCTGGCTGACATTTTAAAACCGCATAATCTATTATAAACCGTCTACTACCTACACTCGCCAAGCCTTGACCTCAGAGACCCCAAGTGGTTCTAGCTGAATATCTAATGAACCCATGCAAGTTATACATGCAACAATTACATATGCACCTTGTTGCAAATCTCATTTCATGAACGACAGGGTTGAGCACCGCACCTTTTCAGTCTATTGTTTGTAGCGAAAGACAGGTTCGACTTGAACAACACCTTTGCTTGCACACTTTTAGCCGCCTATTTTTTGGCGGCTTTTTTCTTGCTAGGCAATTATTTTCTTTTTAACAGCGCAATACACTCTTCGTAGTGGGGGGTACTATGGATGTCCCACAACTGTTTCGCAGCATAATGGGCAAAATCATCATCGGCGGGTAAGCTTTTTTTACGCTGATTTTTGATCTTGAGGTAGATAGCCTGCATCTCTTTCTGCTGATCTCTGGAGATAGAGCGCGAATTGGCACACATATCCGCCAATCCTTCGTAAGCATAGGCATTCACTTCAGCCATATTGATCTTGGCGAAAGTCAAGGTAGGAGAAAGCAATACAACTCCTATCAGAGTATTGAATTTACTTGGCATTTCTTCCCCTAAAAAATGACACTTCTATCCATAGTATAGAAGACGGCAGAGATTGAGGACGAGCATGGTTCCTTAATTTGTTCGCTCTTGCAGCATAGTCACGTCAGTCCACTACTCAATTCAGACTCCTAATCATGAAAAATCACTTCCAAATTGAGCAGACGGTAATCATAAAACGCCACAAAATAACTTTCAGTTTTATAAAACGAATAATAATAACGATGAGAGATCTCGATAGAACTCATGACTTCTTTGCGTGGCACGCTTTTCATTACACAAACGAAACACTAGGGGCAAATCCGACCCAAGCATTTTTGAATGGTATCTAAAATGAATCGTGTTGATTTAAAACCAAACTCCACATCCATACGCTTACCGAAACGTTGCTTAAGCCATCAGTCAAGCGTGCCGACTCCGCGACAACCGCTTGCCTGTCAATCTTTTGGGGGATGCCTTGGCTGCAATATACATACGCTATCGGGATATGGTGGCTGTACGTCGTATGAACCGACCACTCACTCTGAACGATACTGCCTACGTTTACTGACCGTAATTAAAGGCGAGCAGCTCATTTGGTACAGTCATGATAATGAGCCCATCAGTTTACACAACGGAAAAAGTGTACTGATTTTCTCAGTTAATACCTTTAACGACGTATTCATTAGTGAAACAGAGAGTTACGTCGAGATTGCCGATATGCGCTTTGACTGCCAACTTCTCGCGACTATTTACCAGCAAATGAGTGAGAGTTTGCGTGACAATGGTATTAATCCTTTAACGGAAAAACGCCGTTTTGTCTTTGATACCAGTGTTGAAATTCAGCAATTTATTAACCAGTTGCAAACTGGCTTAACCAACCAAACGGGTGCCGGTAGCTTGTATGCCGTCTCACAGGCTTATCAATGTTTGGCCAAACTACTCAGCCAACTTGAGATGATCAAAAGCAACAAAAAAGACAGTGAGTGCTCCTCCCTTTCCAGTCGAACCTTAAATCGGATACGCAAAGCACACTCGATGATTGCTTCAGAACCAGAAAAAAATTGGAGCTTAAACGAGCTTTGTCGACAAGTAGGCACGAATGAAACCAGCTTTAAACGCGGTTTTAAAGTGCTTTTTAATACGACATTTTCCAAACTTCTTCAACACACACGAATGAAAATAGCAGCTGAATCATTAGAGCAGACCGATCGTCCGATTATCGACATCGCTTATCAAGTGGGATATGCCAGCCCTTCTCACTTTAGCAAACTATTCAAACAACACTTTGGGCAGAACCCTCTACAATATCGGAAACATCGTCAACGTCCCTAAAATATCGATAAATAAAGCTTAAACCAGTCAAGGTTTCTCTTTCCTAACAGAACAGCAGTCATGCTGGTGAAGTCATCTTGTGCCTTTTTTATGCGCATTTTGTTGAATACGCTTTTTTGTTGAACAGTTGAATAGCCATCATCAATCACTCCCTAGACAGATAATCATGATAATGATAACTTTTCTCATAAACCAATCGGACGTGATTTCACTATGCCTTACTATCGAGTTCCATTTAATTTGGATTTACTGGAAGAGTCCATGCAAACCAATGGCAATATCGTTTTTAAGCATGAACATTGCGAATTTTCGTTACGTTGCTGTGTGATCAATGATGACATGGTGATGAGCCAATTTAAGGGAAGGTTTGAAACACCTACCCAACTCGATACAGCCGATAAAACCGAATACGACAGTGTGACGATCATGCTGAATTTAGGGAATGCGGTTTACTATCAAATTAATGGCTTAAATACGGCAAAGATTTTTCCGGCCAACACTATTGCTCTTTGTTATTCCGATACACGTCATGGCTTCTGTCGCTATCAGCCGCAAATCACTCAGTTATTTGCACTGCAAGTCCCAAGACTTCTATTGCTTGAGTACATCAACGTCATGCAAATAAGTGAGCCACTAGCAGATAAGTTAGGACGTCGAGAGCCGTTTTTCCTAATCAGAACAGCTTCTGCTGCGTTGCAATTTATGGCCGTGAAACTTTCAGAGACCCATAATCAAAACAGCGCGATTCAACGCCAGCTTTGCTACTCATTCATCAGTGATGCAGCCCGATATCTAGTCTGCGATGACAGCACTCAACAACAAGGCGATAATCACAATCTCCTAGAAAAAGCGATGGGGATTCTTGATAGTGAGTACACTTTGCCACCCACCATTACCGAACTGGCTCGACGAATTGGAACCAATGAGACCTCTCTCAAACAGGGGTTTCGAAAAGAACTAAATACCACCATTCATCAGTACATAACTCAGCAAAGAATGACAAAAGCGGCTGAACTACTCAGCGCAGAAATCTACACTATTTCGCATATTGCTCATGAGGTGGGTTACTCCAATCATGGACATTTTTCCGCCGCTTTTAAAAAAGAATTCGGTTGCACGCCATCCAAATACCTAGCATAACAGGGTGCTCTCACGCCTAAAAAGATGGTCCCAAAAGCGTCATGAGCCATACCGCGATCCTCTATTTCTGGCCCAACACCACCAGCTATCACTTTGACAGTTATTTGTTTGAAACTCATCTAAAACAAAACCAGAAAAAAAATAAAAACCAACAAAATTAAATACTTAATTTTAATTAAGTTCAAAAATAGACGACCCGATCTATTCAAGCTTGTTTAAAATAACAATCATAAACGTCGATTCACGCTCTTTTTATGCCTTATTCAGTTAGCAGGTAAAAGACAGAATCGGCACTATAAGTTCAATATGGATACCACAGGAAACAGATTCGATGCATAGGAACAGCCTTAAACTTTCACCATTAACTTTAGCGATGACCTTAACTATGTTCACTTCAACCGCTTTCGCACTCGAAAGTGGCCATGATGTCATGGTGGTAGAATCGAGCAAGCAGTCGACCCTTCTTGAACAGATGGACAGTTCGGTCTTGATTAAAACAGGAGAAGAGCTTGAGCAAGCCGGAGTCGATCAAGTTCAAGACTTGGAGAAAGTGTTCCCGGGTCTATTGATCCAAACTCGCGGTAATCGTACTTATGCCAACACGACGATTCGTGGCATCAGTTCACCGGATTATTATTCCCCCACTATTAGCTTGTATGTTGATGGTGTGTTGCAAGACAGCGCCTTTTTAACTCAACCACTTGTTAATGTTGAGCGCGTCGAACTGCTAAGAGGCCCGCAAGGCACTTTGTACGGTGGTAATGCTCAAGGTGGTATTATCAATATCATCACAAAAAAAACCGTTGGACAGAACACAACCGTTGCTAGCGCGAGCTACAGTAACCTCAATGAGCAACTCAATGCTTCGGCAGCTCTCTCACTCAATGACTCGCTTTCCGCCGATATCGCACTGCGCGTAATCAAAGACAATGGCAACATTGAACACCTACCAAGTCAGCAGAAAGATGCTAATAATAGTCAACAATTCAGTGGGTTAGCTCGCTTACACTATTTACCACACAACTCGCCGTTCACTCTGACCTTATCAGTCGCCAATAGCAATCTGGATAGCCATGAAGAGTGGTATCTCACCCAAGCTGAATTTGACCAAAAAATGACGAGCCAAGCGATCCCTCAGCTCAAACGTATCGTTAACAGCTATGCGCTGCAAATGGGTTACGATTTAGGTGAAACTCAATTGACCAGTGTTACGGCTTATCAAAACCGTAACATCTATCGCCAGTTTATTGGAGGAGCTTGGCAAGAAGACCAAAATACTTTTAGCCAAGAGCTACGTGCCAATACGCAAGTCAGCGATGCCTTATCAACGCTATTTGGTGCTTATTTTGAACAACGCGACTTCGACGCAAAATCTGGCGTAGGCTCCCAAGTCACAAATCAGGTTGAAGCAACTCAATACGCTCTGTTTGGCCAAGCCATTTATGCGCTCAATGAACAGATTGACCTCACTTTAGGACTGCGTGCCACTCACCTTTCGACTCGTGCGGATTACAGTGGTAATCCGTCCTGGATGATTGATGCTTACGCACAAAATAAATCAGAAAACACCCTATCCCCCAAAGCCGCTTTAGGTTGGCAAATCACACCGGACTCTCGGGTGTTTACTTCCATATCAAGTGGCTATCGTCCCGGAGGCTTCAGTTTACAGCCACGCAGTAGCGGCGATAAAAATGGCTACAGCGCTGAGAAATCCCTTAATGGAGAGTTGGGCTGGCGTACTCGCTTAGCTGACAACATGGTTGATCTAAGCGGGGCTCTGTATTGGATAGAAACGGATGATATTCAACTCTATACTGGGACTCCTGGTAGCCAAGTGCTGCGTAATTTAGGGGAAGCGCAAAGCCGAGGCTTAGAGCTGCAGCTCGCTTTCTATCCCACGGATGATTTAACCTTGAATCTAGGCGGTACTTTCGGTAAATCAAGCTTCAAATCGGGGAATCAAGATATTGAGGGGAACACGCTACCGTACGCACCTAAAACCACACTGGTAGCGGGGATAGACTATGTATTACCACAAGCTTGGTTTAATGGCGCAGTCTCCCTTTCCTCGAATGCTCGCTATACCTCAAGCGTCTTTTTCGATGAAAAAAACACCTTGTCACAAGCGGGTTACACCTTAGTCGACTTAGCCATTCAGTACCAAGCAAACCCACACCTTTCCATGCGCCTGTTTAGCAATAATGTGACCGATCAAGATTACAAAACCTATTCGTTCGCAATGCCAAACGCCAGCGCAGCCTTGAGTAACTACGGGGTCGGCCGTGAAGTCGGACTTAACATCAAACTTGAGTGGTAATAGGATGGGTTTTCAAACAGCCAAACATTCCACGCTGAGCAAAGCTTCCTTGCTCAGTCTGTTAGCGGGGGTTTATACCACCCAAAGCCTGATTGGTATGTTCACACTGCAGGGTCTCCCTGCAGTGCTGCGTTCAGAAGGCGTCTCTACCTCTCAGATTGGGCTTTTCTACTTAGCTATGCTGCCGTGGGCGCTGAAATTTCTTTGGGCACCTTATGTGGAGAGCATTCGACAACAGGGCATCACTTTGACTCGTCACGCTTACCTGATTGGCTTGGCACAGACAAGTATACTACTGGTTTTAGGAGCCTTCTCATTTAACGCCGTGATCAGTGACCAAACGCTGTTGTTTGTTGGTGTACTCATATTGGCTTTACTCTCAACCTTTGCTGATATCACCACGGATGGCTTAGCAGTTGATGAGTTACCTGCCGATCAAAGACGTTTCGGCAATGTGATGCAAGTAGGTGGTGCTTATCTAGGAGCCGTGTTTGGTGGAGGCTTATTCATTTATCTCACTGCCAGTGTCAGTTGGCAAAATGCCATTCTACTGCTGATGGCGTTGCTCCTTTTCATGTCGCTACCAACTACCTCTTTATTTGGCAAACTGAAAACAGTGCAAAACCTTCATCATGAGCACCATCCATCTCTGAAAGCAGCCCTTACTAACCCCAAGGTAACTTTGGGTTTAGGATTAGTCGCGCTTTGCCAGTTAGGCACTCGGGGGGTGCAATCGATGATGATGCCCTTTTTATACGATCAAGGTATTGAACTGGAAGCACTTGGTCTGTTGGTTGCTGGTGGCGGTATTATCACCGCATTTATCGGGATAGGGCTAAGTGGTTGGTTGATGAAAAAAGTGAGCGCCATCAGCATTGTTCTCTTTTGTCTTGGGTTGGAGGCGTTGATATATAGTGGATTCACTTTCTATGCAGCACACATTATACCGCTAACCTATGGCCTAGAGGGGCTGTATGTACTCAATACGGTTCTGGTTGCCGCCAAATTTGTTGCTCTATATACCCTAATGATGGAATGGTCCTATGGTAATCAAGCAGGCGTTGATTTCTCTCTTTTCCAATCGATGGATATGTTGATCGCGATACTAATGGCGATGCTGTGTGGCTGGGTGATTGCTCAATTTGGTTACCAAGTTCATTACCTGCTGACATTCTCCGTTACTCTCTGCGCCCTACTGACACTGTATCAATTTCACGCCTACCAGCTAAGGCTAGGCAATAAGGATATTTACCATGTCTCTGAACACGCTTAATTTCTAAACTTCGCCCGCGATAACGCGGGCTATTCCATTAACTTTCTGCATGATGACACGGTTCATCAGGCGGGAGAGTTTTGCCTAAAATTTGCCGGGGTATGATGTCTTATGTCAGAACAACACCTGATTTTATCCACCTTTCGAGAGGCAATTTGCCAATCATTAGGCCTCTCCATTGACACGATCAGTGCAACAGACAATCTGTTTGAGCTGGGGGTCGATTCAATGCTGATGATGCGTATGGTAAATCAATGCCGCAGAGCCGGATGCAAGCTCACCTTAAAAGAAATATACCAAAATCCAACATTGGCACAAATTGGTGAGCTTATTCAAAGCAAGCTCGCGGGTAATCTCACAGGTAATGCTGGCGCGGTCAGTGAACAACGCCAACCCAACTTGTTACCCACTATGAGAGAGGGAACACCCTTTGCAATGACCTCGGTACAACTGGCTTATTATATTGGCCGTGATCCGCAGCAAGCCTTAGGTGGCAATGGTTGTCATCTGTATCAGGAGTTTAATAGTGTCGGTCTTGAAACCTCCGCGCTTGAACAGGCACTGAATCAATTACGTCTACGCCATCCCATGCTCTGTGTGCATTTCCAAAATGATGGTACTCAATGCTGGAAAGCGCCTAGCGCCCCATACCATATTACGGTGCACGACTTACGTCATTTAACCGATGATGACGCTGAACAAGCCATGCTGACGCTTCGTGAACAATTGAGTCATCAAGTGTTGGATGTAGAACATGGGCAAACCTTCGATTTTCAGATTGCCTTACTCTCTCATGAGCGGCGGCGTCTGTATGTCAGCATTGATCTGCTGGTGATGGATGCTTCCAGCTTTAGCTTGTTTTTCAATGAGCTCTCGCTACTCTTACAAAACAAAACCTTGCCTACTCATACTTCCGATTATGATTTTTGCAGTTATTTGCAGCAGGAACAGCAAGAGTTTGCGGCGCAAAAGAAGGCGGCTAATGATTTTTGGCAAACGCAATCCCCCCTGCTGCCCCCTGCGCCCAACTTACCCTTAGTGCAGGACCCATCCTTAGTTAAAAAACCGACTTTCCATCGGCGTAAACATTGGTTAAATCCAACTCAGTGGCAACAACTGCAAACGCTCTGCGCCGCCAATCAGGTCACACCGACCATGACTCTTGCCACTTTGTTTGCAGCAGTACTGTCACGTTGGAGTGGGCAAAGCCAGTTGTTGCTTAACCTAACCTTATTTGACTGTCACCCATTTAACCAGCATGTCCAGCAGATGCTCGCGGACTTTACTAACATTCTGCTCTTACCGACCGAGATTAACCAAGCCAGTCTGGCTGAGCTTTGCCAAACCCAGCAACAACGTTTTGCTGAGATTTATGAACACCGTTTTGTGTCTGGCGTTGAGGTGTTGCGTGAGTTAAAACGCCATGGTAGCCATCCTTACGGAGCCCCTATCGTATTCACTAGTAATCTTAACCATTCACTATTTGGTGATGATACCCATAGCCCACTGGGTGAACTCGGTTGGGGAATTTCACAAACTCCACAAGTGTGGCTCGATTTTGTTGCATCTAAGCAAGGTGATGGTATTGCACTGCAATGGGATGGGGTGGATGAACTGTTTGCGCAAGGTCTACTGGATACGCTGTTTAGCGCCTTTATTCAGTTGGTTGAGCATACACTACAAGGACAAGCAGCATGGCGGTCACCCTTACCAGACTTGCTTCCAACCAGCCAACGCCAAATCCGGGCTGAACGTAATCAGACCTCTAGTGAGCCGCCTCAGGGTTTACTGCATCAGCGAATTTTTGAGCAAGCGCAAGCCAACCCAAGCAACACCGCCCTTATCACTGCGGAACAAATCCTAAGTTATAACGATCTGGTAAGCCAAGCCAAACGGCTAGCCCAGACACTGCTCAACGCTGGAATGCAAAGTGGTGAGCATGTCGCCATCAGTATGGAAAAAGGGGTTGGACAAATCGTTGCCGTTTTGGCTATTTTGCACGCCGGTGGTGTTTATGTCCCTATTGCCCCTAATCAGCCTCTTAGCCGTCGTCAAGCGATTGAAGAGAGTGCTAATGTACGCATTGTGCTGCGCTGTGAGACCTGCGCGCAAAAGTTTGCATGGAGCTCAGCCACTCACATTGATTGGCAAACCCATGGCGATATTGCTCTTGAGACATCGCCATACTCATGTCAACCCGAGCAAGCGGCTTATATTATCTACACTTCCGGCTCAACCGGGACACCGAAAGGGGTGGTAGTCTCCCACCAATCTGCGCTCAATACTTGTCTTGATATCAACCAACGTCATCGTGTTTGCCATACCGATCGAATATTCGCCGTTGCTGCACTGCATTTTGACCTCTCGGTTTATGACATTTTCGGTGTGTTATCGGCCGGCGGAGCCTTAGTGCTACCTAAAGAGCAGCAAACTCGTGATCCTATGGCTTGGAATTCACTGGTCACGCAGCATAGTGTCACGCTTTGGAATAGTGTGCCTGCGCTGTTCGACATGTTCCTCACTTTTTGCGAGGGGATGAAATTCAACACACCGCAACAACTGAGAACAGTGATGCTCTCTGGTGATTGGATTGATCTCTCGCTACCCGGCCGCTACCGCTCTTTCCGTCCGCTCGGTACCTTCAGTGCCATGGGCGGCGCAACGGAGGCGGCGATTTGGTCAAACGAATATCTGGTTAATCACGTTGAACCGCACTGGCGATCCATCCCTTATGGCTACCCATTGACCAATCAAGCTTATCGAGTGGTGGATGAGGCTGGCCGAGACTGCCCTGATTGGGTGCAAGGTGAACTTTGGATTGGGGGTCTTGGGGTTGCTCAAGGTTACTGGAATGATGAACCGCGAACAGCAACACAATTTGTTCATGCTGTTTGTCCAGATAGCCATCAAATCCAACGTTGGTATCGTACAGGAGATATGGGCTGTTATTGGCCTGACGGCACTCTTGAGTTCCTTGGCCGCAAGGATAACCAAGTCAAAGTGGGGGGGCATCGCATTGAGTTGGGAGAGATTGATGCAGCCTTGAATCGTATTCAAGGTGTGCGTCATGGCGTCACTCTGGCCACTGAGCTCGCCGGCAGCCGAGATAAACAACTGGAATGTGTGGTGGTGCTCGAAGGAACCACGCTCTGCTCGCAATTAAAATCCGACCCACGGCTGCCACAAGATTATGCAACACTTTTCGAAATGCAGCCTAATACCGACATTGAGGACACCGGATCTCAGGTTGCGGATTTCTTATCGTGGCATTTACTTCAGACGCTGCCTAATAGCCTGCAATCTCAACCTTTAGCCAAACTCGCCCAATCTTATGGTGTCTGTGCACCCTATTTAGAACTCTTTAAGCAGTGGTGGCAACTGCTGTGTTCTAGAGGTCAAGCCACCACAGAGCAACAAGGCGCTGAACACTACTATCAACTCGTTTCTCAATCTAGTGTACAACCACAGACCAGCGCACTTTGCACAAATTTTTCTCAAGTCAGCCCACTGCTGCAACAAATCATCACCGGCCAAGCGGCCCCTTCTGTGATACTGGAGACAGAACTTGCGCCTGAGGTGATGCTCTTCAAAACGCCAGCATTTCAGGCCTTGCTGTCACACACAATCAAGGCAATATCGAGCTTGGCAGAGCAACTGTGCAGACCAATAGTCTTGATTGAAACCGAAGCGCGCAGTGGCTTGTTGGCACAGCATATCTGCTCTGCGCTCGGTCCTGAAAAAGTGTATTACTATGCCTTAGACTCTTCATTAAGCTTCACCCAACGTGCCGCACAACGTTTACAACGTTTTAGCCATGTCACAATCCAACATGGTTCACTGACTCATCTGGATACACTTGTTGGGCAAGCTGACGTAGTGCTACTCAATAATGTGTTGCACCGCCAAACCAACCCTATTGACTATTTGCAACACAGCACCCGATTACTCAAGCCGGAAGCCATGCTGTTGGTCAATGAGATGGCAAGCTTACCTGAAGCCAGTTTGATCAGTGCTCAGGTTTTACAACAGGCCCCGACTCTTTTATCGGACCAGCAGCTCGCAACCCACTTTGAGCTCGCCAAACTGTACTTACAACATGAGGCACTGGCCACAGAGCAACGACTTTATGTGCTCAGAAATCAACGTGTCTTGCTCAGCCCTGATAGCAGCCAATTATCCGCCAAACTCAGTTCACTACTACCGGCTTATATGGTGCCTAAACGCTTTACCTTTGTTGAATCTCTGCCACTCACGACAAATGGCAAAGTCGATAGAAAAGCGTTAATGGAATCCACTCGTGATACCAGCCGTCAGCAAGAACAATCTCAACCCGTACGGACCACCAAAGAGCAAATCGTCGCTCAAGTCTGGCAGGCGTTATTTCATCGCTCAGATTTACAAGCTGACAGTGATTTCTTCCTGATCGGAGGGGATAGTTTACTGGCAACGCGTTGTATGGGGGAATTACGCAAACAGGGTTACCAGGCGGATTTAACCGCTCTGTTTAGCCATCCCACTTTGTCACAATTCGCCGCCAGTTTAATTGAAATGACGGCTGATGAATCAAGCCCGCTTGCTCCTTTAGTCGCACAGCCCAGCCGGCGTTTTCTGCCTTTCCCAATGACGGAAGTGCAACAAGCCTATTGGGTTGGTCGTCAATCTGGGTTTGCACTTGGAGAAATAAGCTCTCAATTCTTTATTGAGTTTCGAGCTGAACAACTGGATGTTGAGCGCTTTAACCAAGCGATGAATCGCTTAATCCAGCGCCACGATATGCTCCGTGCCGTAGTGCGTGATCATCAACAGCAGGTTTTGATTCAGGTTCCTGCTTTTACGCTGACTTGTCATTTATTGGATGATATTGATGGTTTTCAAGCCAATGCCCTGCGTGATGCATTAGCCCATCAGGTAAAAAATAGTGCGCTATGGCCGCTGTTTACGGTTGAGGCAGTTAGCGCTTCCCACGGCGAGGCGCGCATTTTTGTCAATCTCGATAATATGATGCTCGATGGCTTGAGCATGCAGATCTTCTTTTCTGAGCTGCAAGCGCTCTATCACAATCCCGATCTTGTTTTAGAAGAGCTTGCGATCACCTTTAGAGATTATGTTGAATGGCAGCAACAAGCGGTCACCGAGCAAACACGTTCAACGGCGAAAAAATATTGGCTGCAGCGCTTGGCCGATCTGCCTGCGCCCCCGGCTTTGCCTCTGCAAAGTGATCCAAACCAGATTCACAAGCCTAAGTTTATTCGTGCCGCAGGCTCACTGTCTCCACAAGAGTGGCAAGCTTTGAAAAAGCTGGCCGCCAGACACCAAGTCACACCATCGGCTCTCTTGATCAATGCATATGCCAGTGTCCTCTCCGCTTGGAGCGATCAGCAAGCACTCACCCTCAACCTCACTTTATTTGATAGACCTGATGTCCATCCAAATATTGGGCAGATCATGGGCGATTTCACCACCCTACTGCTGCTCGCATGGCAGCCTGATCAGCATTGGCTCGCGAGCCTGCAGCGTCTACAACACCAGCTAGTCAACGATCTCAAACACAGCCAAGTTTCTGCGGTGTGGGTGATGCGTGAATTGGCTCGTCAGCAGCAGCGTACCAGCGCCACTATGCCGGTGGTGTTTACCAGCGCCTTGGGCACTTCTGAGCGCGATTTCCTCTCTGATTCGGGTTGGCTTAAACCGGTAGGAGGTCTATCACAAACCCCTCAGGTATGGTTGGATCACCAAGTCTATGAGTCCTCAGGACAACTCTGCCTCAACTGGGATGCCGTCGAGGAATTATTGCCTCAGCCCTTACTGGAACAGATGTTCAGCCAGTACCTCTCTCTGTTGCAAACGCTGGCGACTCAACCAGAGTCTTGGTCACAGCCATTAAACTTGCTGGTTCCCGCACCGCAAGGGGTAACTCGATTGATTCCCAGCCCAAGCAAGCTTGATAACCACGAAGCGATCTTGCCCCCAGTCGGCGGCGACCCGGTAACCATTTTAACCATTCGCGAACAGTTTCAGCAGATTGTGAATGTACCGATCAGCGAAAGAGAAAACTTCTTTGATGCGGGGGCTAACTCTTTGCAACTGGTTCAACTACACACCGCCTTACATTCACTGGCGATGCCGCTATCGGTTACCGACCTTTTTGCCTACCCCTCTCCGGCTTTACTCGCGGCTTGGTTATCGAAGGCGGAAAAGGTCGATAGCTCAAACGAAGCATTGAAAAGCAGGCAACAAAGAGTGAGCGATCGAAAAGCCAACCGTCGTCAACGAGCCACGTCATCCCCCCACATCGATTGACGTGAACAGAATCTATCAAATGCACAACAGGGTGGCGAAACTGACCACCCTGCAACTGAATTACGAGGATAACCATGAACACTCTCGACCCTTGCTTTGGCAACAGTGACCCCATCGCCGTCATTGGACTGGCTTGCCGCTTTCCGAAAGCACCAAATGCGGAGCAATTTTGGCACAACTTGGTGAATGGTATTTCTGGGCAAAGCTATTTTTCGGAACAAGAGCTACAAACGGCTGGAATAACCACTTCGCTCTCCGCGCAAGAGAACTTCGTGCCAAGCGGTGCCATTATTGATAATCCAGACTACTTTGATGCAAGCTTGTTTGGTTATTCGCCAACTGAAGCTCTCTCTATTGATCCCCAACAGCGGCTATTTTTACAGATAGTTTGGCATGCGCTTGAAGATGCAGGGTATGCACCAAACGCCATTCAATCGAAAACTGGTGTCTTCGGCTCGATTCGTACCAGTACCTACCCCTCTTTTGCCGACTTTGATGTCACTCAAGTTGGCCAAGTCAAGGGGCTACAAGCCTTATTGGGTAACGATAAAGATTACCTTGCCACGCGAGTCGCCCATAAATTTAACTTAACGGGTCCTGCGTTTACTGTTCAAACGGCTTGTTCTAGCTCTTTGGTCGCCTGCCACCTCGCCTGCGAAAGTCTGCGTTCGGGGGAATGCGATATGGCGATTGCGGGTGGTGTCGCGGTGTCATTTCCTCAAAGCTCAGGCTACTTGTACCAACCCGGTATGATCTTTTCTCCAGATGGGTTGTGTCGCCCGTTTGATATTGATGCCAATGGTACTTTTGGTGGTCACGGGCTAGGCTGTGTGGTGCTCAAACGCTGGGAGGATGCGCGACGCGATGGTGATACTATTCTGGCGTTGTTGCGTGGTAGTGCTATCAACAACGATGGTCAGGATAAAGTGGGGTTTACCGCTCCCTCGGTAAAAGGCCAAGCACAAGTGCTATCCGATGCCCTGCATTTGGCTGATGTATTACCCGATGAAGTGGAGATGATCGAGGCTCATGGTACAGGCACTAAACTCGGTGACCCTATCGAAGTTCGAGCCATCAAACAAGCTTATCAACGCAGCATTGAAGCCAAACCCTGCTTTTTGGGTTCAGTAAAAAGCGGATTCGGGCATCTGGACACAGCGGCAGGTATCGCCTCTTTAATCAAGACGGTGTTATCGGTATCGCGCCGCAAAATCCCGGCCTCACTCAACGTTTCTCAAGCTAACCCGGCTCTAGAGCTTACAGGTTCTGGTTTCCAGCTTGCGACCACTACCATTGATTGGCTGAACGAAACTCGCACTGCGGCGGTCTCTTCCTTTGGTATCGGTGGTACCAACTGCCATATGATTGTGCAATCGGCCCCTGAGCTGGCGGATCCTACGCCCCTCAATCCTCGATCCGAAAATGCAAAACTACTGATCTCCGCCAATAGTGAAACCTCGCTACGTAAACTGGCCGGTGAATATGCCACACGCTTAGAACAGCCAACACACCACAGTGATATTGCTTACTCCGCCATGTTAAAGCGAGCATTAGATCTCCCCTATCGACTGGCAATTGATTGCAATTCTGCGGCAATTCAGGCCCTACGTGATTTCGCGCTAACAGGGCAAGCTGGCCGTGATTTACATGTTGGCCAGCCTTCAGCAACAGGCAAGGTGGTGTGGTGCTTTACTGGCCAAGGCAGCCAATGGGCCAATATGGGACAAGAGTTATATCACCGCAGCGCCGCATTTCGTGACAGCATCGAACTGAGCCAACAATATGCGCTCGGCAGTTTAGAAATACGGCTTACTGATGCGTTATTCGGTCACCGCACAGAATTACTCCAACGTACCGACTACGCACAATTAGCGATTGTGGCTTTTGAAATCGCGATGGCAGCTCACTGGCAAAGTAAAGGGTTTAGGCCAGATATGGTGATGGGCCATTCGGTGGGTGAATTTGCCGCTTGTGTGGTGTCAGGGTACCTCACTCACCAACAAGCGATTGCACTTGTTAGCGAACGAGGACGGCTGATGCACTTATGTGCGGAACGCCAAGCGGGCTCCATGTTGGCAATTTTTGCTAAGCCAAACAGATTAGAGACGATACCGGCTTTGCGCGAACTCGATCTGGCCGCGCATAATGGCGCGCAGCATTGGGTATATTCCGGCCATCAACGGGATGTCGACAACGCGATACTGGAACTTGATAAGCATGCCATTCGTTATAAAAAGTTAGACGTATCCTGCGCCGCACATTCACGCCTATTGGATGAAATGCTAGCGTCGTTTCATGAGTTTGCGGCTCCCATAACCGCAAAGCAAGGTACCATACCTCTCATTTCTAGTGTCACAGGACAGGTCGCCGATGATGCGGCATCGTTCAACGCTGAGTATTGGACCCGTCATGTCCGTGATACTGTACAGTTCCAGCGTGCAATAGAGTCGGCCTTAGCCAAGCAGGCTAAGCTGTTGGTCGAAATGGGCCCAAGTGCGCACCTCACAGCCATGGGGCAACGTGAAACATGGTCAACAGATTGTGTATGGCTAGGTACTTCTCACCCCAACATCCCTACACAGCGTTTAGAAACTGAACTCTTAGCCGCTCTTTTTATCGCGGGCTGCAATAATAAGTGGCCAGCGCTATTCGCGCTGCAAGGTCAACCTTGTCGATTGCCTCTGTATGTGTTCGATGAACAGAGATATTGGTATCCAACCTCCGATGTCAAAACAATCGAAACTGCACTGCCTAAGCAAACCTTGAGTGTACCGCCACCCACCACAATCGCGGCTCTCTATCCGATGCTGCGCTGTTGTGTGATCCGCGATTTGATTCACTCTTGTACGGCTCAGCCTCGTTTTACCCTGCGCGATCTGATCCGAGGGGGACGTTTGCTACCAAAACATCGAGATCTGATCACAACACTTTTAAACTCTTTACTTGAACACGGCTACTTGCAACAAGGGCATCAGTGTTATCAATTCACCGCCGTGTCTTTGCCAACCACAGACGTGGTTGCACAATGGCTGCGTGATGCTTTGGCCACCAATCAAGAGCCAGCGACAGTGCAATTGAGCGATATCCGAGCCTTATGCGAGACTCCGGCGCGCCTTAAGCAAGTATTACGTTGTTATCACACTTCGCCACTGCAACTAAAAAAGCAAGTGGCAGAAATAAAACAGCGTTTGCTCAGTCCACTGACTCCTTCGATTCAGCCAAACCTAGCAATACCATTCAGCAATCAAACGCAGTTGTTCTATGTAGATTGGGTAATGACACCAACAGAAACAGACTGGCATCAACTCATCACCCTGCATATGCCGAGTTTCGTACAAGAAGAGCGTAGCGACTGGTTGATTGTTGCAGCGCCATCTCTTGACCCTAAAACAATAACGCAACTGGTTGTACACAGAACGACTCAACTCTGGGGACAAGTCCAATACCAATTAAGAGGATGCTTAACTTCAGGAGAATGGGCTTGGATAGGTCAGATTCAAACCCCAAACTTTGATGATTCTCAACCACACTCGCTGTTACCAAGCCCCCATCAGCGCTATGAGTGGCAGTGGCTGCCAGTCGCCGCGAGCCAAGCTAGGCTCAACGTTAGTGAGTCTGATCTCCAACAAGCCCTACAGTGTCAAGGGGAGATTTACCGTGTCAATGAGACTGTCAGCCTGTTCGTATTGCCTGATGGTGAGCTTGTCGAGTGCGCTGAAAAAGTCATCCAATCACTAAGCGCTGATTTTACAACGCTGTATGTTTTGACCTCACAAGCCATGGCGACAGATGCAACGCAAAGTGTTGCTGCCGAGAAAGTGGCACTGATGTCTCTGCTGCGAGTTGCTCGCGCGGAACACAAACAGCAAGGTATCTATCTACTTGATATTGAGCCGTCTGTTGAGAATCATCACCATCAAGCCCTGATTCTGAGTCAGGCTTTAAACTCTGCTCCTTTCCATCTAGCGACTGAGATAGCTTATCGCAACCACAGCTACTGGATACCTCAATTGGTGCACGCCAAAACCGTGCCTGACCTCATCCCTTCCTCTTGGTTTACGACTTCAGGTTGGCATCTTGTCACTGGAGGTATGGGGGGCATAGGCCGACACATCATTAAATGGCTAGCACAATCCGGTGCCCGCCATATTGCGGTGATTGGGCGACGAGAACCCAGCGATTGGCCTGAGTTTTGCCAAACCATAGCCAGATTCGGCTGTCAGGTGATGACCTTGCTTTGCGATGTGAGCCAAGAAGGGGAGCTGCAACGAATGCTTAATGATTGGCCGCGGACTTTACCTATCATAGGTGCGTTTCATGCTGCGGGAACATCGCTAACAGGCCTTATCAATCAATGGGATCCTCAGCAATCTGCCCTACTTATTCAAACCAAATGCCACGCTTTTGTCGCACTACACCAGTGGCTTGAAGCACAAGAAGCCCAATATTTACTGGGTTTATCCTCCGCAGCTTCACTAGGTGCGGTTGGACAAGGTGCTTATGCGTTAGCCAATGCCTTCTTAGATGGCTATGCTCTCGCCCAACAGGGCAGCAGCCGTTGCCGCGTGATGAGTATTGGATGGGGAGCTTGGGATAGCATAGGAATGACCGCCGATTCAGCGCTTCTCGATACACTGGCCAAAGAAGGTATGCATACCTTAAACGTACAAGAAGGTTTGTGGCAGATCAGTCAGAGTCTGCTCAGTAGCGCTCCTTTCGTACTGGCAATGAATATCGAACCTCAGCATGCTAATTTCCAGCCTTATCTTGACCCATTGAACACGGCAATAGATACAGTAGATACCATAGATTGCTTGGTATCACCCAAGCCGCTAACGCGTCCCACAGTGAGTGATGTAGGTCAATGGTTAACCGAACGACTTCGTTACCAATTGGGTATGAGTGACGATACACCAATCCGAGTCGATCAAGATTTACTGCAATTAGGTTTAGACTCTCTGCAATTTCTTGAGCTTAGTGCGGTTATTCAAAAACAGTTCGCAGTCAAGATCGATGCCGAACAAGCCTACCAAAACTTAACCATTTCAGGTTTGGTGGAAGCGATCGCCCGTGTCCCTGCTGCACCAGAATCAGATTCAATGCTCACACACTTTGTGAACGATCCTCACAACCGCTATACCCCCTTCCCACTCACGCCTATTCAACACGCGTATTGGATTGGTCGTGAACCCTGGGTTCAATATGGCGGTATTGCCTGTCACGTCGTCTTTGAGTGGGATAAGGATCTTACCGAGTTTAACCCACAACAATTTGCAGCCGCTTGGAATGCCTTAATCAAGCGTCACGACATGCTGCGCATGACAGTCAATCATGCAGGAGAACAAGTTGTTCACGCTGAGGTTGACTATTTTCCGATTGTAGAGAGAGACTTACGTTCACTCTCAGAAGAAGCACAACACGTTGAGCTTGAGCAAATACGCCAACAAATGCGTCATCAGGTACGGGCTGCGGATGTCTGGCCACTCTTTGATGTCCAACTCAGCCGTTTATCTGAGCACAAAGTGCGTTTGCACCTAAACCTCGACTTACTGCAGTTTGATGTACAAAGCTTCAAAATCATGATGGATGATTTAGCCACCGCCTATCAAGGCAAAGACTTGGAGCCTCTGTCGATCACTTTCCGTGACTACGTGATGCATGAGCAAACGTTACGCCATTCCGCCGAGTGGCAAAACTCATGGCACTATTGGCAACAAACGATCCCAACTCTGCCTAAAGCGCCTCAGTTGCCACTGAACCCGGATTATCAACACCATGCTCCGGAATTTATTACCTTAGAAGGCCGCCTTAGCGACTCTGAATGGCAAACGCTAAAATCGGTTTGGCAACAATGGGGGGTAACCCCTTCAGCTGGCCTGCTGACCCTATTTGCGCATACCTTGGCCAATTGGACTGCAAGCCCTGATTTTACGTTGAACATGACGTTCTTTAATCGTCAGCCTTTTCATGAGGCCGTCCAAGATCTGATTGGTGACTTCACCTCAGTCCTTCTAATGGATTTCCAACACGACTCAAGCACCGATTTGAAACAGCGTATCTTACAAACCCAAAGCAAACTTTGGCAACGCTTAGGCCATAGTCAAGTCAATGGGGTTGAGGTGATCCGCGAACTAGCCAAACACTGGAAATCCTCCGGTCAGCTCAGTGAGCAAGAAGCGGCACTGCCGTTAACTCCGGTGGTATTTACTAGCATGCTGGGAATGTCGATGGATGGCATGGATATCGAACAAGCCATGACCCATTTACTAGGGGATCCGGTTTATGTTCTGAGTCAAACCCCACAAGTCTGGCTTGATCATCAAATCATGGAAATTGAAGGTAATTTGGCGTTCAACTGGTATTGCATGGCCGGCGTACTGGCGCCAGATCTGTTGGAAAACTTATTCAACCAATATCTAAGCTTGCTGCAACAGTGTGCGGCAGACCCGCAGTTTTTCGAGCGATCATTGACTCAACCAGAGCCTCTGCACCCCCTTCTGCCGCCTGATCACGTCATCGCCGAATCCACCCTTGATTGGCACAACATGTCTCTCCCCGAAATTTCACCACAGATTGTACAAGAGGTGACGCAAGCGTGGGCGCAGCTTGAGCATCGTGCACTGCGTGGGATCTGGACAACCTTACGCAATCACCAGTTATTTACTTCGCCGGAGCAAGCCTATCGCGCACCACAAATTATTCAACAACTTAAAGTGACCGATAAACATCATAAGCTTATCCAACTTTGGTTAGATCAGTTATGCCGAGAGGGCGTGCTGACGGAGAAGGATGGAGAGTATCGCTTCCAAGACGATTTCCCCAAAGCACCACGATTACCTTTGCCTCAACAAGCTTGGTGTCAGCGTTTGGATACCTATCTTGAGGATTGCCTCAAGCAACACCCGGCTTTGTTGAATGGTCGCCACTCTGCACTCGAGTTGCTATTTTCTGACCCGGCGATCACCGATAGCCTCTACCGTTGTAATCCATCACTGCAAATATTGAATTTAAGTGCCGCGCGCGCCATTTATGCCCTTGGCCAACAGCAGGCGCAAGGTTTGAATATACTTGAAGTCGGGGCTGGCACTGCAGCCACCACTCGAGAGGTATTAAGCCTCGCCTCCTCAACGATTCGCCACTATCAGTTTACCGATGTGTCTCGTCTGTTCCTTCATGAAGCGCGCGAACTATTGTCTGAGTACCCACAGGTAAGCTATGGGCTATTTGATATTAATCAGCCCATTGATGAAGCACTAAAAATGGATGGTGGATATCAGGTTATTTTGGCCGTCAATGTTCTGCACGATGCCATCGATCTCGCAAAATGTTTGCAAGGTCTCCGTGCTCTGTTGGCCGATGATGGCTATTTGATTTTGATTGAGGCGACCGATCAGCACAGCCCAATGCAGTTGGCGACGGTTGGGTTTATTGAAGGAATCAACGCATTCAACGATTTTCGCCAATCCACTGGAAGTGGCATGCTGACACAACCAGCTTGGCTTACCCTGCTGGCGGAACAAGGTTTAGAGCCACAGTTGAGCTATCCCAACAGTGAGGTATCAGCATTACGTCAACATCTGATAGTAACCCAAAAACGTCCGCAACATAGTCCGCAGACCTTAGGTCAGTCTGAGTCCTATCAGCAACAAATAGAGCAGATAAAAAGTATATGGCAAACGTTTTTACATGGTGAGATTAACCACGACACCGATTTTTTCCTTGCCGGTGGTGATAGCTTAATGGCAACAAAGATGATCGTGGCACTACAACATGCGGGAATCAAACAAGCGAGCTTACAATCCTTGTTTGAGCATCCGAAATTCCAAGACTTCTGTTGCCAATTTGAGAGTGCCCCGTCTACTGCAACGACAACCGTTGAAACGGACATTATTGAGCCAAACACAACTCTTGAATCCCAAGATAATACAACACAACAGAAAAATGGCGTTTGCGTTCGACATTACCCACTCACACCGCTACAAAATGCCTACTGGCTTGGTGAAAATGCCTTGTTTTCCTTGGGAAATGGGGTTGCCCATTTCTATGCAGAGCTTGAAATTAAGCATCTTGATCGTCTGAGACTTACCCAAGCATGGAATCGACTGGTGCAATTACACGACCAGTTACGCGGTGAAATCGATGCAGGTCAATATCATATTCATCGCCAAGTACCAGAGTATCAACCACAGTTTCTCGACTTAAGCTCATGGGATGAACCACAAAAAACACGCTGGATTGATGAGGCAAGGACGCAGATCGCCGCCCACGGTGTAGCGACACATCAATGGCCTCTGTTTGATATCAGCATCCTGCAGGTAGACGGCGAAACCTCTTTGGTACATTTGGTACTCGATTTGGTCGTGGCTGATGGCAAAAGCCTCAATACTCTATTTCAACAATGGTTTGCACTGTATGACGATCTGAGTATCGAATTGGCAGTGCCAACGATGAGTATCGACAACTATCTCCTTGAGCTTGAACAGCTCAAACACTCTGAGCCTTACCAACAAGCTCAAGCTTACTGGCTTAACCGAATACCGACGCTACCAGAAGCTCCAGCACTGCCGTTAGCGGATAAACGCTCAGAGCATTTAGCACAAAGTGTACTCACTCACCACCTCAGTGCTGAACAGTGGAGTCAGATCCAAGCCGTCTCATTTGCCCATAATTTATTGCCGTCAATGAGTATGCTATCTACATTTTGCCTTGTGATCAGTCATTGGAGTGCCCAGAAGCATTTTGCGATCAATATACTGCACAGTAACCGTCCAGCTATGCTGCCTCAATCCGCCGACGTCATTGGCAACCTTTCAACCACATCCATGCTTGAAGTAAGAACCCAACCCGGTTCATTGCTCGCGTTTGTTGAGCAAATTCAACAGCAGATGGCCGATGATATGGCACATTCCTTATTTGATGGTCAATCGGTGTTAACTGAAAAAAACCGTCATAATCATAATCTCAATGCGGGCATGCCAGTGGTGTTTAACGACACCTTATCGGTTGGGCAACATAGACCATTACCCTATGGCAAGCTCAATGCCTTTGGTGCACAAACCCCCCATGTTTACCTTGACAGTATGTTGATTCCGTCACCATGCGGCGGCGTTATCATCAAATGGACGATTCAAGAAAACTACTTAAAAAGTGGTGTCTTTGAAGCCATGTTTGCCGCTTATACCCACACGTTAGAAACGCTTACAAGCCGAGACTGGCAACAACCTCTCGCCCTAGCACTCCCCTCTGCACAGCAGCAGAAGCGTGATCAAGTCAATGCGACACAAGGTGAATTCAAACTGGTTTTAGACAACCAAACTACGGCTTGTGTGGCGACATTGTGCGATTTAGTAAGGCTCGGTGTGGAACAGCACCCACAGCGAATTGCGATTGAGCAAGGCGAACTAGAACTGACTTATCAAACACTTTGGTTTTCCGCTCAGCACTTAGCTGCGCAGCTTATCGAACAGCAAGATGATGCACCATTAGTGGCGGTTGTGATGAACAAAGGATGGCAACAGGTAGTCGCTGTTCTCGCCATTCTGTTGGCAGGGAAAGCTTATATGCCCATTGATGGCGCTTATCCTGAACCTCGTATCCAAGCTCTGCTTAAACAAGGAGCAGTCTCAACCATTATCAGCGATAGCTCTGAGCCTTGCCGCACCGATGACTATCGAGTTCTATTCCCTGCGTTAATGACAGAAGCCCAAGCGCATTTTATCCCAGTGGCAAACCAACCGACCGATCTGGCTTACGTCATTTTCACCTCTGGCTCCACGGGCCAACCTAAAGGGGTAATGATGGAGCATGGTGCCGTAGTCAATACCCTGCTCGATATTAACCAGCGTATTGCACTCGATCATCGTGACCGAGTATTGGCGATTTCCTCTCTCAATTTTGATCTCTCTGTGTTTGATATTTTCTCCACCCTAAGCTGTGGGGCAAGATTGGTAATACCACAGACATCGCCAAGTCAAGATCCTGAAGCACTGGTGCATTTAGCTCAGCAGTCAGCGATTACGGTGTGGAATAGTGTGCCAGCCTTCGCACAGTTATTGGTAGATTTACTAGAAAATCGATCAAATCCGCTGCCCCATTTACGTCAAATCATGATGAGTGGAGACTGGATACCCGTCAACTTACCAGACCGACTGAATACCCTTACGCCTCAGGCTAAATTGCTCAGCTTAGGTGGTGCTACCGAGGCCGCCATTTGGTCTATCTGCTATCCGATTGAGAAAAGCTATACCACACACAGCAGTATTCCCTATGGAAAACCGCTCACTCATCAACAATTTTATGTGCTCGATGAACAGCTCAATCCTTGTGCAGATTGGGTTACAGGAGAGCTTTACATTGGTGGACGTGGTCTCGCTCGCGGCTATTGGCATGATCAAGAAAAGACCGACTTCGCTTTTATCGAACATCCAACGCTTGGCCAACGCTTGTATAAAACGGGGGATTTAGGCCGCTATTTACCGGATGGTAACATTGAGTTTCTGGGCAGAAACGATCACCAAGTTAAAATTAACGGTTATCGTATTGAGCTTGGTGAAGTGGAAAATGCTCTACGTCAGTGTGCACTCAACGCGAGCGGAATAGACATCCTAGATGCCATCGTTCAGCCAGACAGAACCGCGCAAAATGGTGCACGTTTAGTGGCTTATATTCAGTACGCTCCCCACAGTCGACGTGATAATCAGGCTTTACTGGATCATGCTCGCCGACTGTTGCCCCAGTACTTATGTCCAAGCCAGATCATAACCTTAGAGCACCTTCCATTGACGGCCAACGGTAAGGTGGATCGTTCTGCACTACCGCGCCCAGATGCCCATATTGCAGCAGATCAATTACGCATGCCGCACTCACAGCAGGAACAACTTCTGGCTCAGATCTGGTCTGAATGCCTTAATTTCGCCCCTATTCCCGCCAATCAGAGCTTTTTCGATCTAGGCGGAAATTCATTGATCGCCGTACGCTTACTTAACCAAATCAATCACCGTTTAAACCTTGCTCTCACCGCAGGGCAGTTACAAACCCATGATACGGTTGAGCGCCTCGCCACCTTGCTGACAGAGCAAACCCAACCGCTCCATCATGCACCGGTAAAACTCTCATCAAACGGCAGTAACCGAACCAGTACACTCTTTATTGTGCATCCGATTGGCGGACACTTATTGAGCTATCAAGCATTAGCTAAAGAGCTCAGCCAGATCACTTTGTATGGACTTGCCTACCCAGATCGGCACGATAAATCTGCGCCAAAAACCGACATTGTGGCTTTAGCCGCACACTATCTATCTATGATTCGTCACGTACAGCCAACTGGCCCTTACCAGCTGGCAGGTTGGTCATTTGGCGGAGTAGTGGCTTTTGAAATGGCTCGACAACTCATGGAACAGGGCGAAGAGGTCAGCCACTGCATCTTGATTGATAGTTATAAACCAAGCCAAAACCCAAATCAGCGATTAACCGAGGCGTCGATCCGCCAATACTTCTACGCAGATTGTATTGGCCGATTCCCGGCGCTGAAAGAGCATGTGATTTCGAACTTCGAATCAGAGACGCAATTTTGCGCAGAGCTTGCCAAGGCATTTTTAGAGACAGGATCAGGCTTATTAGACAGTGCAAGTCTTGCTGAGTTGCTAGCAATCTATCAGCAAAACTTGCGTGCCATGCTCGACTATCAGCCACCTTATTTGGAGACGCTCCCCATCACACTTTATAGCGCACAAAACCATTCACAGCTTGATTTTATGCGCTACCAACATCCTGAGATGGCAAAACGCCGCTGCCATGGCTGGAGTGATTGCTGTCATCCCATCATTCATCGCATGCAGGGAGATCACTACACCCTATTACAACAACCTCATGTGAAAACACTGGCGCACGAGATCTCTACTCTGCTCGGTCACCCTTCACATTCATTAAATTCGTTCCACCAACAAAACGTAAAAGAGCTAGAAAATGAAGAGTCGTAAGAAAGTCATTATCGTTGGGGCTAAATTTGGTGAACTGTACCTAAATGCCTTTATCGAATCTCATCCCGATCTCGAACTGGCAGGGATTCTGTCCCAAGGTAGCCTGCGTTCAAAGAATCTGGCCACTGCCTTTGGTATACCACTGTATGAAAAGGTGTCACAGTTGCCTCAGGATATTGCTATTGCCTGCGTGGTTGTTCGCGCCTCCGTTATCGGTGGGGGCGGTAACGTATTGGTCGAAGAGCTGCTCAAACGTCATATTCATGTTTTGCAAGAGCATCCCGTGTCGGCGAAAGAATTACAACGGCATCATGCGCTTGCAGAGCAATGTGGAGTCCAATACCGAGTCAATAGTTTCTATAGTTCGTCTCAAGCGGGGCAAACCATGATTTCAAGCGCACAGCAAGTCTCATTGCAAATGCGCCAGCCCGCCAGCTACGGTAATATTACGACAAGTCGGCAGTTGCTTTACTCAACATTGGATTTACTGCTGTTGGCATTAGGCCGCGATGGCAAAATTCAACCTATAAAATTAGGCAAACAACACCGTTTTGATCTGATTAGTCTTCAATCTCCTCACGGTGATTATCTGTTGCAGTTACAAAACTATCTGGCCCCACAAGATCCAGATATGCACAGCCTCGCCATGCATCGTCTTATGTTAGGGTGGGAAGCTGGCTATCTTTCGATGGTCGATAGCTATGGCCCGATACATTGGACACCAGCGCTTCATGCCGAAAAGCACCAGAATAACCAGCAAAGCCTGTATCAGGTCGTCAGCCTCGCTGAAGGAGACTATCTCAATCAACCGACTACGCAGACACTTTACGACCAACCTTGTCTCGTTAAAGATCTGTTTGAAGAATTCGGACCGGAAGGGGTATGCAGCACTTTAGAGCAGTTTTGCCGTTTAATTGATGGGCAAGACACCGCGCCATTATTGCTGATCTGTCACCAACTCAAGGTTGCTCAACTGTGGGAAGACATTCTCACATTATGTGGACAACCCCAAGAAAGGACCATGACTCCACCACCACGAATTTCATTTCGATTCAATCGCGCAGTAACCAAAGAGGTGGAGATATGAATCAGGTGTTCAAAACACTTTATCAGAGTGGTGCCCAACCTCTTGAAATATGGATTATTTGTCCTTTTGCTGGAGGCAGTTTAAGTGCATTTAAAACATGGATGTCACTTGACTGCAATGCACTA
Source organism: Vibrio anguillarum (assembly GCF_001989995.2). Lineage (GTDB taxonomy): Bacteria > Pseudomonadota > Gammaproteobacteria > Enterobacterales > Vibrionaceae > Vibrio > Vibrio anguillarum. The sequence goes on from NZ_JAHGUP010000038.1 coordinate 62,825, forward strand.
GCAAAAGAAACACTGGTACTGCTGGCCACTTACCCTGGCAGAGATCATCGAATGCGAGAACGCCCCCTCACGAGTATTGAAGCAATAGCAGAGGATGTTGCTGAGGGATTGAGGACTTGGATCGCGGATCAAACCTTCACTAAAGAGACTCAAATAATACTCTGTGGACATAGCATGGGGGCACAAGTGGCCTATGAAGTATGTCATCGATTTGAGAGCAGTTTTGGAGCTCTATCACCGATCAAAAATCTGATCCTTTCTGCCTGCCATGCCCCTCATTTAAGCAGTCGAAGACGATTGAGCCAACTCAATGATGATGACTTTATTGACCAACTGATCGCGATTGGCAGCGGCAGTCCGATACTCAAGCAGCATCCTGAGCTACTCCCGCTGTTTCTACCCATGTTGAGAGCGGATTTTTTAGCCACAGAGTGCTACTACCAACAAGTTAACTACCACCAACAAGTTAACTACTACCAACAAGTTACAGCATCGAAATGTCTACAGTACACCCCATGCACACTCGTGTTTGGCGAACATGACCCTGAAGCTTGGGAGTCCGAAGTCGCTGCATGGCAACCATGGTTGATGCCAATCGGTGAGAAACCAACACTGATAGCTATATCAGGCGATCACTTTTACATCACGGCGACCCCTGAGCACTTTCTTAACAAGGTTACCGTGCATATACCCACAAGAGTGGAGCATCGCCCTACACCACCAATGAACCACCCCCACTTTTCTGGAGAACAACATGGCTAACATTCATACGGCATATTTACATTCTTTGGTATTGCAACATCAATGTCATCCACTCCAACTCGTTGCCGAACTGACCTCGGCCTCTTTCTGTCATGAATATCTGGTCTATGAGCATGAGAATGAATGGGCGATCGGCATCAATAAACGACTGCAATTAACCGTCAACCATAGAAGCGAAGTTTGTGACTTTGAAGGAAAAGTCGCACAGGTAAACCCTCATCATCTGTGTCAATATATTCATCGCGCAACCCAAACTCTGAGTGGAGAGGACTGGCGACTCTTCGGCCGCGCTGATTTTGAATTCAGTCGCTTTGCTCACGATTTACCGCAGCAAGAGTGTCAACATCCACTGCTGGAACTGTTTGTAGCCGAAACCGAATTACGCGTTACGACCACTCACGTTATCGTTCGTACCTTTGAAAGCTCACTACTTACGCAAATTCAAGCCATCATTACTCGAGTATCACACTTACCGTCGCCATTGCCTCTGCAAGGTAAACCCTGCTCTCAACAGGATATTGTTGGTGGCCTTGAAGTGAAACATCACTATCAGCAGGCGGTCGATTTAGCGGTCAATGAAATCAAGACCAACCAATACAAGAAAGTGATTTTGTCTCGGCCAGCCATACTGCCATTCAATATCGACATAACCAAAAGCTTTATTAACGGCAGAATCAACAACACACCGGCTCGCTCTTTCATGCTCAAGCTCAATAACGTGCAAGCATTTGGTTTCTCACCAGAAACTGTCTTAGAAGTCGATGAGCGGGGGACCTTGAGCACCCAACCTTTGGCCGGAACACGCTTATTGCCGCAAGATAAAACCGACGCAGCAAGGCTAAAGAACGAACTGCTTAACGATCCTAAAGAAATTGCCGAACATGCCGCTTCCGTCAAGCTGGCTATCGAAGAGCTCGAACAGGTTTGTACTCCCTCAAGCGTTCATGTGTCCGAATTTATGACCGTATCAGAAAGAGGTAGCGTGCAACATTTAGCATCACGAGTAAAAGGTCAGCTCGCCACAGACAAATCCGCATGGGATGCCTTCCGAGTCCTCTTTCCTTCCATCACAGCCTCTGGCATTCCTAAACGTGAGGCGATTGCCGCGATTGCTCGTTTTGAGAAACAACCCAGAAAACTGTACAGCGGTAGCGTATTCATTACAGACCGCAATGGATTTTTCGATGCGGCTTTGGTGTTAAGGGCGGGATACAAAACAGGTTCTGTTTCTATGCTTCAAGCCGGAGCTGGCATCATCAGTTTGTCTAATCCTCAGCGAGAATGGGAAGAAACCTGCGAAAAAATGGCCTGCGTACTCGACCATTTAGTGCTTGAACCAGCCTACACGCTAAATCAATCGTCTCTAGTCAGTGAGGAAGTTGCATGAAGAACCACATGATAACGTCAGATTTACTGCAAGGTTTTAGCACCTACCGAGCGGATCAAGCAGCACTGTATCAGCAAGCAGGACTTTGGGAATATGCACCGCTTTGGTCCCTATTAAGTCAAGGTGCTGAGCAATACGGTGATCGGATCGCAGTGATTGATGACGAAGGTCAACTTACCTATCGAGAGCTCTTAGACGCGGCGGATGGGATCGCGCATCGTTTAATGACCGACGGAATGCAAGTGGGTGAGCGCGTAGTGATCCAACTCTCTAACACTTGTCGCTTTCCCATCGTTCTATTTGCCACTCTACGAGCAGGTTTAGTACCTATTTTGGCGCTGCCTGCTCATGGGCTTTCTGAAATCAAACACTTGGCTCAGCTCGGCGATGCCAAAGCGTATATTAGTGAAGAAATTCAAGGTGCGGCGTTGGCAAATAACTTAATAGCCAACGGCCAAGGCTTACAGCAGGTTTATCTGTTTGGTGAGCACGGTAACCATCATTCTCTAAATAATATTCAGCTTCACTCACCACTGGTACCTCCTGCCATTAATCCAGACCACCCTGCTCTATTTCTGGTATCTGGTGGCACGACAGGACTGCCCAAGCTTATCCCTCGCACCCACAACGATTACCTGTTCAATATTCGTTGTTGCTGTCAGGCAAGTGAGATAAATGAGCGGGATGTTTATCTTGCCGTACTGCCAGCTGCACACAATTTCACACTCGGCTGCCCGGGCTTTTTAGGGGTGCTCGCCAAAGGTGGAAAGGTCGTGTTTACCCAACACGCGGGGCCAGACCACTGTTTTGGGTTGATTGAACAGCACCAAATCAGCGCCACCGCTTTGGTGCCATCCTTAGCTCAATTATGGACAGAAGCCACACAATGGGAAGAGAGCGATCTTTCAAGCCTACGCTTAATGCAAGTTGGAGGCTCGAAACTCGCCTACAGCGATGCTTTAGACCTCCAAAAAGCTTTCCCTAATGCCCTACAACAAGTATTTGGTATGGCGGAAGGCCTTATCTGTTGCACTCGCTTGGGCGATCATCCTGAAATTATTGCGTCTCGACAAGGTCGTCCAGTCTGCGCACTCGATGAAATTCGAGTGGTCGACCCTCAAGGTTATCCCGTTGGCGAGGGAGAAGAAGGCGAATTGCTGACCCGAGGCCCCTACACCTTGCGTGGTTACTACCGAGCGAATGAACACAATCAGAGAGCTTTCACTCTGGACGGTTTTTATTGCAGTGGTGATAAAGTGCGCATGGATAGCGACCAATATCTCACCGTGACCGGGCGGATTAAAGATGTGGTCAACCGAGCTGGGGAATGCATTGCTACGGATGAAATTGAAGAGCATTTATTAGCTCACCCTCAAGTAGCGCAGGTCGCCGTGGTTGCAGTACCCGACCCTTATTTAGGCGAGCGGATCGGTGTCGCACTCATCTCCAAAGACTCAACATTGACATTACAAGCACTCCGTCAGTTTTTAAAAGAGCGTAATCTCGCCTCATTTAAGCTTCCAGATGAACTGCACATGCTCAGCCATCTACCCAAAACCGCCGTCGGAAAAATAGATAAAAAAGCGATTTTAGGCCCCAATGGGAAACCGTGGATGCTGGATATTCAGACTGGCTATAATACCATTCCGACCTGAAGCTGAAGCAGTGTTGGCTACGTTCGTTCACCCCAATCATCGAGTCGGTCGAGACTCATGGGGATGCATTCATTCGCCAACACGCAGAAACAGCCTTTCATCCTTCTGCTCTTGTTAAATAGGCGAGGATGACATGGTAGTCGTCGATGGAGAAGACAGTAAAGCAGCTAATTGTTGATATAGCCAAACAACTTGAAATCGCAGGCTAGCGGCAAATAAGTGAGTCCCCAATCACAGCAATAGACCATGTGATTGGGGCGAAAAAACTCAGCCAAGATGGCGGTAGCTTCACATCGTTAAGGATAAACCGAGCACATATCTTGGCTCGATTTAAGAACCATTTTCCATTAAGCCATTTCGCTCTTTTTACAGAGTTGTGGTTTATAGAGTTGTGGTTTATAGAGTTGTGAGTTGGCTGTTGTAACCTCCTGTTGATACTGCTCAACCTTGCGCAATTGCCCTGCCTCCATCAAATAAACAGTATCAGCTTGCTGAATAGTCTCCAGGCGATGCGCTACGGAAATCACCGTTTTCCCTTGGCAAAGAATCTCAAGCGCTTGCAACACTTGGGCCTGAGTTTGGCTATCCAGTGCGGAGGTAAATTCATCAAGCAGTAAGATAGGCGCATCATGCAATAGCGCTCGCGCAATCGACAAACGCTGCCGCTCCCCGCCAGAGATTTGGTTACCATTTTCGCCAATCCGCGAATCTAGTCCGTGCGGCAACTTAGCCACTAACTCACTCAAACCCGCCGCCTCTACTGCCTCGCACAACACTTGCTCACTCGCTTCGGGTTTGGCCAATAGCAAGTTATCACGTAGGCTACCGCCAAGGAGCTGAACCTCTTGCGTGACATAGGCGATATGTCGATACCAGTGCTCAGTACCTATTTCATCCAAGGTTTTTCCTCCCATAGTTAAGCAACCTTGTGTGGGGATATGAAACACAGCCAACACATCGAGTAAACTACTTTTACCTGAACCACTTTTGCCCACCAGCACAATATGCTCACCCTCCGCCACCTCAAGGTTAACCCCATTGAGTACTGGCTGGTCGTCTAAGCAAAGGTGAATATCCTTGAGTGATAAATCAAAAGTACTGGGTTCTACGCCCTGTGAGGTTTGTTGCGGCGACTGGGAAAGCTGATCTAAACGTGATGCTGCTTTTAGCATATAGCGGAGTAAGGCTGCATACACCGTCATCCGCGCTAGTGGACGAATAGAGACCACGGTGACAACCACAGCAACCAAAAATTGTGAGCGATTCAACCAATCGAGATCCACCAACCACGCAGCCAAAACTAAATTGATCACTAGGCCAAGCTCTAAGATCAGCGTTGCTAACAATACACCACTTCCGCCAAGCCACTCTAATCCTAGTCCCTGATCTTTTTGCTTTTCAATCTGCTGGCAGAGTGGGTCCGCCAATCGCCCACTCTGTCCAAAGCTGCGCAGCATCGGCAAACAGTCTAGGTATTCGAGCAACAAGTTACTACTTTGCACATTGGTATGATGTGTGTGGTCTGCCTGATGGCTAAATCTCCGTTCTACGAGCACTAATACGCTAAACGCTAACCCAAAAATCAGCACTAGAGTCACGGCTAACCAAGGCTGAATCAGTGCAAGTACAATCGTCATGACGATCGGTGTTACCCAAGTTGCGACAAACTCGGTCAGCAGGTGACTGAAAATATCTTCAAACTGTTTGAGATCAGAAGTGAGTAACTTTACTTTTTCACCTAAGCGTTTACCACGCAAAGCCGCCAAGGGTTGAAGACGGATATCGGTCAATAACTGATGACGTAATTGATGGGTGATTTGATAGGCACCAAGAAAACTGAGCTTGGTACTCTGGCCTACTATCCACTGCGCTAAGATCAACGACAGCGCTATCAATAACATGACAGTGAACGGTAATGACTCGGAAGAGAGCAGAAAGGTAAATAACATAATCCAGACCAGTAGCCCAATCAGCTCAGTAGCGACTTTGCCCAGTAAACCAAACCAAAAGTGCTGTGTCTTTGCACCACTATGTTCAATTAAGCGCCTCAGACTATTCATCAGCTTTCTCCTCTAGTTGACCGTTCAACAGTACCAAGCGGCGATCAACCTGCTGAATCTGACTAGCACGGTGGCTAATGATCAGTTGAATCTGAGCTGGTGCATAATGGCGTAACGCCTCAAAAACGCTCTGCTCTGAAAGCGCATCCAAATGGGCCGTTGCCTCATCCAAAATTAGGATCGGTGCTTTAGTGACAGCGGCGCGGATAATCGCCAAACGCTGCATTTCACCACCACTGAACAATCGGCACGCTTCTCCAATTGGGCAATCGAGCTGCTGAGGTAGGCTTTGCACTAACGGTTTAAGCCCAAACCAAGTCAGTAATTGCCAGATTTCATGCTCTTCAACGTGACGTTTCGTTAAGATTAAATTATCGCGTAAGGATCCAGAAAAAAAGACCACTCGCTGATCAACCGAGGCGAGATAATGACTACGGCTCTCATCGTCAATATCAGTTATTGGCTGACCATTGATGTACCAAGCACCCGAAGTAGGCTCCAACTCACCGAGTAACGACGCAAGTAGTGTGCTTTTCCCAACCCCAGACGCTCCCTCAATCGTTATGCGTTGTCCGGGATACGCTTTCAAATTCACCTGTTGCAATACGGCAACCTTTGGGTCGCGAGCCACAACAAGGTCACGGCACTCAAGAAGCATCAAAGACGAGGGGTAATGGAAAGGATGAGACTCAGGCTCACCGCATAAGGGAAGGATTCTGTCTATGGCAATGAACGATTGCTGAATTTGCGCAAACACTTGCGTTAAGTCTAACCACGGTTTAAGCAATCCCACACTCACGCATGCCACCATCACCAAATCAATGAGGGTTAATTGGCCCGTATTGGCGAGCATGATGGCAACAGGCAACACCAAGATCAGCGAAATTTGTGCCAGCGTGACGAATGTCACCCAAGCGCTAACCATCGTTTGAGTGTATCCCGTCACAATCTTATGATGAGATTGTAAGGTTCGGCTGAGTTCAAGGTAGGAATCCGCATCAACTGCAAACAGTTTCATTACACCTATGGTGCGCAGAAATTCCATTTGTGCTTGATGCAGATGAGCGACGATTTGATTATATTTCTGCTGTCTTTCAGCAAATCCACGCATCATCCAAATTTGTGCAGTCATTGCCAACGGCAGTGGCATTAAAGCAATCAGGGCGAGTCGCCAATCAATATAGAATAGCAATCCCACCATAAACAAGGGCATCAGAAGTCCGTTGATGATATCCGTACCATGGTGAGCAATCAGCGGCTCAAGACTCTGGCATTCATCGGTGATGCGCTTTTCAATATCGCCCCGACTCAAGCTGCGCAGTTTATCCATTCTCATCTTGGCTAACGCACGCACTAAGTGTTGCCTTACTTTCTGAATAATGTGATAGGCCGCTAAATGTGCTTGCCATACTGCTAATGCATAAAAGGCGTAGCGACCCATTACCGTCAAACACATCATTAGAAAATAAGCTGTCGCCGATTCGTTATGGTAAATCGCAGTGACGGCTAAATAGAGAAAAATCCAAGAGATAAGCTCAAAGACACTGCATAGAATAGCACTGGTTATCGATAAGGTGACGCGATTTCGCTCACTGAACAACAAGCTTTTCAGCGCCGTCATCCGGCTCATGTGATGCGAGAGCAACATAATAAAGCTCCATAAATGGAGGCTATTTTTGCTGAATATGCATGCCATCGCTAACGCAATTAGGTATAAAATCGTCGCGTTTAGTCGTAACTAGCCCACCACTCAGCAATCGGTATTAGTATATTAGTGGCCACATTCATTAATCCTCAATTGCTCAATATCGTATCAGCATCGCACTAGGTGGCCGTACATCAGTAACCAACCAATTTAAGCGCGCCTTATCGTCAAGTGGTATAGATTACGTTTGGTTGTATAAATCAAAACCAACCGAATCAAATAGAATATATAGGTAATCTTATTGATTGAAACAAACTCATTTGTATAAAAAAGAGCCGCAAAAGCGGCTCAGATTAATTATTGATGTTGAAACATGTCGATACAACCAAATTTCTCAGTTTACTCGCGGCCAAACACGTTATTTTCTTGCTCTTGAACACGGATAAATGTGGTGCGCTTTGTGAGCTCTTTTAACTTAGCTGCACCGACATAAGTACAAGTTGAACGCACACCACCAAGAATATCAGAGATGGTGTCGTGAACGCTGCCACGGAAAGGTAGCAATACAGTTTTGCCTTCCGCTGCGCGGTATTTTGCAACGCCGCCAGAGTGCTTCGCCATTGCAGACTGTGACGACATGCCGTAGAACTTCATGTAGCTCACGCCCTCTTTTTCAAACACTTCGCCGCCAGACTCTTCATGGCCTGCTAGCATGCCACCAAGCATGACAAAATCAGCGCCACCACCAAAGGCTTTAGAAACGTCACCTGCGCATGTGCAGCCACCATCACCAATGATACACCCGCCTAATCCATGCGCCGCATCGGCACATTCAATAATGGCTGAAAGCTGAGGATAACCAACACCTGTTTTCACGCGAGTGGTACAAACCGAGCCCGGGCCGATACCAACTTTTACGATATCCGCACCCGCTAGAATGAGCTCTTCGCACATGTCTCCGGTGACAACATTACCAGCTGAGATCACTTTATCTGGAAATTGCGCACGCACGCGTTGTACGTAATCGACCAAGTGCTCAGAGTAGCCGTTAGCAATATCAACACAAATGAAAATCAGATCGTCACTAAGCGCCATGATATCTTTGGTTTTTTGAAAATCAGCATCAGATGTGCCAGTTGAAACCATCACATGCTTAAGTGTTGATGCATCGGCGTTTTTAACAAACTCAGCCCAATCAGCTACTGAGTAATGTTTATGAACCGCTGTCATTACCTCATGTTCAGCAAGTGATTTTGCCATAGCAAAACTGCCTACCGAGTCCATATTCGCCGCAATAACAGGCACGCCGGACCATTGACGCCCACTATGCTTGAATGTAAAATCGCGGGTTAAATTTACTTGAGAACGGCTTTTTAGTGTTGAACGCTTAGGGCGAAACAGGACATCTTTAAAACCTAACTTAAGTTCTTGTTCGATACGCATTATGTAATTCCTTGATTAATTGACCATTTGTGTCTCTTTTGCAGAGTGCGTAGTACCTTCGTTGGCAGACGTCAGTACATTTTGGACACAAAAAAACCGGAGCGTTGGCAGACGCTCCGGTTTTCAGCATTATAGGCCCGGATTTCTTATCGGCAAGTCTGATATTTGCATTTTTTTTGTGGTACTATCTCGAAACTTTCATATCCGACACTTCTCAAGTTTATCTCTCTCAAATACTCATCGTGTAAATTTTTATTTTTCAATACGTTATTAAAAAACCCATCATTTTAGCAAAATCTTTCATACAATAAGCAAACGTTACCTCGTTCAGTATTGCGCCGAAAATGTGATGAAAATCACACTCATAAAAGAAGTGACTCAGACATTTCTATCGGCGACTTTTACAGATTGTGGTGAATGTTTATCATTAATCCGTCCGTTTTCGATTTTAGTGACATCACCCCGCAACTCCTACCATCCCAAAGACATAGTTATTTTGTGGTTTATTTTCTGTGACATTAAGCGTATTTATAGGTGAAAACTATAAGTCTGATTAGGAAGATAATATGATCAACATTGCATTTTTTAGCGCAAAATCTTACGACGCGAGCTCTTTTTCGAAAATTAATGATGAGACACTCTTCTCGTTACACTTTCACGATTTTCGACTCACCCCAGCCACAGCCAAAATGGCCCAAGGATGCCGTGTGGTGTGCGCTTTTGTAAATGATGACTTAAGCCGCCCTGTACTAAGCCAATTATATGAAAATGGTACGAGGCTTATCGCAATGCGCTGCGCAGGGTTTGATAAAGTCGATCTCGATGCCGCAAAAGAGCTGGGTATTCAAGTGGTGAGAGTGCCCGCATATTCACCAGAATCGGTGGCAGAGCACACAGTAGGAATGATGATGTGTTTGAACCGCCGCTTTCACAAGGCATATCAGCGTACCCGAGACGCTAACTTCTCATTAGAGGGGTTGGTCGGGTTTAACTTCTTCGGTAAAACCGCGGGAGTTGTTGGCACAGGAAAAATTGGTATTGCCACAATGCGTATTTTGAAAGGGTTGGGAATGAAGGTACTGTGCTTCGACCCTTATCAGAACCCTCTGGCGATTGAACTCGGTGCAACTTACTGCAGCCTTGAGGAAATCTACCAACAAAGTGATGTGATTACGCTTCACTGCCCAATGTCGCCAGAGAACTACCATTTACTCAACAGCCACGCATTTTCCCAAATGAAAGATGGCGTGATGATTGTAAACACCAGCCGAGGTGAATTACTCGATTCAGTTGCAGCAATTGAAGCACTGAAACAAGGTCGTATCGGCGCTCTTGGTTTAGATGTTTACGACAATGAAAAGGATCTTTTCTTCCAAGATAAGTCGAATGATGTGATTGTCGATGATGTATTCAGACGCCTATCGGCTTGCCACAATGTACTATTTACGGGACATCAAGCCTTTTTGACTGAAGATGCGCTACACAATATCGCTCAGACAACTTTGGATAACATTCATGCCTTTGCAAACAATCAACGTTGCGGGAATGAGCTTGTAACGCTTGATTAATTGAACCCATCACTAACATGAAGCCTCCTTGATGAAACACCAAAAGGAGGCTTCGAAATCATTAACATCCTGATTCTATCAACGTATTTGTAAAGAGGCTAACGCTTCAGATGTGGCATCCTGTATTGATAAAAACAATGAGTTAATTTTACCCGTCGTGGTTCGCATCGGGTTTAAAGTAATGCTTTGGTACATATAATCGGCTTGCTGAGTGACAGGGCGAACATTACGACATTTGAAGAGATATGGGCGCTGCTGCCAAGTAATAAAACTACGACAGCCTAAGTCATACACAGGTTTAGTTTTGAGCTTAAACCACTCTTGGGGGATTTCAGGAAACAGTTCAAAAATGGTTTTACCAATCGCATCGTGCCCTTGAATACCACTGTGGTGTGTCATGAATCCATTCCAGACTTGTACTTCATAGTCACGATTAATCACGACAAGCCCCATATCGACATTCTGCACCATATCCACCATCCAGTGGAACTGTTCAAATTCTGCAGGGAGATTCATCGTTAAAAATCCTCCATCAAGTACGATAATTTATTGTCTAGCAACGGAAGAGACTCATCGACAAACATAAAGAGCAAGTCACAGCGGATCGTTGTTTGATCAATGTTGTAGCTCACTTCAAACGTCATCGTTTTTTTAAATGATCCAGCGGTTGAATTGATCACAGAGTCAATGGAGATGTGTTGCCCAAGCAATACTGGAGAGCTTTGAAAAAAACGCACCTCCGATTGCTCGCCTAATCCATTCAGAAAGGAACCAACTAATATGTTTGATACATCCATTAACAGTTCTAATTCTTCAAGCTCTTCACTGTCTGCTGGCACTTTCATTAATTTTTTCAGGTCAGAAACACTGGAATCACTCAAAAGCACTAGTGCTTCACCTGCAATGCCTTCACCGCTAAAGCCTTGACATACACCAGAAACTTGATCATTTTCCGCCAAGTCACGAAGTGCCATATGTAGCTCACTCACTTCAAAAATATTGACGTTTGGTAGCGGTAAATGAACAAATACATCAAAGTGTCGCGCCAGAGCATCTGCCGCTCGACCAATCGAAACGTTCGCAACTTCCATATAGATGTCACGACGTTTTAAGATAGGTAGTTCAACAGAGATAGGCGTAACGATACGAGGCTGTGTTGGCGGTTCGACTAACTCTCGTAGTACGCTATTTAACACGTCCTTATCAATCGGCTTTTGAATAAAAGCACGCGCCCCTAACGCCAATACTCGCTCTTTCGCTTTCGGCTGTATATCACCAGAAACAACAACAACAGGTGTTGTCATCCCTCTGCGTTGCATCTCTTCTAGCGTTCCGTAGCCGTCCAGTTCAGGCATAGTTAAATCGAGGAACATTAATTTAAAATCATGCTCTTCAAGATTTTTAATGCCATCTAAACCATGAACTGCGAAAGTAATATCGGCGTTTAGCGAGGCGGGAAGTGAACGAGCCATCTGCTTCCGAGCCAGTGCAGAGTCATCACAGATGAGTACGGGGAAAGACATGTAATCACCTTCTATTTATTAATTCGATAAATAGAGTGTATACCTAAACCTCGCGTAGATGCGAGTTGCGCAAAAAATTAATTAAAAAGTTTTAGGGATTATGAAAGGCTACACACTCAAGCGAAACATCGGTTAGCAAACAGCAATGTTCGCTCATTTCAACCTCATAGTGAGGGCCAGAAGGTCAGTACAGCAATCCGCAACACAATAGCGGTAACAATGAATGCCACTCCCAAGCGGTACCACTTATATTCCTCAATTGACATGGGAATGCGACGATAAAACATCGTGATGACACCTTTCCAGTCATGGCTACGTTTACCATACCGCACAATACTCGTCAGAATAAAAATGATGCCCAGTATTAAGATAACTTTCTCTGCCCAAAATAATCCGATGCCCATAGTACTTCCTTGTTCAGGAGATAAATAATCATTGCCAACAGTGTATATCGAAAAGATGAGTGCCACTCTTGGACAAAAGTCTAAAGTGCAAAAGCACCAAAAGGGCCCAGTGAGGAAGCCCTTTTGCATTAACAGAAATAATTTAGTTCACTATCACATTAACTATCTTACGCGTAAGTTACGCATAAAGACGCTATGTATTAAGTGCGCTACGCGTGATGCGCCGTTGTTTTAGAGATTGCAGATGTTAATTTATCTCGATAACTGAACCAGATGTATGTCACGACAATAGAGAAGAAGAGATACGACAAAGCAAAGATAAAAGGCGATGTGATCAATTGCGCCGATATCCCCCACGCAACACCGATAATGGTCACTGTCAATTTAGCAAGAAGCCCACAGATGAGAAGAAAAAGGGCAAACTCCGGCACTTTAGTACTTCGAAACGCAAACCAGTAACAACTGCCTACTGCGAGTGACGAGATGTAAAGCCCAAGCAAAAATGAATGAAAGTGATCAGCAGAGGCCACACCCGCCGAGACAGACGCCATTAAAATCAGTATTAGTTTCATGTTGTAAACCTCTCTTTTTATGAGAAAGTATCCATTCATTTTCGAAAACTCAGTTTACATACATTTTCCTCCATTAAATAAGAATTTCAAGTTCAAAAAACAAGCAATTTTTCCTTATTGGCTTAGAATAAAACAATTGTTAATCAGTGGTTAACAACAGAAAACCCGAAAATTAGATGGGACATGGCATTACCCAAAAAAACACTTCAAAATGGAACTAATTGTAACAATTATTTAACCGAGTAAATATTTCATTGAAAGTGCAAATTTGTGATGTGTACAGCGCAACGTTCCGAGTTGTCGCCAAAACAACTTGAAGATGCTATTTGATAGGGAAAAATTTCCTCAGTTTTGAGGAGAGTCATTCAGCCCAAAAAGAGAGCCATTAAATAGGAAAGTAAACCTAACCCTTCTCCTCACTCAATGAACGCTGGCCAGTAATAAACGGCTTCAACCATCGAACTCATCTGACCACTAACTCTGGCTAAAACTTCAACTATGTCAATGGGTAATAGAATAGTAATGTTAATTTCAAGCCTCATCATAAGAAAATGCAACATAGAGCATAAAACCTAACAATTTTAAGAAAGTTTTTCGAGTTTTATCGAGTTATGATTGACAAGATAAAAGTTTGAACTAGACTTTGCACTAGCTAGAAAGCAGTTCTTTGTATACACATACGTCTCGTTGGATTACTTGTAACTCCCCCGTCGTGTCGTACGCAATAGCAATCTACTTTTCCACGCTATCCGCGCCGTATTCGGCTGTAAAATTTTTTTTGATTTTGGGTATAAAAATGGCTAACACAGTTACTGGTACAGTAAAATGGTTCAACGAAACTAAAGGTTTCGGTTTCATTCAACAAGAAAACGGTCCAGACGTATTCGCACACTTCAGCCAAATTAAAGGTGACGGTTTCCGCACTCTTGCTGAAGGTCAAAAGGTAGAGTTTGAAGTAGCTCAAGGTCAAAAAGGCCCTCAAGCTGAAAACATCCGCCTAGTATAATTTTTTACTAAGTATTCTAATAGCCAGCAATTTGCTGGCTATTTTCGTTTTTACCTCTTGGCATTCTTCCAATGGCTCTTAAACCGACAATCTATAAGTTCCGTATTGCGCTGACGGATACTAATCGCGATCATTATGACTCTTTAAATCTCACCATTGCTCAACATCCTTCAGAAAGCAACGAACGAATGATGGCGCGCATTTTGGCGTTTTGTCTTAATGCTTCACCCGAGCTAACATTCACTAGAGGACTTTCTTCCATTGAAGAACCTGATCTCTGGCTAAAATCATTAGATGACCAAATTCAGCTCTGGATTGAAGTCGGAGAACCCGATGCTGATCGCATTAAAAAAGCCACACGGCTTGCACAACAGGTGAAAGTCTACAGCTTTAACACGAAATCACAGGTTTGGTGGGAGCAGAACAAGGGAAAGTTCTCTCACCTCAATGTCGATCTATTTCGCTTTGATGCTGCAGCGATTGAAAAACTCTCTACTTCCTTGAACCGAGGTATGGATATTTCAGTGATGATTAGTGGGTCTTCTATCTTTATTGATAGCGATAGCCATTCCGATGAAATTACTTGGCAAGCACTACAAATAAAAAGTGAGCATTAATTCCCAGCTCACTTTTCAGTATCTATACCCAAACAACTTGAAGTTGCAGGTAGACGGCAAGTGAGCTCATCCCCATGAGCATAGATGAACTATGTGATTGGGGTAAGCGAACGTAACCAACACCGCTGCAGCTTTAAATGGGAAGGGTATAGGCCCTTAAAAGAGCCTAGATTGAGATAGCGCTTTATACTTTATAAATAGGCGTGTGGACCAAAGACTTCGTAATGGATACGCTCTCTTGCTACGCCAAGCAATTCAAGCTGTTCAACAATGAACTGCATAAAACCAACGGGGCCACAGATATAAAAATCCCCCTGTGTTAGCGGCAGTTGCTCGCAAACTTCATGCAAGATCATAGAACCTTGCTTGGCTGGTGTTTGCTCACTTTCCAGATACCAGACCACTTGCTGCCATGATGGATGCACCGCCATTAATGTCGCGGTTTCATCAATAAAGGAGTGTTGTGATAAATTGTTGCAAGCATGCAGATACGTCACCTCTTTTTTTCCTACTGACGCAAGCTGTTGAAGTATGGCTTGCATTGGTGTTGCCCCGATACCTGCAGAGATAAGTACAACGGGAGCGAGCTTCTCAACATAGAAAAAATCACCCGCTGGCGCATAAAGTTTCACTCGACTGCCTTTTTCAACATAATCATGTAAATAGTTAGAGACTGTCCCAGGATGTTCAGTATCCACGCCTTCACGCTTCACAGAAATGCGGTAGTTTTTTCCATTAGGTTTTTGTGACAAGGAATATTGACGAATTTCACTGTATGGCGCACCTTCCGGCTTAAGTTCAACCCCAATATACTGACCTACCTGATAATCTAATACCGCTTTACCATCAGCAGGCTCAAAGATAAAGCTAGTGACGAATTCAGACTCTTTCACTTTATCTTGCAACACAAACTCACGCGCATTCTCCCAACCACCGATCGCCTGCTTACGCTGTAAATACAACTCCCCTTCTCTATCAATAAAGACTTGCGCTAAAAAGAGATAAGCCGCCGTCCATGCTGCTTCAACGTCAGGAGTAAAGGCATCGGCAGCAAGCTCTCGCAACGTTTCAATAAGGTGATGACCGACGATTTGATAGTGCTCTGGCTGAATGTTAAAGCTGGTGTGCTTTTGGGCAATACGTTCCACTGCACTGGTTAATGCGGCGAGATTTTCAATATTTTTCGCATACGCGGCAATCGCCTCAAACAGTGCAACGCCCTGACGGCCAGTATGTTGATGGGTCATATTAAAAATATCTTTTAGCTCAGGATTGTGAGTAAACATTCTCTGATAGAAATGAGCCGTAAGCGCTGGCCCGGCAGATTCAAGTAAAGGAATGGTACTTTTGACAATGGCGATGTGTTGATTATTGAGCATATTGAGCTTTCTCCTCAGATTTTATAAATGGCGAATTAGATTCGCTCTGATACTGAAGCTTGTATAGCACAAAGCATACCAACATTAATCTATTGATTTTTAAATAAAAAATAAAAAATCATTAAATGATCAGGTCAAAATAACACTTCAAAAAATGTCATTATGACACTACAATATCCAAAAACATCACCTGAGTGCTTACCATGCAAGATTTTTCCATCTCTACCTTGATTGAAATGACCATAGGACTCGCAAGTGGTTTGAACGATCAAGATAGATTCAATCGCCTGCTTGATGCGATTCGTAAAACCATTCAATGCGACTGTGTGATGCTGCTTTCACGCCAAGGTGATTTGTTAATCCCCCTTGCGATGCAAGGCTTGACTCGCGATACCTTAGGCCGACGCTTTTTAATTGATGAACATCCCCGCTTTCGTGAGATTTGCCACGCTGATGGGCCGGTTATTTTCGATGCGAATTCATCACTACCCGATCCTTTCGATGGTTTATTAATGGATCATGATGGCGACCTTCCCATGCACTCTTGTATGGGCCTGCCCCTTTTGTTTGGTGACAAACTACTCGGTATCTTGACGCTTGATAGCCTTAATCCCAACATGTTTGAGCATATTCCCAAACGCAGCCTAGAAGCGTTGTCGGCAATCGCGGCCTCTACCTTGAAAATGGCACTGACCTTTTCTCAACTTGAAGCACAAGCCAAACAATCACAGCAACGCTTAGAAGAGCTGAATGAAGAAGCATGGGACAGAGAAGGTGGAGAGATCATCGGTTCAAGTACGTCGATGCTGGCCATGAAAGCCGATTTGGAAGTGGTCGCCCCTTCTAATTTCAACATTTTAATCCATGGTGAAACGGGTGTCGGTAAAGAGCTGGTCGCACGAACACTGCACCAACTATCAGCGCGTAAACGCCAACCCCTTATTTATGTCAACTGCGCCGCAATTCCAGAAAACTTGGTCGAAAGTGAACTATTTGGGCATGTCAAAGGAGCCTTTACTGGAGCAGAACGGCATCGCTTAGGCAAGTTTGCATTAGCCGACGGTGGAACCTTATTTCTCGATGAAATCGGTGAACTGCCACTGGCTGCCCAAAGCAAGATTTTACGTGCATTGCAGAACAATGAAATTCAGCCCGTAGGACAAGATCATGTCCAAACTATTGATGTACGGATATTGGCAGCGACAAATCGAGATTTAAAGCAAGAGGTGGAAGCGGGAAGATTCCGAGCCGATCTTTACCATCGACTCAGCGTATACCCTGTTCATATCCCTCCGCTAAGAGAGCGAAATGGTGACGTTACCTTGTTGGCAGGTTATTTTTTAGAGCAAGCGCGTCGCAAGCTCGGTATCACACAGCTCAAAATCGATCCCAACGCACTGGCTGGGTTACTCAACTACTCATGGCCCGGTAATGTTCGCGAATTAGAACACGTGATCAACCGCGCAGCGCTGAAAGCACGAGCCAGACAAGGCTTACAAGCGTTGATCACCGTCAACAGCTACGACATAGGTGAGTTAGATTTCAGCCTACCCCTGGTTAACACGCAAAGTACGTTGAGCGACAAAGAGGTCACAGCGAAGGTGTGGCAACGTGGGCTGCGAGAAGCAACGGATGAATATCAGCGTAAATTGATCAGTGAAGCATTGACCCAATCCGATTTTAATTGGGCAAAAGCGGGAAGATTATTGCAAGTGGATCGCGCGAATCTCACTCGGCTTTCAAAACGCTTAGGGATTTCGGTGAAAAAAACACACGCAATTGAGCGTTAATCTCACTTTCATCACTAATATATCTTTTCTCACCCAAACAGTAATTGCAGGTAAGACGCTCACCATACTGTGTGAGCGCTCATTATTCGGCAGTTAGCTACCCACTTCACTCGGCAGCACTTCTGTTGCAACTAAAGCACGTGGAAATGCGTTTTCATATGCTTGCATAAAGTCTTGGCGGATCAGTTGCTCTAAATGGTTGGCCCGCTCTGTTGGGCAAAAAATCATGAAATGCACGATCTGTTCTCCTGCGGCTGCGCTGCTGATCTGAATGTGCGGCTCAGCACTGGGCAAATCTACACCCGCATGTTTTTCAATCATGCTGTTATAGCGCCTTGCAACATCAATAAAGTGGGCAAAGTGGCTCTCAATCTTTTCATGCATAATCGGTAATAAAGGATACAAATTTACAAATTCAGGCACTACTATCGAAAAGTTATGAAACACATAACGCTTCATAAAATTAAGGTTTTTTACCGGAAACGAGAAGAACATACTGTTTGGCAAGGTCGCAGTTTTTCCAGTGTAGTGGTATTGACCATGATTCAAGTCGATTTCTTGGATCACGGTTGCCATCAAGTTGTGTTCGATCACTTCACCGCTCAGTTTTCCGACTTCAATCCAATCCCCGATACGAAATGAGCGAGAGCTCGCTCGCTGAATTGAACCCGTAAAACACAAGATGATCTCTTTTGATGCGACTACAATGGCGACCGCTATCGCAGTCACTGACAGTGCAAATTCGTTGATCTCCGATTGCCACAATACGAAGAGGATGACCAAAGTAAAGGCAAAGGTGCCATTCTTGGTGCGTGACATCCATTTACGCTGCTTTTCGGTAATCAGTGCGACATCGCCACGAATTTGAGAAAGCACAACTCGCCGCGTCAAAATAATCAACGTCATGATTAAAATACTAAACACCAATTTATGAGTGATAAGAAAGTCCCACACCGCGACCACTTTCTCCATATCAATCCCCTTCTTTTATTTTTATGCATAATGAGCAGCAACACATCTAAGCCACTAGAGAGCAGCAGATTGAGATCGTGTTAGAAATTTTAGAAAGGTATTGTAACTGAGTGAATAGTTAACGTCGGCATAAGGCGCAATTATTATGCGCCCTGTCATAGCTTTGGAAGAGAAACTCCCTTTGAGATTGGCGAAAGGAAAAATTTGTTATCAGTGTTGATTCGCCAACGCTGTCTTTTCAGCCAGTTTTACAATCACGTTTACCGCTTGTTCCATCCCTTCAATGGTAATGAACTCATGAATACCATGAAAATTATAACCGCCAGTGAAAATATTAGGGCATGGCAGGCCCATGAATGAGAGCCTCGCACCATCCGTACCACCTCGAATAGGTTTGATCAGCGGTTCAACATCACAAGCAATCATGGCTTGTTTAGCCAGTTCAATGACTTGTGGATGAGGCTCGACCATCTCTTTCATATTGAAATAGCTGTCCGTCACGACCAACTCAACTCGTCCTTTCTCAAGACGGGCATTTAACTGGTCCACTTGCTGCTGCATAAACACTTTACGAGCTTCCAAGCCTTCTCGTTCAAAGTCTCTAATAATGTAACCCAAGGTTGAGCGAGCCACACTCATCTCTGCGGATTTTAAATGGTAAAAGCCTTGATAGCCCTGCGTGGTCTCTGGGGTTTGATCGGCTGGCATCATAAGCTGAAATTGTGCGGCGATGTTGATGGCATTCACCATTTTATCTTTCGCGGTCCCCGGGTGAACATTCACGCCATAGCAAATGACATCGGCGCTCGCCGCATTGAAGTTTTCATACTCCAATTCGCCCACCGGGCCACCATCAATGGTATAAGCCCACTGTGCGCCAAACTTCTCCACATCAAATAAATCCGCGCCACGGCCGATCTCTTCATCGGGAGTGAAACCGATACAAATATCACCATGTGCGATGCTTGGGTCAGCAATTAACCTCTCAATGGCCGTCATAATTTCAGCGATGCCTGCCTTATTATCGGCACCAAGCAGTGTAGTGCCGTCAGTCGTGATCAGATTGTACCCATGCAGTTGATGCAAATCCGGGTATTGAATAGGTGACAGCACCTCATCCCCTTTACCTAAAGCAATGTCTCCGCCTTGATAATTCTCCACAATTTGCGGCTTAACGTGTTTGCCTGACGCATCTGGCGCGGTATCCATATGTGCAATAAAACCAATCGCAGGAACAGGGTAATCAACATTCGATTGCAACTTCGCCATAACATAGCCGTGTTCATCAACCGTAGCATCGGTTAAGCCTAATGCGATTAATTCTTCATGCAGTGTATGGGCAAACGTCATTTGCCCTACTGAACTCGGGCAACGGCGGCTGGCAGGGTGAGATTGAGTATCAAAAGAGACATAACGCAAAAAGCGTTCAACAAGATTTTCCATAGCAAGCACTCAATAAGTTAGCATGTCAACGTATCGCCTATGTTGGGATACGCAGTTAATTGCAAGCTATACTACGCGCTCATCAGAAACGGAATTTGCTATAAATCAGCTTTTCAGCAATTACTGAGGTGTCAATTCATTCAAAAAAGGGATCAAAAATGCCCACCGTAGTGAGCATTAAGATAAGCAAACAGGGCGTTTAAAGCAGAATGAAAATGCCCGCTAGACATGCACTCATTAAGTTAGCTAGCGTACCTGCAATCACCGCTTTAATACCTAAATTCGCGACTTCTGCACGGCGTTCAGGAGCGATAACCCCGATAGAGCCTAATTGGATCGCGATAGAACCAATATTGGCAAAGCCGCACAGAGCAAAAGTAATAATAACTTGGGTGTGTTCCGACAACAGCGCTTTGTGGTCAACAAAATCAATGAAAGCCACAAATTCGTTCATCACCACTTTTTGCCCAATGTAAGAGCCCGCCATCAAGACTTCATGGCTTGGCACACCAATCAACCAAGCCAGTGGTGAAAATAGATAACCGAACAGCAGTTGTAAGGTAATGCCGTTCAAACCCAATAACTCACCGAAACTTTCAAGCCCAGTGTTAACCATCGCAATCACGCTCACAAATGCAACCAGCATTGTACCGACGGCCACCGCCACTTTCATGCCATTCATCGCCCCGCTCGCCAGTGCGTCAATCACATTACTTTCTTGCGCTTTATCCATCTCAATATTGGTTTGATCAAGTGGAACATCGCGCTCTGGTACGATGATTTTTGCCATCATCAAACTGCCCGGGGCCGCCATAAAACTGGCTGCAATAAGGTATTTAAGCTCAACACCTAGACCGGCATAGCCACCCAACACGCTACCTGCGACAGAGGCCATGCCTCCGGCCATGACGGCAAACAGTTCTGAACGTGTCATGCGCGACAAAAAGGGACGCACAAGCAGTGGTGATTCGCCTTGTGAAAGGAAAATGTTACCCGTAGCAACCAGAGATTCTGCTTTGCTCGTACCTAAAAATTTTTGAATACCACCACCGATAAACTCGATGACTTTTTGCATGATACCAAGGTAATAAAGGGCAGAGATAAGAGCGCTGAAGAAAATAATGATAGGCAGAACACGAACAGCAAAAATAAATCCGGAATCGGCTAAATCACCGAATAGAAAGCGGATTCCTGCATCGGCGAAACCCAGCAAACTCGACACACCGCCGCTGATGCTGGCTAGTGCGCTTTGTCCCCATGGGAAGTAGAGCACCAGCGCGGCAAAACCAACTTGCAGCAATAAAGCACGTGATACGGTTTTCCAATTGATGAAAGATCGATTTTCAGAGAGCAGGTAGGCGCAAGCGATCAGCGCTAAAATGCCGACGAGGCCAAAAAGAATATTCATTGTATTTACCTAGTTTGAAATTTGGAAATAAGGGTAGAACCAAAAAACTTGGCAAAGGAGGAATCATTGTCCTTTTGTACAACAAAAGCGTGACAAAAAGAGGGGTATGCGAACATATTGTTCATCTAAGATCACCTTATACAAGCAGAGGAACTTAGCTGGTCCAGTCCTTGGGGTCATTCACATTTCCGTGTGACGGCTTGTATGGGTTGAGCACCGGCTCATAACCGGGCGGAAAGTATAGCGAACAAAATGAGAGTTTCATCACATATTTTTACGCAAACGTTCAAGCGCTCATTTATTCGACAGTTATTCTAAAAAAACATCAAACACAGGCAAGATTGGATGGAAAATAAACAAAAAAAATATGGAATTTTCATCACAAATTTAAACTAATTTAACTATATAAAAACGAATAATTGGTATTTCTGCACTTTGCCAACTAGCTTTAAGAGAGTAACTTTGAAGAGACTGAAACGGTTTCGAATAAAAATCACTAGCAACGTCACGCCTCTTGCGGTCAACACTGACCCAAGAGGCATTTTTATTGGACAAAGTCACTGTAGTGCAACAGCGTGAGGCGAAAACTAGTTTACAACCTCAATATCGGTTTCAGGAATACAACAACACGCTAAAGCGAAACCAAGATGACGCTCATGTTCAGGCAGTGCTGGCACGTCAGGTTGATGCACTTTGCCCGACTGCACAGTCACCTTGCACGCACCACAGAACCCTGCTCGGCAACTGTTGGCAATCGCAAGGCCAGCGGCTTCGGCTTGATCTAATAAGGTCGTTTGGTTATTACCCTCAAATACATGGCCATTGACGCTCAGTTGTAACGTTTTCAGCTCAGCTGCGACGGTGTGCGCCACACCAAATGCTTCTTGGTGGTAAGATTCTTCCGCAAGCCCTTTTTTCAACAATAAGCTTTTTGCTTTCTGCATAAAACCATCAGGCCCACACACAAACACTTGGCGAGCAGTCACATGTTGGATTTGCTTAAGATGGGATAAAGAGAGCCGACCTTTCAGCCCCAACCAATCGATGGGAGCTTGAGTAAGCGAAATGAAGACTTTCAACCCCGGATGCCGCTGCTTAAGCGCTTCAAGTTCAACACGGCAAGGAATATCCTCAACGCTGCGACATTGATGATAAAAGACCACATCTTGAATTTGTTGATTATCGGCAAGATAGCGCAACATCGATAACATAGGCGTCACGCCACTTCCAGCCGACAACAGTAACAACGGTTGTTGGTGCTGAGTCGACAGATGAAACGAGCCATCCGGTGATTGCGTGGTCAATGTACTTCCTACCTGCAAGTGATCAAGCAACCAGTTAGAAACTCTACCGCCATCAATACGTTTGACTGAAATCGCTAACCGACCCGGACGCGATGGGCTAGATGACAAAGTGTAGCGGCGCGCCACGTTCTCGCCATCGATCACAACCTCGATTGGTAGATGCTGCCCAGGTTGATAATTTGGCATTTCACCCTTTTTCGGCTCTAGCCAGAACGTGACAAAATCACGCGCAATCGCTTCACGCTCAACACAGGTCATCACATGGTGACTCATGCCCAAATCTCGATAAAACTCTTTCTCTTTGTACTCAAGCACCTCAACGCTGTCGCCAACGAGAATCATCCCCTCATTTTTTGCGACTAGATTTTGCCCAAAAAACACCCCACCTCTTTCGTTAGCGCGAAATTGTGACAAGGTTCTTAGCGGCTCTTTGGTTGGACGAAAAGCCCCTTTATTCACATCAACAGTAGTAAGAATACAGCGTTCGCAAGGTTTTACCGCTTCAAATTCTACCTCACCAATTCGGATCCGCTTCCAGCTGTCTTCAGCGAAAGGCTCATCGGTTCGTACCACTAGATTGGTACGAAATTGATCCATGCTGTGCACTTCAGGGCTGCGGCGATTGAGTTCATCAAGTGAAGCTTGGCTGATGACCAGCACTGGATAGCCATCAGCAAAACTGATATTGTGACCCACTTTTTCACGCATTCGGTTTGATTGATCTCCGGTAAACAGCAACTCAACACGCTGGCCTAACACTTGGCTAAACCAATCATCCGCTTCATCGGTTGTGGTGTAAGCGGTAAAGTTATCGTCCCACACTTGCGCTGGAGAAGGTTGCATTTTGAAATCTGCATAACGCAGTTTTAACGGAGATTGGTTCACCGCCGTGAAGATCAAACCATTCGCAACCAGTATTGAATTCACCTTAACCATATTTGGATACTTACGTGCAGTGACCATTGAACCATCAGCTAACGCGATCATAAAGCGCCGATCAAAAGCCAGCCCCTGTTTTTCAACCCAAGCGGTGGACTGCGCGATACCACCTATCGATTTGACTGGGTAAACGTTAATTTGTGAAAGTTGAGCTGACGACATGGCCTATCCTTATGCTTTTTTGAAGGTATTTTTATAACGCGATGATAATGGAAATCGCCAAAGCTGGCTAACCCTATGGAAAATAAAAGGATGAAATTCACCCCTGTTTCCTCTATCATCCTGTCGCTTAAACGTAAGCGATTGCGCGCACATTAAAAGCGAAGCCCGTTTAAGCTCCAATCAATTTATTTTCCGGTGGGAGCAACCAATGAAAACATTAACAATTACTCGTCCAGACGACTGGCATGTTCACTTACGTGATGGTGATGTGTTGGCCGATACAGTACGAGACATCAGTCGCTACAACGGCCGCGCACTGATCATGCCCAATACGGTCCCGCCGATCACCACCACAGAATTAGCATTAGCGTACCAACAGCGCATCATGGCGCAAAAACCACGTGATTCTTTCAAGCCACTCATGGCGCTTTATCTCACCGATAACACGACACCTGATGAGATCCGCAAAGCCAAAGCTTCTGGCGCTGTCGTGGCAGCCAAACTTTATCCGGCTGGGGCGACCACCAATTCAGATTCTGGCGTAACCTGCGCTCAAAATATTTACCCTGTATTGGAAGCGATGCAAGACGTTGGCATGCTGCTGCTGATTCATGGCGAAGTAACCGCTCACGATGTGGATATTTTTGACCGAGAAAAAGCCTTCCTCGATACAGTGCTTGCTCCTATTGTTAATGATTTCCCAAATCTGAAAATAGTGTTAGAACACATCACCACCGCCGATGCTGCCGAGTTTGTAAAAAATGCGAACCAGAATGTAGCGGCAACGATCACGGCGCACCATCTACTTTATAACCGCAATCACATGCTCGCTGGTGGTATTCGCCCTCATTTTTACTGTTTGCCAATCCTTAAGCGCAACACCCACCAGCTTGCGCTGATTCAGGCAGCGACATCGGGCAATAAGAAATTTTTCTTGGGTACTGATTCTGCGCCTCATGCCAAAGGCAAAAAAGAAGCCGCTTGCGGCTGCGCTGGATCGTACACAGCGCACGCAGCCTTGGAGTTATACGCAGAGGTGTTTGAGCAAGTTGGGAAAATTGGCAACCTTGAAGCGTTTGCCAGTCACAATGGCCCTGATTTTTACGGCCTACCCCGTAATAACGACACCGTTACTTTGGTCAAAGAAGAGTGGCCAGTTGCTGAAAGTATGCCATTTGGCTCAGATATTGTGGTGCCGATCCGCGCCGGTGAAACTGTCACGTGGGCAGTAAAATAGCCCATTAATGCATCAAAAAGGGAAGCCGCGGCTTCCCTCTCTTTATCATTTTTGCACCACACAGCGCTTATCTCGGCTTAGGCTGACGCTCTAACAGCACCATCACTTCGCTATGATCGGTATGTGGAAACATATCAAACCATTGCAGTTTTTTGGGTAAGTAGCCCACCATACCTTGCATATCAGTGATTAGCGTTTGCGGGTTACAGCTTGAGTAAATGATGTGTTTGGGTGATAAAGCCACCAATCGCTCAACTAATTCAATCCCTAAACCACGACGCGGTGGGTTGACTAGCACTAGCTCAGGCGCGGTTGATTGAGCTTGTGAGAATTGGGCAGAATCCAGCGCAGCAAAGTCTAAATTGGTAATGCCCATCGTCTTGGCAGAGCGTTTAGCACTGGCAATCGCTTCTGGTTCAATTTCAATGCCTGTGACTGCCGTGGTTGAGCTGGCACAATGTAGGGCAAAACCGCCCACGCCACAAAACAGATCCCACATGTGACTTGGGTTTATCTCTCTCACCCAATCACTCGCCGCCGCGTACAACTGCTTCGCTACATGCGGGTTGGTTTGGAAAAAACTTTTCGGGCGGATAACCATAGGCACCTGATTAAACTGCTCAATCAAATACTCACGCTCGGTTAAAAAAATCTCTTCTTCACCTTCTAGGCGCGCCATGTGGATGGGTTGAAGGTTAACTGAGGCGACGCGAATGGTTGGAAACTGCGCCTGAAGCCGCGCGAGGTTTTGCTCAACTCGGCCTAAAGCTTCGCGGCTTCTCAGTACAAAACGCAGCATAAACTCACCTGAATATTCGCTGCGTGTGAGCAATATGTATTTGAGTTCGCCTTTCTTCTTCGCTTTATTATAGGGAGGAATGCCCGAGCTACGGATCCAATCTTGTAGATAAGTTAATAGCGCTTGTGTCTCTTGTGGGTAGAGAGCACATTGTACTAACGACACGGGCGTTGATAGCCCATCAACCATGGATTCAACACCCAAAATCGGTGCATGAGCCGTGCCAAGAGCCACCATTTTCGCTTTGTTACGAAACCCCGTCTCTTCACTTATGACAGGTTCTAGCCACTGCTGTGGCATCTGCGTTGAAAACAGCGCTTTTAGTGCCAAATCTTTGCGCTTCACCTGCTCTGAATAAGAAACCGCGCAATGAGTACAAGAACGGCACAGCTGTTGATCAAAAAACGCACACTGCATAATGGGAACTGCCAAAAACGAAAAGCGCTAGTCTATTCGTCTGCGGGCAAATCACCATTCAATATGATTATCATCACCATAAAAAAAATTAATGGGACGGTTTCAATTTACTCACCATCCCCCACACTGTAACCACAGCCAGCCCGGCGAGTAAACCAACGAAACCATTAAGCAAGGTTGGCATCACTACTGCTAATAAAGAGAGTTCAGCAACGGCTGCAATCACAGGTTCAAGCACGTGGTGAATAAAAGGGACGTTGTGCACCACAATGCCACCGCCCACTAAAAACATCGCGGCGGTACCCACTACAGTTAATGCTTTCATGAGCTTAGGCGCGAAACTGATCAACCTTTTACCAAAGCGAGCACGCAGCCCTGCGCCATCTGAAGTGCGCTCTAGGTAGAAACCTAAATCGTCCAATTTCACAATGCCTGCCACCAAACCATAAACGCCGATGGTCATGACCACTGCAATCAAACTCACCACCAAAATTTGTGTCACCATGCCATGGCCTTGCACTGTCCCCAACGCAATCACGATGATCTCGGCCGATAAAATAAAATCGGTCCGAATCGCCCCAGCGACTTTACGTTTTTCATAGTCATCAATCGATACGTCAGTGAGCATGCGCTCATCCGCGTCAGCGGTGCTGTGATGACTGGTATGAAACACTTTTTCTAAGATTTTTTCTGCCCCTTCAAAGCAGAGAAAAAGTCCACCGACTAACAAGAGCGGCATTATCAGCCAAGGGGCTAATGAGCTCATCAGCAAGGCGGCGGGAACCAAAATTAATTTGTTGCGAAATGAGCCTTTAGCCACTGCCCATACCACTGGGATCTCTCGTTCAGCGGCAACACCAGACACCTGCTGAGCATTGAGCGCCAAGTCATCCCCCAATACGCCTGCCGTTTTTTTTGCGGCCATTTTTGACATCAACGCCACATCATCGAGCACGGTTGCAATATCATCAAGAAGGGTAAGTAAGCTCGCGCCTGCCATCATTTTCTCCATTCGCTATTTCGAAGAGCAGAACTGTAACACCAACCATAGCAAGCAATAAACAAGTGTAATGAAAAGTTTCACGTCTCTCTTTGCTAGCTATACCCAAACAACTTGGAGTTGCAGGTAGGCGGCAGTGAGTGAGTCCCCATGAGCATAGGCAAACTATGTGATTGGGGTGAACGAACGTAGCCAACACCGCTGCGGCTTCAA
>NZ_JAHGUP010000039.1 GCF_001989995.2 Vibrio anguillarum
TGTGTATAAGAGACAGGCCCGAAGGCTACCTTTTCGCATTGATCACATTAAAGGCTATTTTTTAGCGTTTTTACGCTTATCGGTAATTTCCCACCGCCCATTATCGTACAACGCCGTCCAACCTGAGGGTTTACCATCTATCTCAGTGCGTACATAGTGTTCTTTTGACTTACGACTAAAGCGTACAACCGCCGCCACACCATCAGGATCATGTGCAGGCGCATCAGCTAAGTATTGATACTTTGGTGCTAGGCGCTCTTTGAAACGAGCCAATTCTTCAACCAATGGCGCACGTGTCTCACGAGATTTCGGGAAATTGCTCGCCGCAAGAAACAGACCTGAAGCGCCATCACGCAGTACAAAATACGCATCCGAGTTTTCACAAGGCAATTCTGGGAAATGGATAGGATCTTCTTTTGGTGGAGCAACTTCGCCGCTTCTTAAGATCTTACGCGTATTTTTACAGTCATCGCTGGTGCAATCCATGTACTTACCAAAACGGCCATTTTTCAGCACCATGTTTGACCCACACTTGTCACACTCGACAACTGGACCATCATAGCCTTTAACTTTAAACTCACCGAATTCTACAACGTAACCTTCGCAGTTCGGATTGTTCCCGCACACATGCATTTTACGTGTGTCATCGATTAGGTACGCATCCATCGCCGTTTCACAGATAGGACAACGTTTTTTAGCGCGCAGTGCAGCTGTTTCAACATCTTCTTCCAAGACATTGATGACGCCTTCTTCGTCACCTAGGTTAATGGTGGTTTTACAACGCTCTTTAGGCGGCAGTGCATAACCAGAACAACCGAGGAACACCCCTGTAGAGGCTGTACGAATTCCCATTGGACGTGAACATGTCGGACATTGAATGTCGGTCATCACGATGTGGTTGGGTTTCATACCACCTTGTTCTTCATCCAGTTCAGCCGTTTCTAAATCTGCAGTGAAATCTTTAAAGAAATCGTCCAAGACTCCTTTCCAATTTGCAGATCCTGCTGCAATTTGGTCCAGCTTTTCTTCCATTCGCGCGGTGAAGTCATAGTTCATCAAGTCATTGAAACTGTCATCCAGACGATCGGTGACGATTTCACCCATTTTCTCAGCATAAAAACGTCGCTGATCCACTTTCACATAGCCGCGATCTTGAATGGTAGAGATGATAGAAGCATACGTCGATGGTCGGCCTATACCACGCTTTTCAAGCTCTTTTACCAGCGCAGCTTCCGTATAACGTGCCGGTGGCTTAGTGAAATGTTGTTTTGGATCTAACGTTTGCAATAACAACGTTTCGCCCACTTTCACTGGTGGTAAAATTTGGTCTTCATTCTTACCCATTGGACGTTGAACTCGTGTCCAACCATCAAATTTAAGGATGCGACCTTTCGCCTTAAGGGTAAATTCTGCCGCTTTCACGCTCACAGTGGTCGAATCGTATTGAGCTGGCGTCATTTGGCAAGCAACAAACTGATTCCAGATTAGCGCGTATAGCTTATGAGCATCCGCTTCCATACCTTGTAAATCATCGGCTTTAACATCCACACTGGATGGACGAATCGCTTCGTGCGCTTCTTGAGCGCCCTGCTTACTTCCATAAACTAACGGATTCTCAGGTAAGTAGGCTTGTCCAAACTCACTCCCAATATAGCTGCGAACCACTTCGACCGCTTCAGCACTTAAGTTGGTTGAATCGGTACGCATATAAGTGATGTAACCCGCCTCATACAAGCGCTGAGCTAGCATCATCGTTTTCTTCACTCCGTAACCCAAGCGAGTACTGGCTGCTTGCTGTAACGTCGAGGTGATAAAAGGAGCGGAAGGTTTACTGCTGGTTGGACGATCTTCACGTTTACACACTTCGTAAGAAGCTTTTTCTAAAATCGAAACCGCTGATTTAGCTTCCGCTTCGTTGACAGGCTTAAACGCTACATCATTTTTTTGCGCGACCAACAGACGGAAATCCGTTTTATCTTGCGTTTTCGTATCAGCATGGATATCCCAGAACTCTTCAGGGACAAACGCGTTAATTTCACGCTCACGCTCAACAAGTAATTTCACCGCCACCGATTGGACGCGACCCGCAGACAAGCCACGCGCCACTTTTTTCCAAAGTAATGGAGAGACCATAAAACCCACCACACGGTCCATGAAACGACGTGCTTGTTGGGCGTTTACACCGTCGATATTCAATTCACCCGGTGTTTGGAAGGCTTGTTGGATTGCATTTTTTGTAATTTCGTTAAATACAACTCGTTTGTATCGCTGTTCATCGCCACCGATGATCTCACGAAGGTGCCAAGCGATGGCCTCTCCTTCGCGGTCCAAATCGGTTGCGAGATAAATGCAGTCGGCATCTTTGGCAAGCTTTTGCAATTCCGCCACTACTTTTTCTTTACCCGGCAAAATTTGGTAATTCGCTTCCCAGCCGTGATAAGGGTCGATGCCCATCTTCTTAATTAACGAACTGCGGTCTTTCTCGCTTTTCAAGCGTGCTTTCTCTTCAGCGCTAAGGTTCTTTGAAGAAGAACTAGGCGTTGCTTTTTTAGCGGTACTTTGACCTGCGGTTGGAAGATCACGAACATGCCCTACGCTCGACTTAACAATAAAATCTTTACCAAGATATTTATTGATCGTTTTAGCCTTGGCTGGCGATTCCACTATAACGAGTGATTTACCCATAATTGACTCAAATGCCCTTAATCATTACGCGAAAGTAAATCGCATGACGTTCTAAATTATTGCTTCTTTTTTTACTATCGAGCCAGTTAACAAGAAGATCAACATGTTTTTTAAAAATAAAATTCAACCACTCAATAATTGGTCAAAATGCAACCAGAGCTCAGTGGTCTATTCTCCGCCAGCCTTCCAACCTAAATTGAGAAGTTTAAAATCGAATCCTGTGGTACTTGTGAGCTTGACTTTCATTGCTGCAGCACTCTACTAAACGTGCTTTGGCGCTCATACTAAAGTGAGTATTATCAGTTCGCGAAATAAATCCAATGAAATATGCCGTAAGTCACACATTCTCATTGCATAAAAAATCGGCTTTCTTGATTAAGCTTAGACGTGACTTCTCTCTTTGGTCAAAGCTTGAGAATCCACTCCATCGAATTTTGCGCCGAATTCTATTTGAAATCATTGAAATTACCTACCCTTTTACGGCACTATCCTCGCACATCTACTCATAGGACCGTAAAAGATGAGCAAAAAACAATCTATTACTGAATTTGATTTGTTACTTATTGCAAACCAAATCATTCAAGAACATGACGCTTATATCGTTGGCATGCGCGCCGATAGCGTTGAAGAAAAAGAGGATGTATTAGTTTTTAAAGGCAACTACTTTTTAGACGACAAGGGGCTGCCAACACCTAATACCACTGCGGTATTTAACATGTTCAAGTACCTTGCCTTGCATTTATCAAAGCAATTTACTCTCGTTCAATCGTAATTCTTGATGAAAAAAAGCCTCATTCGAGGCTTTTCATTATTGGGTTTAAACGCTCAATGCCTAGTGGCTTAGTTGCGCAAGCTGTTCAAAATAATCAGGAAACGTTTTCGAAGTACATTTAGGATCATTAATCGTCACTGCGGTATCGCTCAGTGCAACCAGGGAAAAACACATCGCCATTCGATGATCGTCATAAGTGTCGATTGCCGCATGCTGTAATGACGTTGGTGGTGTGATGATAATGTAATCATCCCCTTCCTCAACCTCTGCACCCACTTTACGCAGCTCCGTCGCCATTGCGGCTAAACGATCAGTTTCTTTAACACGCCAATTATATACGTTGCGAATGGCTGTGGTGCCTTTGGCAAATAATGCGGTCATCGCAATGGTCATAGCCGCATCAGGAATGTGATTAAAATCGAGATCAACCGCATTAAGCTCTCCACGACGAGCGATGACATAATCATTCCCCCATTCGATGACTGCGCCCATTTTTTCTAGCGCATCGGCAAATTGAATATCCCCTTGGATACTGTTTTTACCAATACCAGTAACTTTTACTTCGCCACCTTTGATAGCCGCCGCCGCGAGGAAGTAAGAAGCAGAGGATGCATCCCCTTCCACCAAAAACTGCCCAGGAGAAACATACGATTGCCCAGCTGGGATCACAAATTGAGTGTAGTTATGGTTGATCACTTTTACACCAAACTGCGCCATGATGTGTAACGTGATATCAATGTAGGGCTTTGAGACCAAGTCACCGACGATGTTGATCGTCATTTCACCATCAGACAGTGGCGCAGCCATTAAAAAGGCGGTCAAAAATTGACTCGAGATTGAACCGTCAATCGCCACGATTCCAGCTTTAAGGCCGGTTGCCGTAATTTTTAACGGCGGGAAGTCTTCGTTTTCAAGGTACTCAATATCAGCGCCCGCTTCACGTAACGCCGTAACGAGATGACCGATTGGACGCTCTTTCATCCTCGGCTCACCAGTCAAAATGAATTCACCCTGTCCAAGAACTAATGCTGCCGCAAGTGGGCGCATTGCCGTCCCTGCATTACCTAAAAACAGCTCAACGGATTGCTCGATGCTAAAAGGCAGACCCAAACCTTTTATCTCACACACCGTTTTGTCGTCTGACAAACGATACTCCACACCAAGTTTTTCTAGTGCGTTGAGCATGTGGCGAATGTCGTCACTGTCTAACAAGTTCGTTAGCTTAGTCGTACCACTTGCCAGAGCGGCAAGCAGTAGCGCTCGGTTTGAGACACTTTTGGAACCGGGTAAATTGACTTGCCCATTAATTTTTTTTATTGGTTGTAACGTGAGGCTTTCCATTTGAGTTGTGTTTCCTTGCATCTTCCAAAGAGCTCCTGTTTGCTCTGGGAAAATGAAAATTCTTCGTACTTGCAGCCTATCTAAAAATAAAAGCGAACTCCAGTACAAATATGGCCTGATAGTAATCATTGGCAAACTATTGAAAAATCCCTACTATCCTCATTCCGTGGCCTTATCTTGATGGTTAACCCAGATCGGATCGAACATGACTATTTACCTTCCTCAACTTGCGCTTGATGATTTCTCTTTTCCTTCCGCTGATGAGGCGCTAGAAGAGCCAAATGGACTGCTCGCGTTTGGTGGAGATTTACAACCAGAACGTATTTATAATGCTTATCGACACGGAATTTTTCCTTGGTATGGCCCACAAGAGCCTATTCTTTGGTGGAGCCCCGCTCCACGAGCTGTGTTTAACCCACAAACTTTTTCTCCAGCTAAAAGCGTTAAAAAATTCCAGCGAAAACATCAATATAAAATAAGCCTTAACCATGCAACTAAAGAGGTAATTACAAGTTGCGCCAACGTAAGACCCGCAGATCAAACTTGGCTAAATGAAGAGATGCGCAGCGCCTACCTCGCCCTTGCGGCTTCTGGCCGTTGTCATTCGGTTGAGGTGTGGCAGGAAGATAAATTGATCGGCGGGCTCTATGGCATACAAATGGGCCAAATGTTTTGCGGTGAGTCGATGTTTAGTATCAAAGCCAATGCATCAAAAATTGCGCTTTGGTATTTTTGCCAGCATTTTCAATCACACGGTGGACAGTTGATTGATTGTCAGGTGATGAATCCGCATCTGGCATCATTGGGAGCTTTCGAATTAGAGCGCGACGATTTTCTCAAATCCTTGCTATCTTTTAGAGATAGCTCTGTCGATGAGCGCTGCTTTACACCCCAGTGGATCACCTTGCCTAATGAAGGATAACCATGAGCTCAGATTTACAGCAAATACGCATCGGTTTAACCAATAACCACCCTTGTAGCTATTTAAAAGATAGGCAAGAACGTGTCGCTGTGACTTTAGACTCCGCCATGCAATCGCCTGAGAATTATGAAATTCTACTCGCAAATGGTTTTCGACGCAGTGGGGATACCATTTACAAACCTCACTGTGACAATTGCAACTCCTGCCAAGCATTGCGTGTTTTTGTTGACCAAGTCAAGCTATCAACCAGCCAAAAGCGGTTACTCAAAAAGGCACACGCTTTTCAGTGGCAGTTGAAACCGACCATGGATTCGGGTTGGTTTGCACTCTATGCCCGCTATATTGAAGCGCGACATAAAGAGGGCAGCATGTACCCTCCCAACGAGCAGGAGTTTGAAACCTTTTCCGCTTGTCGTTGGCTAGATACTCAATACCTGCATATTTATCAAAATGGACAACTGGTCGCGATTGCGGTGACGGATATTTTACAAAACAGTGCCAGCGCCTTTTATACCTTTTATGATCCAGAGTCAGATCTGTCACTCGGAACACTTGGCGTTTTATTTCAACTGCAATATTGCCAAGCCACACAGAAACAATGGTTATATTTGGGTTATCAAATTGATGAATGCCCAGCAATGAACTACAAAGTACGCTTTGAGCGCCATCAAAAGCTAGTAAATCAACGTTGGCAAGGGTAGAATACGCCCCAACTTTACATATTTATCTTTTAGCGGCAGAATGCGTCCGTTAAAAATCGCCAAGTTTCTAAAGAGGATTAAATGGCTAAAGAAGACGTAATTGAGATGCAAGGCACTGTCCTTGATACTCTTCCAAACACAATGTTCCGTGTTGAGCTAGAAAACGGCCACGTAGTAACAGCTCACATCTCTGGTAAAATGCGTAAGAACTACATTCGTATTCTTACTGGTGACAAAGTAACTGTAGAGATGACTCCATACGACCTAACTAAAGGCCGCATCGTCTTCCGTGCTCGTTAATCTCTGATTTTCGAACGCAACAAAAAACGGAGCTAAATGCTCCGTTTTTTGTTACTTATAGAACTGGATTAAATGCAATGCATAGAAGAAAGCACGCCTCAGCGTGCTTTTGTTATTAGGTGATAAGCATCGGGATTACCGATTAGTGAACCGCTTCTTCACGAGAACCAATGTACTTAAACTTAAGCTCTTCGCCATCTAAATCCACTTTCACTGTGCCACCATCGACCAACGAGCCAAACAACAACTCATTCGCTAATGGCTTTTTCAGCTTATCCTGAATCACACGGCCCATCGGACGAGCGCCCATCTCAATATCGTAGCCTTTCACAGCAAGCCAATGACGAGCATCCTCAGAAACCTCTAACGATACACCTCTCGCATCGAGTTGAGCTTGTAGTTCAACAATAAACTTATCAACCACTTGATGGATTACACGCTCATCCAAACGATTAAACCAGATGATGTTATCTAAACGGTTACGAAATTCGGGTGTGAATACTTTCTTAATCTCTGACATCGCATCAAAACTATTGTCTTGTTGGATAAGACCAATCGATTTTTTCACTGTCTCTGCAACACCTGCGTTGGTTGTCATCACCAAAATGATGTTACGGAAATCCGCTTTTCGTCCATTGTTATCGGTTAAAGTGCCGTTATCCATGACTTGAAGTAACAAGTTAAAAATATCAGGGTGCGCTTTCTCAATCTCATCAAGTAGCACCACTGAATGTGGATGTTTAATCACAGCATCAGTTAGCAAGCCACCTTGGTCATACCCAACATAACCAGGAGGAGCACCAATTAAACGACTCACCGAGTGACGTTCACCATACTCAGACATATCAAAACGCAGCAGCTCAATGCCAAGTAGCTTCGATAACTGCACTGTCACTTCTGTTTTACCCACGCCTGTTGGCCCTGCAAACAAGAATGAGCCCACCGGTTTATTGTCGGCACCTAAGCCAGCGCGTGAGAGTTTGATCGCCTCACTCAATACATCGATAGCGTCATCTTGTCCAAATACCAACATTTTCATTTTTCTATCAAGGTGCTGCAAAATGTCTTTATCGGAAGAAGAGACCGATTTTTCTGGAATACGCGCCATTTTAGCAACCATCGCTTCAATATCGGCCACTCCAACGATTTTCTTGCGGCGACTTGCAGGTGCCAACCTTGAACGTGCTCCCGCTTCATCAATCACATCAATCGCTTTATCAGGCAAATGACGTTCATTGATGTATTTTGCAGAAAGCTCTACGGCCGCACGTAACGCTTTATTGGTGTAACGTACATCATGGTGCGCCTCGTATTTTGTTTTCAGGCCCATAAGTATTTTAGTGGTGTCATCCAACGATGGCTCGACCACATCGATTTTTTGAAAACGGCGAGCCAGCGCGCGCTCTTTTTCAAAGATGTTGTTGTACTCTTGATAAGTCGTTGAGCCAATGCAGCGCAATTTACCGCTGCTAAGCAGAGGTTTGATTAAGTTAGCCGCATCCACCTGACCACCAGAAGCGGCACCCGCACCGATGATGGTATGAATTTCATCAATAAATAGAATCGCGTCCTGCTCTTTTTCAAGCTGTTTCAAAATGGTTTTAAAACGCTTTTCAAAATCGCCACGATACTTAGTTCCAGCGAGTAATGAGCCAATATCCAGTGAATAAATAACGCTATTTTGAATGATTTCAGGCACTTGGCCTTCCACAATACGCCACGCCAGCCCTTCCGCAATCGCCGTTTTACCGACTCCCGCTTCTCCCACTAACAGCGGATTATTTTTACGGCGACGACACAACACTTGAATGGTTCGTTCTAGCTCTTTATCACGCCCAATTAGCGGGTCAATCAACCCTTGCTTTGCCAATTGGTTGAGGTTGCTGGCAAAGCTTTCCAAACGTTCATCAGAACTGACTTCATCAGCTGATTCGCTGCTAAAAGAGTCGGAAGAGGCTGAATTATCACTTGCGCTGGAAGCTTTAGTGATGCCGTGCGAAATGTAGTTGACGATATCTAAGCGACTGATGTCATTTTTTTTCAGTAGGTAAGCCGCATGTGACTCCTGCTCACTAAAGATTGCAACCAGTACATTCGCTCCTGTGACTTCATTGCGGCCAGAGGATTGCACATGAAATACAGCACGTTGCAGCACACGTTGAAAACTCAATGTAGGTTGCGTTTCACGTGTTTCGTCACTTTCAGGAATAAGAGGTGTGGTTTGATCAATAAAAACATCAAGCTCTTGGCGTAAGGCATCCAAATCCGCTTGGCAGGCTAATAAGGCCTCTCTGGCTGCATCATTTTCTAATAACGCAAGTAGGAGGTGCTCGACGGTCATGAATTCATGTCTTTTGTCTCGCGCTCGAGCGAACGCGCCGTTTAGACTCGACTCTAGTTCTTTATTAAGCATAAGTACCTCCTTAAGGAACCACTTTGTTGCTCCAGCAAGCGACTACGCTTGCTCCATAGTACAAAGCAGTGGATGCTCATTTTCCCTTGAGTACAAAGTAACTTGAGCTACTTTGGTCTCTGCAATCTCAGCACTGAACGTGCCACAAATTGCTTTCCCTTCATAATGCACCTTGAGCATTATCTGTGTTGCTTTGTCGATATCCATCGAGAAAAATCGCTCAAGGATTTCAATCACAAACTCCATCGGCGTGTAGTCATCGTTATTAAGAACTACGTTGTACATCGCTGGTGGTTTAATTGCTGTCTTCTCTTTCTCCAGAAGATCTGAGTCTGGAGTCACCCATTCAAAATGTTTACTCATGATGACCGTATTTAGAGTGCTTCTCTACCTAGTGGAACCGTGTGCCTCTCAGTAACCATTGTGTCGTTGGAATCTATTAATGTTATTAGTGCTACCGACACAGTTGAAAAACAACCCTTACTTAGAGACTAATGCAGCAATTGTATCGCTGCAAATAAAACATTGCTATTCCGAACTATCAACGGCGTAGTTGATTAAAAAGAAAACAAAAGCAACTGCTTTCTTTAACTATTTCATTCTTAACGCCCTATTTAATCGTTACAACAATGTAAACCTGAAAAGTGATTTATTTGCAAATATGTCGAGTATCATACCTTTTGCCTATTGACTGCGCCGAATCATTGACTACATTGGTCAATTAGTGACTAAAAATTTGGCAGCGGCTGAATTGATATTCACATTCGGGTAACGTTTTTAGGATAAGTTTCTCGATAACAACATCAGTAACTAAAATGCAATGAGGGATGTAAAGCATGGCTACAGGTACAGTAAAATGGTTTAACAACGCCAAAGGATTTGGGTTTATTTGTCCAGAAGGTGAGGATACCGATATTTTTGCTCACTATTCAACCATTCAAATGGAAGGCTACCGCACACTCAAAGCGGGCCAACAAGTTTCCTACGAGATTGAACAGGGGCCGAAAGGTTATCACGCTAGCGCTGTTGTTCCAATCGAAGGTCAACTTGCAAAATAATCGCTGCCAAACATGTATTTGATGAAAAACCCGCCGAACTGGCGGGTTTTTTTATTGCTTAGAGGTGAATAACTGAAGGTTAAGCGCCAATGATCGCGTTCAAGGTTTGGCTTGGACGCATTAGTGCTGATGCTTTTTCAAACACTGGCGCATAGTAACCACCCAAATCACCCGGAGTACCTTGTGCCTGATTCAGCTCAGAGACGATAACCTGTTCATTTTCTTGTAGCTGCTTCGCAATCGGTGCGAATTCCGCCGCTAAATCAGCATCCGCCGTCTGCTCTGCTAAGGCCTCAGCCCAATAGGTTGCAAGATAGTAGTGACTGCCACGGTTATCAAGCTCACCAACTCTGCGCGATGGTGATTTATTGAGATCAAGGAACTTACCTGTGGCTTTATCAAGCGCATCGGCTAGTACTTTCGCTTTCGCATTTCCAGTGACAACACTCAAATGTTCCAAAGACGCCGCCAGCGCCAAAAATTCGCCTAACGAATCCCAACGCAAGTGGTTTTCTTTCTCAACCTGCTGAACGTGTTTTGGCGCAGAGCCACCAGCACCTGTTTCAAACAAGCCACCGCCATTCATTAAGGGAACAATCGACAACATTTTAGCCGAGGTACCAAGCTCGAGAATGGGGAATAGATCTGTGAGGTAATCACGCAGTACGTTACCCGTAACTGAGATGGTATCTTTACCCGCTTTGAGACGCTCAAGTGTGAACTGAGTCGCTTCAACGGGTGATAGGATCTGAATATCTAAGCCAGCCGTATCATGATCAGCAAGGTAGACGTTGACTTTTTTGATCAATTCACGGTCATGCGCACGCTGATCGTCTAACCAGAAAATCGCAGGAACACCAGTAGCTCTGGCACGAGTCACGGCCAGTTTCACCCAATCTTGGA
The DNA here is from genome assembly GCF_001989995.2 of Vibrio anguillarum. Classification (GTDB taxonomy): domain Bacteria; phylum Pseudomonadota; class Gammaproteobacteria; order Enterobacterales; family Vibrionaceae; genus Vibrio; species Vibrio anguillarum. The sequence goes on from NZ_JAHGUP010000039.1 coordinate 11,096, forward strand.
TCGGTGCATCTTTCACTTGGCACATGCGGAAAATATCACCAGCTTCAACAGCTTGCTCTAGCAATACTTTGCCGGAGGTATCCACAACACGTACCGAACCCGCTGCATCGAGGATAAAGGTTTTATCGTGCGATCCATATTCTTCAGCTTTTTGCGCCATAAGGCCCACGTTTGGCACACTGCCCATCGTGGTGGGATCAAATGCGCCGTGCTTTTTACAAAAATCAATCACCGCTTGATAAACGCCAGCGTAGCAGCGATCTGGGATCAGTGCTTTGGTGTCTTGTTGCTTGCCATCTGGCCCCCACATTTGACCAGAAGCGCGCAGCATTGCTGGCATTGACGCATCAACAATGATATCGCTTGGGACATGTAGGTTAGTAATACCTCGGTCAGAATCGACCATAGCAAGCGGTGGCTGCGTGTTATAAACCGCTTGAATCGCGGCTTCAATTTCTTCTTTCTGTGCTTGTGGCAATGCTTGTATTTTCGCGTAAACATCGCCTAGGCCATTGTTGACATCAACACCTAATGAGTCAAACAACGCGCCATACTTCGCAAATACGTCTTTGTAGTACACTTTAACGGCATGGCCGAAAATGACTGGGTCAGACACTTTCATCATGGTTGCTTTCATGTGCAAGGAAAGCAGCACATCTTGCTGTTTCGCTGCTGCGATTTGTTGCTCGAAAAACTCAACTAACGCTTTTTTGCTTAGAACTGAAGCATCGATAATTTCTTTATCAAGCAGCGCAAACTCTTTCTTTAAGACTTTAGTCGAGCCATCATGGCCGACAAACTCAATTTTGACCTTAGTGTCACCTTCAATGGTGACTGACTTTTCTGTTCCATAGAAATCTTTGTCTTGCATGCTGGCAACATGTGAACGGGATTGCGGTGACCATGCGCCCATTGAATGTGGGTTTTTCTTCGCATAATTCTTGACTGATAATGGTGCGCGGCGATCGGAGTTTCCTTCACGTAACACTGGGTTAACCGCACTGCCTTTGATTTTATCGTAAGTCGCTTTAATCGCTTCTTCTTCGTAGGTACTTGGTTCTTCAGGATAATTTGGTAGGTCGTAACCTTTTTCCTGCAACTCTTTAATCGCGGCTTTCAATTGTGGGACCGATGCAGAAACGTTAGGCAGTTTAATAATATTCGCTTCTGGTTTGGTCGCCAGTTCACCTAATTCGGCAAGCGCATCACTTACACGTTGATTTTCTTTTAAATGTTCTGGGAAGCTGGCAAGGATACGCGCAGCCAGTGAAATATCGCGGGTTTCAACGCTAATGCCTGACGAGGCGGTAAAGGATTGGATAATCGGCAATAAAGAATAAGTGGCCAGTGCTGGTGCTTCGTCTGTGATGGTATAAATAATTGTAGGTTTTTCTGTAGGCATGAAAAATTTCCCTATTTGTTCTAGCAGCACCATTGGATGAAACAGCGCTGTGTGATTGTCCGTGTCAAGTGGGTTAGCATCCTCGCGACTTGAACACGATAGCGTCACTCTTTCAAAAACTGAATCGAATGTCGTTGAGCGTTATCCGATTTTAGTCATTGAGTGAAAATACGTATACACCCAAACCCTTTATTGATACTGAATCCAAATAGCATGGGTTGAGTATAATTAAACAAAACTAGGATAATAGTCTATTATCTTGTGCGTCAATCCTGTTTCTGGGCGCGCAAATCATAGCTTAAATCCAAAGTTCAGAAAACTTTCAAACACACTTCATTTACATTTTTGCAAGGTAGTTAACATGTCATCCCGCTTGCGTCGTGATTCTTCATCAGTATCAAAACCCTCTGGCTCTTCTCATTTTAAACGGCGCGATCCACATCAGCGTTCAACCGCCCGCTCCTCTTCATCTGCAGAAGAGGTAAAAAAACGAGTATCACTTGCTGATCGAAAAGTCATTATCTTTAATAAACCTTTTGATACGCTAAGCCAGTTTACCGATGGTGATGGGCGCAAAACTCTCGCTGATTTTATTCCCGTAAAAGAGGTGTATGCCGCAGGTCGTTTGGACAGAGACAGCGAAGGCTTGATGGTGCTCACCAATGACGGCATCTTGCAAGCGAGACTAACGCAGCCGCCGTCAAAATTACCAAAAACGTATTGGGTTCAAGTAGAAGGAGAACCCGCTCAAAACGATTTAGATAAATTGCGCCAAGGTGTAGAGCTAAAAGATGGCATGACGCTGCCTGCCAAGGTTGAGATTTTGCAACCGCCTACCTTGTGGGAACGTAATCCACCGGTTCGTTTTCGCGCACAAATCCCAACCACATGGCTTGCGATTACCATTACTGAAGGTAAAAACCGGCAAGTACGACGTATGACAGCGCATATTGGCTTTCCAACACTGCGCTTAGTGCGCTACGCGATGGGCGACATTGTTTTAGGCGATCTACAACCCGGTGAGTGGAAAGAAATTACCCTCTAACACCGCTCTCAAAAACGGAAGCCTCTTTATTTAAGAGGCTTCACTGTGTTTATTTATGGCGTTCTTTAAGCTTATCAATCACATCACTCAACGCTAATCCTTGGTCTTGCAATAGCACCAATAAGTGATAAATCAAATCAGCAGACTCACACACTAACTCCGCCTTATCGCCCGACGTCGCCGCAAGCGCAACTTCAACGCCCTCTTCGCCCACTTTCTGCGAAATACGCTTTGTTCCACGGGCATAAAGGCTAGCGGTGTAAGAGGAATCAGGGTCGGCACTCTTGCGGGCAGCCAATAGCTGCTCAAGCTGATGAAGCCACACCATTTGAGACTCTTCTTGTGCATCGTTATCCCAACAGGTTGTGGTTCCAGTATGGCACGTTGGCCCAATGGGATTCACTTTGACCAATAAAGTGTCATTATCACAATCGAGCGCCATGTTTTTCAACTGTAACACATGACCAGAGGTCTCTCCTTTGGTCCAAAGGCGCTGTTTGCTGCGAGAAAAGAACGTCACTTGGCCTGTTTGCGCGGTTTTTTGCAACGCATCTTGGTTCATGTAACCCATCATAAGCACTTGACTTGATTGAAAATCTTGCACTATCGCCGGAACAAGGCCATCAACTTTGTTCCAATCAATACGCTCAGAAAGTGCAACCGCACTCGATACTTGAAAACTCATCGTCTTACCTCTACACCTTCTGCTTGTAAATATTGTTTTAATTCGCCGATATTGATGATCTGCTTGTGAAAAACCGATGCCGCCAACGCGCCATCGACATGAGCTTGTTGGTAAGCTTGCGCAAAGTGCTCCATCGTTCCCGCCCCGCCAGAAGCGATAAGTGGCACGCGACACACAGCACGTACCTTCTGGAGTTGCTGTAGATCATAACCATTACGCACGCCGTCTTGGTTCATCATATTCAATACGATTTCACCCGCACCACGTTTTTGTACCTCTTGTACCCAATCGCAAGTTTGCCACTGTGTTGCTTTGGTGCGCGTCTCATCGCCAGTAAATTGATAGACCTGATACTGACCCGTTTCTTGATCGAAGTAAGAGTCAATGCCGACCACAATACATTGCACGCCAAATTTATCCGCCAAGTCAGTAATCAACTGTGGGTTAGCGAGTGCTGGAGAGTTAATGGAGACTTTATCTGCACCAAATTCTAAAATTCGCGCAGCATCTTCGGCAGATTTAATACCGCCCGCGACGCAAAATGGAATATCAACCACTGCCGCGACACGCGCAACCCAACTTTTATCCACCACTCGGCCATCACTCGACGCGGTAATGTCGTAAAACACCAACTCATCCGCACCCTCTTCGGCGTAGCGTTTTGCAAGCGGTACGATATCACCAATGATTTCGTGGTTGCGAAACTGCACCCCTTTCACGACTTGTCCATCGCGGACATCCAAACAAGGAATTATGCGTTTTGCCAACATTCGAATGCCTCCTGAGCGGTGAACTTACCATCTAATAAGGCACGACCGACAATCACGCCTGCGACGCCACTGCCTGTTAAGGCTTTGATGTCCGCTAAGCTACCGATACCACCTGAGGATTGAAACTGTACTTGTGGGTACTGTTTGCATAAATCGATATACAACTCAACGTTAGAACCGGCTAGTGTGCCATCGCGGGAAATATCAGTGCACAATACGTGTGTCAAACCGACCGTTAGGTAATCATCAATCAAGGCTTCTATCGTTACACCTGAATCTTCTTGCCAACCTGAAATGGCCACTTTACGTGTGCCGTCTTGATCAATGTTGATGTCGAGCGCTAGCACAATTTTTTCTGCGCCATACTTTTCCATCCATCCTTTGACTAATTCAGGCTGTTTTACGGCCGTAGAACCGACAACCACGCGCTGCGCACCCGCATTTAATAAATCCACCACATCTTGCTCACTACGCACACCGCCACCAATTTGAATATTGGCAGGGGTACTGGCAAGCAGTTTGGCAATCAGATCAAGCTGTCGGGCTGAGGTATCTTTTGCACCCGTTAAATCGACAAGGTGCAACCAGTTAGCTCCAGCCTGATGATAGAGGCGAAACTGCTCTGCAGGATCCACTTTGTATTCGGTAACTTGACCATAATCGCCTTGAAATAAGCGAACCACTTGGCCATCAATTAAATCTAATGCTGGAATAATCATTGCTAATTCCCTTTTATAATTCCAAGAAGTTCTTGATCAGTGCTGAGCCAGCTTTGGATGAGCGCTCTGGGTGAAATTGGACACCATAGTAATTACCGCTTTGCAGCGCCGCGGTGAAAGGCTTACCGTATTCACATTCGGCAATCGTGTATTCACCGACGGGCATGGCGTAGCTATGGACAAAATAGAAATATTCGCCTTGCTCAATGCCTTTAAACAGAGGATGGCCTCTTTCGGCATTGACCGTATTCCAACCCATATGTGGCAGTGGTAAATCGCCTGTATCCATCAGGCGAACCTCGCCGTCACATAACCCCAAGCATTCAACAATGTCATTAGCTTGATCGTTAGCTTGCTGTCCTTTTTCTTCTGACAGCTGACCTAACAGTTGCATGCCTAAGCAGATGCCGAGCAGTGGCTTTTCAACCTGTTTCACCAAGGTGATTAAATCGCGCTGTTGCAGATTTTTCATCGCCTCACTTGCCGTACCGACACCGGGTAAAAACAGCTTATCTGCCGTCAACACCACATCAGGATCTTTTGAAATAGTGACTGGGTAACCCAAGCGTTCGATGGCAAATTTCACGGAAGACACATTAGCGCAGCCTGTATCAATGATGACGACCTTTTGCGGCTGGCTGCTGTGATCACTCATCGCTTCGCGGACTGACGACATTACAGTACTCCTTTGCTGCTAGGTAGTTCATTGCCTTCCACTTTAATGGCTTGGCGCAATGTGCGGCCAAAAGCCTTAAACAAACTTTCAATAATATGGTGATCATTCTCGCCACTGGATGAGAGATGTAGCGTACAGGCCAAAGTGTCGGTTAATGAACGGAAGAAGTGATATACCATTTCAGTGGAGAGATCGCCCACTTGCTCACGTGTAAAGGTGGCCTCAAATTTCAGATAAGGGCGACCCGATAGATCGAGCGCGCATTGTGCTAAACACTCATCCATCGGCAACGAAAAACCAAAACGACCAATGCCACGCTTATCGCCTAATGCCTCTTTTAAGGCTTGCCCGAGTGCTAATGCGGTATCTTCAATGGTGTGGTGATCATCAATGTGCAGATCACCATTGACGCTCAACTTCAATTGAAAACCACCATGGGTTGCGATTTGGTCAAGCATGTGGTCAAAAAAACCTAACCCCGTTGTAATTTGATTACCACCCGTTTCATCCAAATTGACCGCAACTTTAATGTCTGTCTCTTTAGTTGTTCTTACCACTTCGGCGCTGCGCGCTTTCACGGTTAAGTCTTTAACTATTTCACGCCATCCCATACTTTTCGGATGATATTGAATACCACGGATCGCCATATTTTCAGCCAGTTGCAGGTCGGTTATTCGGTCGCCAATCACCACTGATTGCTGAAAATCGACTTTGCCTCCTTGCAGATACTCTTTAACCATCCCCAGTTTGGGTTTGCGGCAAGAGCAATTATCTTTTTCAAAGTGCGGGCAAATCAGCACATCATCAAAGATCACTCCTTGGGACTGAAAAATGTCCATCATCATCGTATGAGGGGCATCGAAATCCGCTTGAGGATAGCTATCCGTCCCCAGTCCATCTTGGTTGGTGACCATCACCAGCCGATAACCCGCAGCCTGCAAAGCCAGTAGGCTTGGGATCACATACGGCTCTAGTTTCAGTTTGTCTAAACGATCAACTTGGAAATCGACCGGAGGCTCAACAATTAAGGTTCCGTCACGATCAATAAAGAGAATTTTTTGCTGTTTGCTCACTGGAATATCCTTTTCTATTGGCCAGTAACGTCACTTAAACGACTGGCTCTTATTCATTTTGGGCTATTTATGGTGCTCGATTACTGATAATAATTGTGAATAAAAGCGAGTGTTTTTTCACACTCTTCACGATTACCGATGCTGATCCTCACGCAATTTTCAATCGGAGAATTGCGTAAAATAATGCCGTGATCCCAAGCGGCTTTAAACAATGAATCACCATCGGGAAATTTCACTAATAGGTAGTTTCCCCACCCTTCAAACACAGTTAAATTGGACACCATATACAACCCTGCTTGTAAGTAAGCACGGTTTGCATTGAGATCCAACACTTGGAATTTGGTACGAGCCAGCCCAGCTTCCGATAACGCTTTCACGGCAATGTCTGCTACCGGAATTGGCACGGGATAAGGTGCAATTACCTTCTGCAGCACATCAATCAGCTCTTTATTGGCCAAGGTAAAACCGCAGCGCAAACCTGCAAGCGCAAACGCTTTAGATAAGGTGCGTAAAATCGCCAAATTCGGGTATTGCGCTAATAAATCAACGGTTGAGGCTTCTGGACAAAAATCAATGTAGGCTTCATCCATCACGACAATAGCGCGGTCTTTAGTCATTTCCAGCAAAGCAATAATATCTTGGCGCTTAACCAAATTGCCGGTTGGATTATTAGGACTACAAACGAAGATCAACTTCACGCGGTCCAAATTGGCACGAATGGCTGACAGGTCGAGCTGCCAATCCGCTGTTAATGGCACAACTTTACGCTCGACACCGAACGTTTCAGCGCTAATCGCGTACATACCATAAGTCGGCGGACAGTATAAAATAGCGTCTTGATTGGGCTCACAAAATGCGCGGATCAAAAGTTCAATCCCTTCATCGGCACCACGTGAGGTCAACACCTGCTCTGGTTGTACCTTGGCATAAGCCGCATACGCATCGATCATAGCTTTAGGTTGGCAATCACTGTAACGGTTCAAACGTACAAAATCGGTTTTGTACTCATTATTGAATGGCGATTCGTTGGCATTGAGCCACACATCACCACTGCCGCCAATACGGCGAGCCGATAAGTAAGGTTTTAGTGCTTGAATTTGCTTACGAGCCAGTTTTTCCATTATTTTTTCGCCTTTTGCAATTTTTCGACTCGAATGGTGACCGCACGTTTGTGTGCATCCAATCCTTCAGCTTCTGCCATTGTGACCACAGTTGGCGCTAACCCTTGTAAGCCCTCTGCGCTGAGTTCTTGCACCGTCATGCGCTTACTAAAATCAGCTAAACCAAGGCTAGAATAAGTACGCGTGTAGCCGTATGTTGGCAAAACGTGGTTGGTACCCGAAGCGTAGTCACCGGCTGATTCTGGTGACCACTCACCTAAGAAAATTGAGCCAGCGTTATCAAGTAACGGCAACAGCTCACGAGGGTTCCGCGTTTGCACAATTAAGTGCTCAGGGCCGTAGTAGTTCGAGATAGAAACTGCTTGGGTCAAAGACTCAGCGATAATGATCAAACTAGAAGCCAAGGCCTTTTCTGCAATGGCGGCGCGAGATAAGCTTTTTAGCTGCTTTTGCACTGCATCTGTTACTTGATCGGCAATCACCGCTGAAGGGGTCACTAACACAACTTGTGAATCAGGTCCGTGCTCAGCTTGGCTAAGCAGATCAGCCGCGATGAAATCGGCATCAGCCGTATCATCAGCAATCACCAACACTTCCGAAGGACCCGCTGGCATATCAATCGCTGCACCGCGAAAATCATTGCTCACTTGACGTTTTGCTTCTGTCACGTAGGCATTACCGGGGCCGAAGATTTTGTCTACTTTAGCAACGGATTTAGTCCCATAAGCCATTGCTGCAATCGCTTGACCACCACCAATGTTGTACACCTCATCAATGTTACACAGCTTGGCCACGTAGAGGATTTCGTCCGCAATCGGTGGCGGTGAGCAGAGCACCACTTTACGACACCCTACAATTTGTGCAGGAACACCCAACATTAATACGGTAGAAGGTAAAGGCGCACTGCCTCCGGGAATGTACAAGCCCACCGTATTAATTGGACGCGTGACTTGTTCACACACTACTCCCGGCTGCGTTTCCACTTTGATCGGTTGCAGCTTTTGTGCTTTATGGAACTTAGTAATGTTCTCATAAGCTTGTTGAAGCGCTCGTTTCATCTTGTCAGAAAGACGCTCACACGCCGCATCAATCTCACCACTTGAGACGCGAATTGAATCCGGTTTCACGCGGTCAAATTTTTCAGTTAACTCAATTAAAGCTTGGTCACCTTGCGCTTTTACCTGCGCAATCACGGCGCTCACGGCAGCAGTGACATTGGCTCCTTCAGTAATGGCCGGGCGTTCTAAAATTGAATCTTGCTGAGTTTCACTCAACGATTGCCAAACGACAGTTCTCATCGCCGTTACTCCATCATTTTATCGATAGGTAAAACCAAAATAGAACTCGCCCCTAATGCTTTTAGGCGCTCCATGGTTTCCCAAAATAGGTTCTCGGTACTGACCACATGTACTGCAACGCGATTTTTCTCCGCCGATAAAGGCAGCACTGTTGGGTCTTCCGCTCCCGGAAGTAAGTCTTTAATCGCTTCTAATTGATCAACCGGGGCATGCAGCATGATGTATTTGGACTCTTTGGCTTGAATCACGCCTTGCATACGCGTCAATAAACGAGCAATCAATGCTTGCTTATCTTCACTGAATTCACCTTGACGCTGAATGAGTGTTGCTTTGGATTGGAAGATAACTTCAGCCTCTTTGAGACCATTCGCTTCTAATGTTGCGCCGGTAGAAACAAGGTCAGCAATCGCATCAGCTAAGCCAGCTCGTGGCGCAACCTCAACAGAGCCTGTGAGCACACAAGTGCTAAAATCAATGCCCTTTTCATCCATGTACGCTTTGAGTAGCTGCGGATAAGTTGTGGCGATGCGTTTACCCGCCAAATCTTGAGGACCGTTGTATTGCTGATCTTTATTGATCGCGATGGATAAGCGGCAGCCGCCAAAATCAAGACGGCGCAGTGAAACAAACTCACTTTTCTTATTTTGCGACAAGCGTTCTAAACGCACCTCTTCCAGTTCATTCTCACCAATGAAACCGAGATCAACCACACCGTCCATCACCAGCCCGGGTATGTCGTCATCACGCACTAGCAGTAGGTCGATCGGCATATTGAGAGAGTGAACGACAAGACGCTCACCCATGATATTGAATTTCACGCCGCATTTTTTAAGTAGGTCTTGGCACTCTGAGCTCAAGCGGCCTTTCTTCTGGATGGCAATTCTTAGGCGTTGTGTTTGCATGACAATTTCCCTGTGCAATGTATTGAATGTATTTGGAATTGAGTTAAAGCAAAATGAAAAAACCCTCGGGAGATTTGCGTTCTCCCGAGGGTTTTAATCTAAATGCTTTGACTTAACCACCGGGAGTTTCCTGCCTCCCGGGTATGCGTACATCTCCCCGAAAGATTATTTAGGGTGATGGTGATGATGAATGTTCATTACAAAATTACGCATACTTATCAGCTCTTATTGGTTTGCTGTCTTGACTCCACACTAACCAAGCTGATGTTCTTTTTCAACTAAAAATTTTGCTTTTTTAAAATCTTTTTTCGCCGTCGTGCACCAGTAATAAAAAAGGGAAACTTTCGTTTCCCTTTTATCAACTCCATTTAACCAAAATACGGCTACAACGTCTCGCAATGTGTCATTTTTGATTTCGCCATAGCGGCCATAATCATGCACACAATGATAAATGCAACAGAAGCACAAGCCAACGAGATCAGCACTGACGCTGTCATTCCTAAAACAACAAAACCGACACTCGAAACCAAGGCCGTAGCCAGTGCATACGGCAATTGTGTCGCAACGTGATCGATATGGTTACAACGCGCGCCTGTCGACGATAAAATGGTGGTGTCAGAAATAGGAGAACAGTGGTCACCAAAAACGGAACCGGCGAGCACCGCGCTCAGCATCGGGAGTATTAGAGCGATATCGGTCGCCGCAGCCATATCTCCAGCAATGGGCAACATGATGCCAAACGTTCCCCAAGAAGTGCCTGTTGAAAATGCCATCACACCCGATAGTAAGAATAAGATGACTGGTAGCCAATGCGGATCAATATTACCTTGAACCAAAGATGACATATACGCACCGGTTTTCATGTCCCCAATAACAGAGCCAATTGTCCAGGCAAAAATCAGGATCAAAATCGCACCAAACATCGATTTAGCACCGATCCACAATGTATTACTGATGTCATTCATTGGCAGCTTTTGCTTAAACACGGTAAACAGAGCCATCGCCAAGCCAACTAGCCCGCCGTAAATCAATGAAGCGCCGACATTGGTGTTTTCAAACGCACCCAGTAGATCAAATGCTTTACCGTCTGCGGCTAAAGATTGACCACCCGTAAATAACATGGCTGAAACCGTTGCAATGATGAGTAATACGATAGGCAGAACCAGATCCAACACTTTGCCATGTTCGCTCTCTTTGATATCAAGCTCTTCATTTAACTCATGTGCGTCTTGGCTATCGTTTTCATTTGCGTCGTCAAATCCACGGCCTTGGGAGGCATTAATTTCATGCTGGCGCATTTGACCAATATCTAATTGGAACCACACCACCGCAAACACCATCAGTAATGCAAAAATGGCATAAAAATTCATTGGTACTAAACGCATGTACGCGCCCAATGCCGAATATTCGGTAATCCCGTGAGAAACGAGAATACCGCCAATAATCGTCATAATGTACGCGCCCCAGCTAGAAGCTGGCATCACAACGCACATTGGTGCTGCAGTTGAATCAAGGATATAGGCAAGTTTAGCGCGAGATACATAAAAGCGGTCAGTCACAGGGCGAGAAATAGAACCTACGGCTAAACTGTTAAAATAATCATCAACGAAAATAAACACACCCAAAAATGCCGCCAGCAGTTTTGAGCCACGTTTACTTTTTACGCGGACTTGTGCCCATTCGGCAAAAGCACGAGTACCGCCAGACAAAGTTAATAGCGCGGTCATCATACCTAATAAAAGCAAAAACCCGACGATACTCATATTCCAAGTGTTAATGCCGCCATCAGCAACAAAGACGCTTGATACCTTAGTAGCAACATAACTGAATGCACTACCAAAAGAATAATCCGCGAGTAATACCGCGCCTAATACAATACCGACACCTAATGAAACAAGCACTCTGCGTGTAAGAACAGCCAAACTTAATGCTACCAGAGGCGGTAACAGCGACAGAGGAGATGATGCAAAATCGATTAAATTCATGATCTTCAAAAACCAGTAAGTAAATGGTTAGAGATCTACTGCAGACAAATTACAGGCTAAGGTAACCATGTAATTCATGTTGAACTAAGCGAAAGGGAAGCGAACACTTCACCCAACCCTACAGTAGCGCTCCATAGTTTAAAAAAAGAATAGACTATGGCAGTGTTGTTCCTATTCGAATACAACCCCAGCAAGCTGCTTTAATGTGCATACTTACTTCGGCGATAAAACCTTTCACTTTTGTTCATTGGCATTACCCCAACAGAAGTTACTATTTTTTACCGCACCTCTACGTCAAAGAAAGTACAATAAATCACCGTTATTAAGTCATTTTAACAATGATAAATGTCTTACTTCGCTTTAGGTAAATGACATTGTACTTAACAACGAATGCATTGCAACCGATCATGTCATCAAAGTGCATCAATTATTGGTCACATTCATTAAGAAACATTGAGACTTCTTTCATAATGTGGTGCAATGAATATCACGAAGATTATAATAAAAAACATTAATTATAAGTCTATCTAAAAATCATTGATGATCTTCTTGATACTACTACTTATGTATGAAATTAGCTCATCACTAACAAGTTCATATTTTTTTGATTTTTATTTATCTATAAAATTTTCATTAATATTTGAATCTAATATTGTAAGTACCAATTCAGCAGTTTATTATTGCTGTGTCGACTAAATTAAATCAAATAGGAATAGTCATGTCTGAATTAACAAAAACTCTACTTAATATTCGTAGCCTACGCGCTTTTTCTCGTGAACTCACTCTAGAGCAGCTTGAAGAAGCACTAGATAAATTAACGATCGTTGTTCAAGAACGCAGAGAAGCGGAAGAAGAAGAACGCTCTGCTCGCGCAGAACAAGAAGCGAAGCTGGCTGCGATTGCAGAACAGATTGCCAAAGACGGTATTGATGTAAGCGCATTAATTTCTGCACTTTCTGGTGAAACTAAGAACAAAGTTAAAGTTCAAGGCAAACGCGCACCTCGTCCAGCAAAATACAAATATCTTGATGCCAATGGCCAAGAAAAAACATGGACAGGTCAAGGTCGCACACCTTCTGCAATTCAAGAGCAACTTGATGCAGGTAAATCTCTAGAAGAATTCGAGATTTAATAACTCTTTAGCAAATAAAAAGGCTCCTAACGGAGCCTTTTTATTATTTTAATCTTTTATCTTTCCCAATACGCTTCTTCTAAGCTGTCTTCACGTTCAGGTAAACCACGTGACAGACGAGGTGAATGCTGGGCTAGCACCTCATAACTGGCACGGTTGGAATATTTGCAAACTTGCGAGAAGGATGAATAGGTTAAAAAGTTATTCTGATGCTTGCTCGAATTAGGGACGTTCTCTTTATGATATTTATTGGCTGCCATATCATGCAGCAATGCCGATAACGCCGCATCTCCCGCACCATTAGTATTTTTAATTTTCTCAGGTCCACCCATATACGGTGAAATATGAGAATAAACACGTATCGGATTTTCACAACTTATTTTTGATGCTGGGCGACTAAATTCATAACGATTGAATTCAGCAATAGAACCAGGTAATAGTGGCAACGATGTTTCACGTTTCGCCGCATCTTCAGTATATCCTGCCATAAATAAACCGACTGGGCCTGCGGTGCATAATACAAGATCAACCCAATTTAAGGCTTTATTTGACGCTGCAAGGGGATCACTTTCCCCGGTTAATGCTTCGGCTTCATCTTCATTCATGGCAACAACAGTGACATGATCACGCAAAAAATTTTGCCAAAATTGAGGGTCATCTTGAATAACAAATTTAGTACCTAAGGTTAAAACAACAGGTACATCATATTTCTTAGCATATTCAATCGCTCTCATTGTTGCCTCTGGCATTGGATCACCAGTTTTGCAGCGAATTAAATAAGCAGTCAGTACTAAGGCTGAAGCACTTTTAAATATTTTTTCTGGAACACTTTCTGCGCGAAGTTGGTTCATTTGCCCTTCACTAATAGCAAAGGTTCTTTCTCCATCCTCTGTGATCAAGGCAAAGCAGCGCCCAATCGCTCCATCGACCGCTTGTAAATAATTCAGATCCATCCGACTTGATGTATTACATAAATAACGATAACCGTAGCTACCAATTTTTATATCTTGGCTCATCACACCTAACAACGTTGAGCGATCATCTGCCAGCACCGAATAATTGTGTAATGTGTTGCCAATCGTTCCCCCAGCATATTCGTTAGTAATCAGACCATTTTGTTTGAGCTCAGTGTACAAAGCTTCGGCCTTCTGATCGTCAATCACTAACGAATGGCCTTTACTAAGCTCATATTTTTCGATGAGGTCAGTATTTACTTTCGCTTCTATATCCACCAAGGTCTGGTCGATACCAATAATATGTGTACGTGACATTTTTTTATTTTCTTGTGCTTGGATAACAAGTGGGTCACGTGCATGAACAGGAAAGTAATGCTTTGATTTGCGTTGGCCAGGAAATTTCATAACGTCAGTCTGAGTAGAGGAGAAAAAGATGCGCGATTCTACCGCGCACCCATTAGCGCGGCAACTAAGGCAATTATAGCAAACGTTTGCTCTTGATTATTTTTATTCACCTTCCATAAAGCTGAGATCAGGTAACCTATCTAAATGCTCTGAATAGCGTTTTAGGTCAAATTGCCCTTCGTTTTTCATCACATCAAAAATCTCAATTGCAAGCGCACAAGCAATAGAGGCAACGGCATCCTCCCTTGAGTGACCTGTCATCATCAAGCGCATCAAGGTTTCTTTGACCTTTAACGGATTTCCGTCCGCGAGTTGATTCTCTACTGTTTCGATGAGAAATGCGTCATCCATAATCTGATTGTCATCTTGCATTTTGTGGCCTTTTATTACGCTTTAAAATGGCACGCACTATGCCATAAGCCATTGTAGAATTCTAAAACTAATTTCTGCTGACATTGACAGATACGACGCCAATTAAACCAGATAGAAGTGTGATTGCTGTCTCGGATCTGTCGCGACGAAAATCTTTCTGCTAGAATCTGCGACCAAGTCAATTGAGTGGTATTAAGTAATGTCAGACAACCGCAGCGCAAACAGCCAAAAGAAAGTCATCGTCGGCATGTCCGGTGGTGTTGACTCCTCCGTTTCGGCGTATCTTCTCAAAGAGCAAGGTTATCAAGTCGAAGGCCTGTTCATGAAGAACTGGGAAGAAGATGATAACGAGGAATATTGTACAGCGGCGGAAGATTTAGCCGATGCACAAGCCGTGTGCGATAAGTTAGACATCCCTCTTCATACCATTAATTTTGCCGCCGAATATTGGGACAACGTATTTGAATATTTCCTTGAGGAATATAAAGCCGGGCGAACTCCCAACCCAGACATTCTTTGTAACAAAGAAATCAAGTTTAAAGCCTTTTTAGAGTTTGCAGATGAAGTGCTAGATGCCGATTATATCGCCATGGGCCACTATGTTCGACGCACCTTCCCTGAAGGTAATGACAAACCACAAATGCTGCGCGGCTTGGACAACAACAAAGACCAAAGCTACTTCCTCTATACATTAAGCCATGAACAAGTGGCCCGTAGCTTATTTCCTGTGGGTGATTTAGAAAAACCCGAAGTTCGACGCATTGCGGAAGAACAAGGTTTGGTGACGGCGAAGAAAAAAGATTCAACTGGTATCTGTTTCATCGGCGAGCGCAAATTTACCGACTTCTTGTCTCGCTATTTACCAGCACAACCGGGTAAAATTGAAACACCAGAAGGTCTCGTTATTGGTGAACATCAAGGCCTGATGTACCACACTTTAGGTCAACGCAAAGGGTTACACATTGGTGGCCAAAAAGGCGGTGGCGGTAACGAAGACCCATGGTATGTCGCTGATAAAGATCTTAAACGTAACGTTTTGATTGCAGTCCAAGGCGCTGATCACCCATTATTGAAATCTCATGGCTTGATCGCTTCCCAATTACACTGGGTTGATCGTACACCAATCCAAGCAACGCTAAGCTGCACGGTAAAAACACGTTACCGTCAAACGGATATAGCGTGTACCATCATCCCTATTGATGATGAAAACATTAAAGTCATTTTTGATGAGCCACAAGTGGCCGTCACGCCTGGTCAATCCGCGGTTTTCTATCAAGGCGATGTGTGTCTTGGCGGTGGAATTATTGAGCAGCGAATTTAAACAACTTAGGAGTAATAAACGTGGCTAACACCCTTTATGACCGTACCATCGCTTTTGCGGGTATCTGCCAAGCTGTCGCTTTAGTGCAACACGTAGCAAAAAATGGTCACTGTGATTCAGACGCGTTTGAAACTTCTCTAACGGCTATCTTAAGTACTAATCCAAGCAATACACTTGATGTCTTCGGCTCTGAGGCCAACTTAAAAATTGGCCTCGAATGTTTGGTGAAAGGTATTGATAGCACGCCATCAGGGAGTGAAATCACTCGCTATATCATTAGCCTGATGGCATTAGAGCGTAAATTAAGCGCTCGTCGTGATGCGATGTCACAGCTGGGCGATCGTATTCAAACGATTGAACGTCAAGTCAACCACTTTGACTTGCTTGATGATCAGATGATCAGCAACCTTGCCAGTATCTACTTGGATGTTATCAGCCCTATTGGCCCAAGAATCCAAGTCACTGGAACCCCTACCATACTTCAACAAACTTCAACCCAGCACAAAGTGCGCGCCTTACTCCTTTCAGGAATTCGTTGCGCTGTCTTGTGGCGTCAGGTTGGAGGAAAGCGTCGCCATCTGATCTTCGGTCGTAAGAAAATGATCGAACAAGCTCAGATTTTATTAGCTCGAGTCTAATATTGACGCAAAGAATTCACTCTCACACTTAACCTCAAAATTCAGGAGAAAAACATGGAACTGTCAGCCTTGACTGCTGTTTCACCGGTAGACGGCCGCTACGGAAGTAAAACGATTGCGTTACGCAGTATCTTTAGTGAGTTTGGTCTCCTCAAGTATCGGACCATTGTTGAAATTCGTTGGTTACAGAAGCTTTCAGCCACTGCTGGAATTGCCGAAGTTCCAGCATTCAGTGATGAAGCCAATCAATTTCTTAATGCGATAGCAGACAATTTTAGCGAAGAAGATGCCGCTCGTATTAAAGAAATTGAACGCACAACGAACCATGATGTTAAGGCTGTAGAGTATTTCTTAAAAGAAAAAGTAGCGGGTGTTCCTGAGCTGCACGCCGTTAATGAATTCATTCACTTTGCTTGTACTTCAGAAGATATCAACAACACATCTCACGCGCTAATGCTCAAAGAAGCGCGCGATACCGTGCTTCTTCCTGAAATGCGCAACATTATTGATGCGATTCGTCACTTAGCAGAAGAGTATCGCGATATTCCGTTATTGTCTCGTACCCACGGACAGCCAGCATCACCAAGTACTATGGGTAAAGAGATGGCTAACGTAGCGTACCGTATGGAACGCCAATATAAGCAGATTGCCAATATCGAGATTCTCGCAAAAGTAAACGGCGCAGTAGGTAACTACAACGCTCACCTTTCAGCCTATCCAGAACTCGACTGGCATACCTTTAGTGAAGAGTTTATCACTGAATCGCTAGGTGTGGCGTGGAACCCTTATACCACACAAATTGAGCCACATGATTACATCGCAGAGCTATTTGATGCCGTTGCCCGCTTCAATACTATTCTGATCGACTTCGATCGTGACATTTGGGGCTATATCGCTTTGGGCCACTTCAGACAAAGAACCATTGCGGGTGAAATTGGTTCATCGACAATGCCACATAAAGTCAACCCGATCGATTTTGAAAACTCAGAAGGCAACCTAGGCCTTGCTAATGCCGTGTTCAATCACCTAGCACAAAAGCTGCCTATCTCTCGCTGGCAACGTGACTTAACAGATTCAACCGTGCTGCGTAACCTTGGTGTGGGTGTTGGTTATGCGATCATCGCCTACACTTCGACGCTAAAAGGGATCAGTAAACTGGAAGTGAACCGTGATGCGCTGCTTGCTGAGCTCGATAAAAACTGGGAAGTCCTTGCTGAACCAGTGCAGACGGTTATGCGCCGCTACGGCATCGAAAAACCGTACGAAAAATTGAAAGAACTCACGCGCGGTAAGCGAGTCGATGGTGAAGCGATGCGCCACTTTATTGATGGCCTTGCGCTACCTGAAGCGGAAAAAGCACGCTTGAAAGAGATGACACCAGCCAACTACATTGGCCAAGCAATTGAGTTAACCGACAAATTGTAATGCTCTTCAATCTAGCCGATTAATGACAAAGCCCACTTAGTGGGCTTTGTTTTTTAAGGTCGTATTTTATGTTATATCGTTTTTGATACCATAAAAAACGTTAGGCGTACTGCTGTTCAAACTCTTGCATAAAATCAACTAAGGCTTGAACGCCTTCCAGTGTCATCGCATTGTAAATCGAGGCACGCATACCACCCGCGACTCGGTGACCTTGCAGCGAGACTAAACCACGCGCTTCAGCCAACTCTAAAAACGTACTATCCAACTCTGGTTTCACTAATTGGAAAGGCACATTCATCAGTGAACGGTTGTCTGGGTGAATGGTATTGCGATAGAAAGGTGACTCATCAATTGCGTTATAAAGCAGCGCTGCTTTCTCGCGGTTGATTTTCTCAATCGCAGCGACACCACCCTGCCCTTTTAGCCACTTGAACACGAGACCCGACAAATACCACGCAAATGTAGGCGGCGTGTTGAACATAGAATCTTGTTCAGCTTGCACTTTATAATTCAATATAGTCGGTAGCACATCACTGGCTAAATCAAGCAAATCATCACGAACAATCGCAATACAGATCCCCGCTGGCCCAATGTTTTTCTGCGCTCCCGCATAAATGACTCCGTACTTTGAGACGTCTATTTGGCGCGACAAAATCGTAGATGACATATCAGCTACAATCGGTTTGTCTGTATCTGGTAAATCATTAATCTCAATACCATCTATCGTTTCATTCGGACAAAAATGCACGTAAGCCGACTTAGGATCGATTTTCCATTCGCTGGCTGGTAATACCGCTGTTTTGCCCTCTTTGGTCACTTTGGCGTTGAAAACATCGATTTCACAATATTTCTTCGCTTCTTTGACCGCACTTTCAGCCCAGTAACCCGCATCAATATAAGTCGCTTTAGTCGCATCGCCTAATAAGTTTAAAGGCACCGCCGCAAACTGAGCGCGCGCTCCACCCTGACAAAATAATACTTTGTAATTACTCGGGATATTAAGCAAATCTCGCAGATCTTGCTCCGCTTCTTGAGCAACATGAATAAAAGGTTTACTGCGATGACTAATTTCCATAACGGACGTGCCAAGCTCGTTCCAGTTAATAAACTCGGCTTGCGCTTTTTCCATCACGGCTTTAGGTAAGGCTGCTGGGCCTGCGCTGAAATTATAGACTGGGCCCGCTTGATTTGATTCCATGAGTTCCTTGCTCCTGCTATCGACAATTAATGTGATTAATACCACTTTTTGATGTGGATAAAAAGCGAGAAAAGAGCTTCTATCGGCTCTTTTCTCTTACTGATTGCTAAAACTCGCGAAATCGTTTGCTTGAGCGCCGTTCGCTATCGCATCAATGCCGGAAGTAATAGTGTCAATAGCGGCATTTGGTTGCCATTTTCAAATTCCAAGTTGCCCTCTTTCAGTTCAGCTTGGAGTCGATATCCTTGATCGGTTTGCTGCATAATTTCCATCACAACAAGCTCATCAATACCTTGCTGGATAAAAGGAAAATCTTCAACCAGCTGGTTAGAAATGAAGGTATCAATGTGGCCAGTTAAGGCTGGTAAAATGGTACTCGGATCTTGCACCACATTATTTGTCCCTTCAGGAACCGCTATCTTCCAGTTTGATTCAAACTCACCTTGGCCAACTTTTAGCGCCATTTTATTCATCGATAGATAAAAACCTTTCTCGAATAATGATTGCACATAAGGTAGTGCTTGCTGAATGTCCTCATCAGAAAGTTCTGGGCTGTTTTGGTAAAGCGTTGAAAGCTTCTCAAAAGCGTCACCATCTAAATCACCCAAAGTAAAATCAAGATTGAGGTCCTTCACCTCGCCTTCGCTATAAGTTAATTTATCCATCTCAATCAAGTGATTACTATCAAAACGAGAAGGCTCTCCTTTTAATACCGAATCAAAGGAATAACGCATGTTGTCCATACTCAGCGTATTTTCACCTAGGCCATCGACAAGATTAATTTTTGCTAACGCCAATGACTGTTGTCCTAGCCAGAAGCCTTTATCTTGTTTACCTATACCTTGACCAGTTAGCTGTGAAAGCATCATTTTTTCACCACTGGTAAAATCCAACTCAACAGAAGGAACATTCAGTTGATAAGTGATTTCACCTAGCACCGAAATATCACCTTTCAATGTGGCGGGCGTTGTCGAGAACGTCATCTCGCCACCTTCACTTTGGTAGTGCCAACTGTTTAGCGCCACAGTGTATTGAGTATTGCCATTCAACTGCGTGATACTGGTCATCGTCAATGGTAGATTTTCTTGATCAGCAATAACGGATGTTGCTGTTAAACTCAACAGGCCATGCTTAACCTCGCTATTGACTAAAACTTGGGTCGGTAAACCATCGGCAATAAACTGTTGTTTGAGCGTTTTATCTGCAATCTGATAGCGGGTTTGCACGGTTGATGAAAGGTAACCGCGCTTATAACTGACAATGTCAGCCTCGATTGAACCTGAAGAGATATTTGCAATACCGTTAGTGATCACCTTTTCACCGATTTGCCCGACAGCCAACGGCCAACATGCTGCTAAGACGATAGCACCACCAACCGCACCAATGATTTTTAACTGTTTCATAGTGTTCCATTCCTGAAGATTTTACCCAGTCTACCGTAAACAATTGAAAACCAAAACATGGAGTTAGGTCAGAGTATTGCTAAGATGTGATGAGAAATTCTAAAACCTAGCTCTCAAACCCACTGCGTAATACTTGCTACAGTAGTCAAAACAGCGATGACAGTAGAGGCTTGTGTGAACCATTACGCACTACTTTGTTTAGACAATAACCCAATCAGCACAGAACAGTTGCGAGCTGAGTTAGCTCCGTTCGCCACTAAATTTGATCTTCATACAGCGGACACCATAGATGAAGCTGAGCAAGCCCTAGAATATTTGCACGAACAGCAACAAACGATTGCATTGGTCATTGCCAGTCACCATGAGCAGTTTGATGGTGCGGATTTTTTGACTCAACTCGATAAATCAACCCACACGCGTTCAGCGCGGAAAGTGCTGATAAGCTGCGGACAAGATATTCAAGCCATTCTCACCGCCGTCAATGAGGGGCGATTAGATCACTGTCTCACTAAACCACTACAAAATAACGTGCTCTATAAAACCGTCCAAAAAGAGCTCACGACCTACATCTTAGATCACGATAAAGACAACATTCTCAACTACAGCACAATACTTGATCAACAGCGCATCTTACGCGCGCACATCGATAATAAAATGCGCAGTTATCGAGATGGTTTTATCTCCGATTACCACAAGCTTTCTGATACAGAACTGGCTGAACAAGTAATTGGTGCTTTACACCAATTTTTTGAAAATGAAGATGAAACTCGCGCCTGCCGAACCTACTCCACTAATCACTTTCTTACCAAAGAGGGAGAAGAGAACCGCTTTCTTTGGTTCATCACTGAAGGTGAAGTGGCCCTGTATAAAAAAGATGATTTAGGGCAACAAAGAGAAGTGGTTCGCCACAAAAAAGGCAACATTGTCGGTGGTATGTCTTTTGTGACTGGTGAGAAATCTTTTTCTACTGCCGTCACCCTGACTAAAACCGATGTGATTAAACTAGACCGAGATGTGTTTGCAAAAGTCATGCATTCGGATACTCGGCTATTGCCCCTATTTACTAACTTGCTGCTCCGCCATTTTAACCGCCGCTTACAACGCAGTATTAACACTAAATTGCAACTACAAAAAACGCTCGAATCACTTGAGTCAGCTCATCAGCAATTAATCGAGCGGGAAAAAATGGCCATGCTCGGTCAGCTTGTTGCAGGCGTCGCTCATGAACTAAACAATCCTGTCGCCGCAATTTTACGTGGAACCGAAACATTGTCAGACAAGATTGAGCACTTAGTCCAAGAGACTGAACATAAAAATCTGCAACATAAAGGCAGCCAACTATTAAGGAATGCACTTTCAGCCAAACCTACTTCTACATCAGAAGAGCGGGCACGCGCTAAAGCCATAGAAAATGAAATTCATCATCGTTTGATCGCGAAAAAATTGGTCAAACTCAATCTAGATGATGATCTTGCGCTCCGACAATCGGCTAAGCACGATCCTGAGAAAACGTTAGAAACACTGGAACAATTAGAAAACTATTTCCTAACAGGTAGTACACTTCGTTCTATCAATGTTTGTGCACAACGCATCGCCGATATGGTACGAAGCCTTAAAGGGTATGCTCGCCCTGATGATGAAGCGCTGCACAAGGTCAATATTCATGAAGGTATTGAAGACACTCTGGTTATTTTCGAAAATCGTCTTAAGCGCCACAAAGTTGAGAAAGAGTATGCCGACTTACCTTTGATTACCTGTCAGCCGATTGCATTACAACAAGTATGGACAAACCTCATTTCCAACGCTATTGATGCCTTCCCAGCCAATGGCGTACTGCACATTGCAACCACATTAGCAAAACAGGGTAATCAATCTTTTGTGACCATCAGTTTCACGGATAATGGTTGTGGGATCCCGTACGAGCAGAAAGAGCGTATCTTCACATTAAATTACACGACGAAAAAAGAAGGTAACTTTGGGCTCGGTATTGGGCTTTCTGTCTGCCAACAAATAGTCCACCAGCATCAAGGTTGGATCGATGTTCAATCTGAACAGGATAAATACACGACAATGACGGTATGGCTGCCAGTTAGTCGATAACTTGTCGTGCTGATGATTAAGGAGAATATCATGAACAAATTTTTGATCTTATGCGTGGACGATGAACGTGAAGTATTGGACAGCGTCATACAAGACCTCGACGAATTTGAAGAGTTTTTTATCTTAGAAGCCGCAGAATCTGTTGCAGAGGCAAAAGAAGTGATTGCCGATCACCAAGCTCAAAATATCAAGCTGGCTTTAATTTTGTGCGATCACATTATGCCCGAACAAACAGGCATTAGTTTCTTAATTGAATTAAGCCACAATGAAGAGACGCAACATACACGCAAAGTACTACTAACAGGCCAAGCAGGGCTAGAAGACACCGTAGAAGCGGTGAATAATGCCAGCCTACATTTTTATGTAGCCAAACCTTGGGATGGGAACAAACTTCGCGATGTTATCAAAGATCAATTAACACAATATATGATTGAAAACGAATCAGATTTAATGCCTTGGGCCAGAGTCTTGGATGCCGAGAAAATCTTCAATGCGATCGCACAAAACCGCATCAGTTTTGGTGAATAAAATATCCTAACGAAGAAATGGCACTCTCTTTGCTTATTTTTTGCGAAGACAACAAAAGAATGACACTTTTTAATGGCGACAATGTCAATCTATGCACTATGATGTCTAAATTCTTTAATGTCACCGCGGGTATTCCGCGACTGACCATGGAAATAAACTAAAAATATAGGTTTATAGTGACTATGCGTAAAACAATCATTGCAGCCGCTTTGCTGCTAGCCTCAGGCCAAACACTGGCAGAAATAGACCGAAATAGCCCATCCGTCATGAGCAATTTTAGTTACGACTATATCGAAGCTCGTATTGGAGCAAGTCCAGTCACCTTTGGTGCTGCGATGAGCAAATCAATTCACCCAAATGCACATGTTATTGGTCGTATAGACTCTGAGTTTGAAGGTGATTTTGACGCAGCCGCAGGTTTTGGCTTTCATGCTCCTATTAACAACTGGGCTGACTTCACGGGTGAAATGCTATTACGCGTCGTAGATACCCGCGATAATAAAAGCACCGATACCGGAATGGAATTAAACCTTGGCGTACGTCAATGGCTTGGACCACAGTTAGAAGTTGGTGGCAAAGGTGGCTTTGTTTCTATCGATGACAATGATGACTGGATTGCGTCTGTTTATGCCCGTTTTCATTCTACAGAACTTTTCTCTCTCGGTGCCGAGGCTCGCATCAATGATGCTTACGGCGATCAACTGATGTTTACGACTCGTTTTAAGTTCTAGGTGTAAGCTAAATACAATAAAAAGCCGAGACGTAAGACTCGGCTTTTTATTTGATAACTATTTATTTGATAACTGTGCTACAAAACTGTCAGCGTAATGAGCAGCTTTCTAATAATTGACGCTTGCGAGGCTCTTGCAGCAATTTCCAATGAATACCTTCGATCGCACCAGCAAACTTCCACAGTAGTTTTACATCGACGTCACTACCGTACGTTTTTCTCACTTTAGAAAATATCGTAGGAGCACCTAAGCGCATGAACGTTTCCACATCATTGATGCCCGCTTTTTTAACCATACGCTCTAACGTTAACTGCATGTTTGGTAAATCACGTAGTCGACGGCTTGCAGAGGATTTTTGAAAACTACGTTGCTCAACAGAATAGCGGATGGAACGTTCAATAATCGTATCTAGGCTCTCATGATTGCTCACAAAAAGCTCAGTAATATCATAATAATTAACGGTTGCTGTAGTCTGCTTTTTAACGTGTTTGTATTTTTCGCAGCCTAATTTTGTGAGTGCATCATCGAGCTCTTCACCTCCACGAATAAAAACAGACTCTTCACTAATCAGTGAATACATCGCTTCTTTTTGGAAAAGCCCAACACCGCCAAACATTGAACGCTTTTGAAATGCGCCAAATTTAATAACGTAATTGAAAAATGCATGCTCAATCATATCCATTGATCCTTAATCAAGTTCCCCGATTAATAGTGATCACCAGATAGCAGCGTATTTTTGCGAATAAAAAGAGTAAGTTAGTAACAAGCTTGTAGTAGTTTAGTATTAGCTTGCTTAATATGGGTACTATCATAGTTAACGATACAAAATAAGTCTGGGCATACATCACATCAATAGACATATCTCAGCAGAGTTATGAGATAGAAATCACATCATTGTGTTTATGAATAAATTTTTTTGACACATACGCTTTCCATTAACGTATTAAGATTAATGCATCAAGAAAACAAATTAATGCGATTGATGGTGAATTGATTGCTTATTTGGGTTAGCAGACGGTAAAATGCCTTCAGTACAGATTGAGCACAAATTTATGAATCATCTATCTTTTTACTGGCTTCCAGATCATCATCAAATGCTCATCCAAGGGTTAGAAAGTGAATTTTCTCAATTGGTTGAACACTCACTCAGCACAGGAAAAATTTCACTTCCTCCTATTCCGGATGTTGTTCTAAAAATACAGCGCTTATGCACATTAGAATCTACTGAAATTTCAGATGTCGCCGATTGTCTACTTGAAGATCCCGGACTGACTGCAATTGTAGTACGCGTAGCAAACTCTGTTGTCTTTAATCGTCGAAATATTACCTGTACGGATTTAGTCACGGCTGTATCACGCTTAGGCATACTACGAGTACGCGACATTGTAACAGCCCAAGCGATTGAGCAGTTAAAGCACTCTGTAAACTTAAGCAAAGAATGCAATAAAATATTGGTTAATAGCGCCGCCATATCGCGAGAGCTTGGCGCAACCATGGTGATGGTAACTCACGCATTTAAACAACTTGAACCAAGCCGATATCAACATTTAGAGCAGGAAAAAGCCTTACTTGTCGGTCTACTTGCGGATATTGGCTTGTTTTGTCTGGTACACGAATATCATTTATATCTTGAGAAAGGCAACTATCTCGATCAAGACATCGCCCTACAGATTTTTCAGTCGCGATGTTCAAAAACCAGTCAGCTTGTGTTAAGAAGTTGGGGGTTCGACTCAGATTTCCTTGAAGTAGCAGGAAATCAATCTTTAGTCGCATCTTCTCACGAAGTCAGTTACCTTGATGTGGCACGTATTGCTCACCATCTTTTACTGTTTCGTCGTCAAGATGAAGAGATTGAAGAGCATGACGTCGAAATTAATGCGACCGGAGCTGAGGTGCTATACAACTTAAGTAACCTTAGTGAGCTTGAATTCAAATCAAAACTCAATGATGTGATCAACGCAAGCGGCTTCTAAACCCAAAATAATCAGAGGATGAGATGTTCTCAGGGATGTTATTTATTTTTGCCCCACTAATAGTGGGGTATCTATTTTCTATTGCCAATCAACAGTGGCTAGCAGCATTAAATAAAGCCACGTCTTGGTTAGTTTACGTCATTCTGTTTCTGATGGGTTTAAGCTTGGCAGCCCTCGATAACTTGGGCAGTAACCTACAGTTGATACTTAAATTTACCACCGTATTTTTCTTGATGATCGGTGCTTGCAACTTGTTGGTCTTGCCTTTTATTGACAAATTTCTACCCATAAAAACCGATGCGAACCATTCAAAACTGCCACTATCTAGCATGGCGTTAGAATCCGTAAAGCTGATTGTGGTTGTCGGTGGAGGATTGGCGCTTGGGGTTGTATTAGGATTCGATTTAAGTTGGGTGAGCACCGCCAGTGAATGGATCCTGTTCGTATTACTTTTCTTTATTGGTATTCAGTTGAGAAATAGTGGTTTAACTCTACGACAAATTTTGCTCAATAAATACGGAATGGTCATCGCATTAGTCATTATATTGACCTCTTGGATTGGGGGGATCATTGCGGCCATGATTCTTGATATCCCAATTTATCGAGGACTAGCCATGGCTTCCGGTTTTGGATGGTATTCACTTGCCGGGATTTTAATGGGTGATGCTTTCGGCCCAGTCTATGGTGGTGCCTCTTTCATGATAGAGCTACTTAGAGAACTGGTTGCTTTAGTGATGATCCCCATGCTAATCCGAACCAAACCTTGCTCTGCCATCGGCTATGCTGGGGCAACCGCGATGGATTTCACCTTGCCCGTGATCCAGACAACTGGCGGGGTTCGTTGCGTACCGATCGCAATTGTCAGTGGGTTTATTCTCAGCCTACTGGTGCCTATTCTTATGCTGTTCTTTGTATCACTTGCAGGCTAGATCTCAGGAATCACTTTAGCCTTCATTTAAACTAACAATAGGGAGTAGAAAACTCCCATACAATAACAAAGCCCAAAGGAAGATTTATGAAACGTGTCCTCATTGCCCTACTGCTCTCAACTTCAGCGAATGTTGCTCTCGCTGCTGATAACCAATGCTTATCCGAAAAATATGACGCTTATGTCGACGCGTCTCTCAATTGGTATAGTGATCTCGCAGACTTAACGACCGCGCAATATCCTGAACTTACTGAAGTCAGCCAATGGTTTCTGCAAGGACGCCAGCATCACTTTGAATTAAGCCGTGCGGCAGTCCACTATTACCTAAGCAACGATCCTTCTAAAGTTGCCACCTCGCAACCTGTAGAAGCTTGGTTAAAACTAGAACAGCACGACATTAAAGTATTGGCCTCACGCAGTGATGATCTCGGCCACATTGCTAAAATCACCTATGAAGATCGCCAAGCAAAGCCTAACGAAAAAAACTATGAATTACGTTCAGCTTTAGCCGAATTGCTCAGTCATCCGAAGCAGATCGAAGCTGCGTTGAATAAATATAACGATGCCATCGCCTTGATCGAAAAGAAAGTCTGTAACTAGTCGCCGCCTCTACTCTAGCCGAATTAAGACGGGACAACTGTCCCGTTTTCGTTTAGATTGTGCCGCTCGCATTCCATAAAATCAAAATAACGAAGCTGTATGGTATCAGAACAAAAAACTGCAAATGTGAGTTTCGAGAGCTTGTTACGGATCTTCACTGTGCCCGAAGGCCCCGATTCAACACTGACAAAAATAGACCAAGAGCTATCGCGCAATTTGAACCTCTTCTTGCGTGAACATATTGTCGCTGAAGAAAAACCACTCAAAGAGATCGAAAAAGATTTCTCTAATCCGCAAATTCCAGAGTCACCGGAGTTCGTTTCAGAACATACTCAGCATTTGTTGGATAATTTAGTCGCTCATTCAGTGCATACCTCGGCTCCTAGCTTTATTGGTCATATGACATCTGCACTGCCATATTTCTTGATGCCGTTATCAAAGATCATGATTGCGCTGAATCAAAACTTAGTCAAAATTGAAACGTCAAAAGCGTTTACACCGCTAGAACGGCAGGTTTTGGGTATGTTGCATCGTTTGATCTATCAAAAAAACGACGCTTTTTACAGCCAATGGATGCATAGCGCTAATCATTCGCTCGGTGCATTTTGCTCTGGCGGAACGATTGCCAATATCACGGCATTGTGGGTGGCTCGTAATAATGCTTTGAAAGCCGATGGTGATTTCCAAGGCGTCGAAAAAGAAGGGCTGTTTAAAGCCATGCGTCATTATGGTTACCACGGGTTAGCCATTTTAGTGTCTGATCGTGGCCATTACTCTTTAAAGAAAGCCGCTGACGTATTGGGTATCGGCCAAGAAGGCTTGGTTTGTGTAAAAACCGACAATAACAACCGCTTATGCCCACAAGATTTGAAAGCCAAAATGGCACACCTAAAAAGCCAGAAAATTAAACCTTTTGCGGTTGTTGGCGTCGCCGGAACGACAGAAACGGGCAACATTGATCCCTTAAGAGATATCGCCAATATTTGCCAGCAAGAAGGTTGTCATTTTCACGTAGACGCCGCTTGGGGCGGTGCAACATTAATGTCGAATAATCACCGACACTTACTCAATGGTATTGAGTTGGCTGACTCCGTCACGATTGATGCACATAAACAGCTCTACATCCCTATGGGTGCAGGCATGGTACTATTCAAAAAGCCTGATGCTATGCATTCAATTGAGCACCATGCGCAGTATATTTTGCGGAAAGGTTCAAAAGATCTAGGCAGCCATACGTTAGAAGGTTCTCGTTCAGGTATGGCCATGTTGGTGTACGCTAGCATGCACATAATTAGTCGCCCTGGCTACGAATTATTGATTGACCAAAGCCTAGCTAAAGCTCGCTATTTCGCCGATCTAATTAAAGAACAAGACGATTTTGAGCTGATTTCTGAACCCGAACTGTGTCTTTTAACCTATCGTTATATTCCTGCTTTTGTTCGCCAAGCACTGCAACAAGCCTTGCCCAATCAAAAAGCAGAACTGAACGAGTTGCTGAATGAAATCACCCAGTTTGTGCAGAAAAAACAAAGGGAAACGGGGCGTTCATTTGTCTCTCGAACCCGTTTAAACCCAGAACGCTGGGACAAGCTTGATACCATCGTATTCCGCGTGGTACTAGCCAACCCGCTAACGACACATGCTATCTTGCATTCGATATTAGATGAGCAACGACATATTGCCACGCTAGCCCCTAATTTGATGGCCAAAATTGAGCGGCTTGCTCAAAAAATCATCAACTAGAATCCCTATAAGTTACAGCGAATTGAAAATTTATTTCTTTTTGCTGTAACTAATACATCATTAATGAGCTAGAAATTTCCATTAATCATCGATTTAAATCTAAATTCTGTAGTTTTCATGAAATTTTGTTTGAGGCTTGTCATGTTCTCATCAATTGTTAACTTGAATTGTTACGGAAATCTACATCCTAGGTTTATACTCATTGCATGGCGTTGGTTTAACTTACCTTTTTGGAAATGTGTTATTTCCAATCCCCCCAAAGGGCGACCGGGTAAAACCAACGAGTTGTTCTCTTCGCCCGCGTGAACACTATGAATACATTAGAAAAAATTCAAAAAAATCTGGAAAACTTTAGCAAGTCGGAACGTAAAGTCGCCGAAGTAATTATGGCTTCGCCCCAAACCGCGATTCACTCAAGTATTGCGACGCTCGCCAAAATGGCCGATGTCAGTGAACCAACGGTAAACCGCTTTTGTCGACGACTCGACACCAAAGGCTTTCCCGACTTTAAGCTTCATTTAGCGCAAAGCCTTGCTAACGGAACTCCGTATGTAAACCGAAATGTTGAAGAAGATGATGGCCCAGACGCCTACACCCATAAGATTTTCGAATCGACTATGGCGTGTTTGGATGTGGCTAAAAACAGCTTGGATCCAATGCAAATTAACCGTGCAGTTGACTTACTCACACAAGCAAAACGGATCTCTTTCTTCGGCTTAGGAGCCTCTTCTGCTGTAGCAAAAGATGCCCAAAACAAATTTATTCGCTTTAACATTCCGATCACTTGTTTTGAAGATATCGTGATGCAACGCATGAGTTGTATCAACTGTACCGATAATGACGTAATTGTTTTGATTTCGCATACAGGTCGTACTAAAAGCCAAGTGGAAATCGCCAATCTTGCGCGCGAAAATGGTGCGACTGTCATTGCGATTACGGCAAAAGATTCACCGCTGGACAAAGCAAGCTCTTTGTCGATCTCTCTTGACGTACCTGAAGATACTGACGTCTATATGCCCATGGCAAGCCGTGTGGTGCAAATGACGGTAATTGATGTACTGGCTACTGGGTTCACCCTGCGCCGTGGCTCTGGTTTTCGTGAAAATCTTAAACGCGTCAAGGATGTACTAAAAGACTCGCGCTACGATAAGCTGTCACAGTTCTAAGATAATCGCGATCCTAAAATAATCGTTAGAACGGAGCTCAATTGCTCCGTTTTTTATCAACTTTGCTTACTACTTTCAGGCGCGACGGGATCATGCCTAACTTCTACCTGATTGGATGAATTCGGTTGCCACTCCTCACACTCACCTTGGCACTCGCAAAC
Organism: Vibrio anguillarum; assembly: GCF_001989995.2. GTDB lineage: Bacteria > Pseudomonadota > Gammaproteobacteria > Enterobacterales > Vibrionaceae > Vibrio > Vibrio anguillarum. Next base: position 41,552 of record NZ_JAHGUP010000039.1, read on the forward strand.
TTGATTTAATATATGGATTAACCTTTCTTGTGTTAAAGGCAAAGGGTTACCTTTAATCGCGACCGACTTTAAAGCATCTAACGCCACGCGCTCAAACGACGTATTGCACACACCAAACTGGTTGAGTTTAGGCAGTTGCAACTTATCTAACATCATTTTCACCCACAGCACGCCATCTTCAACGTGAACATTTGTTCTGCCAGTCACGATTTGAGCGATTTTTTTATAACGTATAAGTACATCATTTCGCCCTGCTTTTTGCGCTGCTCGAATGTTTTCTCGCATAACATGAGGGGCCAAACGCGCCGTGATCACGCTGTGTGGAGCATCAAGTTTCCCTCCCAATGCCGATGCCAAGCCATGTGCCGCGCCAAGTTTTGCATTGGTAATCGCCATTCCTCCAAGCATTGCTGCAAAAGAGAGATCCGCTCGCGCTTTATGATCATCTTTTCGGCACGCTGGCAATATAGAACGACTGAGTTTGCGCAGCCCCTCTTCACACACCATATCGGTGAGTGGATTGGGTTCACCACACACATAGGCTTCCATTAAATGCGTAAAAGCATCCATTGCGCCTCTGCCAGATGTGTAACTGTCGGTACCATAGGTCAACGTGGGGTCAACAATCGCAACATCTGCCAGCATATCTGGGCTGCGCAAGCTTACTTTTACTTTGTCTTGTCCCGATTTCAAGACGGCATTACGCGTGACTTCGGATCCCGTACTGGCGGTGGTTGGAATAGCAATAAATGGCAGCGGTTTTGTCTTTAACGGCACATTTCGGCCAACCACTTCCACATAATCATAAACGTTACCTTGGTTAGGAATGATTGCCGCGAGTGCCTTGCCCATATCAATCACACTACCGCCACCAATAGCAACGACCATGTCCGGTTGAAAACGTCGGCCTAAAATGGCCGTTTCCTCCACCATGGTAATATTAGGTTCACCAACAATAGCTACATGCTGATAGCGCATATTCTGCATTTTCAGGTATTGAACAATAGGGGAAGCTCGTTGTTGTTCTTTTCCCGAAACCAGCAGTACGCTATAACCATATTGGTTAAGAACAGAAAGTGAATTCAATAACGCTCCTTCTCCAAAAATGATCCGCGTCGCCGTCATAAATTGGAACATGAATAACTCCCTTTTCTCTCATCTAGATTAGCTCTGTTTAGAGTGCACCTATCGTTAAAAAAATTTTTTGATGCAGTGCAATGTGGAGCAAATAACCACATAAAAAACACAAGTTTATGCGGCATGTCACAGCCAAGCCATTGTTGAACTATTCCCAACACCATCGAGAGGTAAGCTTGCTTTGATTATGAAATAAACAATAGCTTTTACCTATTGAAGCAACTGGTGATTGCCACTTTATTTCCGACCTTGAATCGGGCATAGTTGCACGCAACAAGAATTAAGGAGAAAGTTATGTTCGTTGTTATTTTTGGCCGCCCGGGTTGCCCTTACTGTGTTCGCGCAAAAGAACACGCTGAAACATTGAAATTAAAACGCGATGATTTTAACTACCGTTATGTTGATATTCACGCTGAAGGTATCAGCAAAGCTGATCTAGAAAAGACCGTGGGTAAACCAGTTGAGACTGTTCCACAAATCTTTATCGATCAAGAGCACATCGGTGGCTGCACTGATTTTGAAGCTTATGCGAAAGAGCATTTAGGCTTATTCGACGAATAATGCCAAGAAATATAAAAACCCGCTAATAATCAGCGGGTTTTTGCCCTGTACAGTTAGATAGTCCTTTCTCAAATTAAGTCAGTGAAATGTCAATTGTCACAAATTTCACTTATCTTTTTGCAATATTAAGATACAATTCCCACACTTTACCTACCCCACTTGGCACACATAACGAGTTGAGCCGTGAATATCGACGTCGTACTTTTGCTTGATCAGAACCCTATTCTTCTTATTTTTGTTGTCTTAGCGATTGGCCTTGGTTTTGGCAAAATTCGTTTTGGTAGCTTACAACTGGGCAACTCTATTGGGGTGTTAATTACATCACTCATCATGGGGCACCTTGGTTTTTCCTTCAATGCTGAAGCCTTAACCATAGGTTTCATGCTGTTCATCTATTGTGTCGGCATTGAAGCTGGCCCTAACTTTTTTGGCATATTTTTCCGTGATGGAAAACACTATCTCATCTTAAGTTTAGTGGTGCTTATTACCGCCACTTGGATTACCTATTTTGGCAGTTATTATCTAGGCCTCGATTTTGGCTTAGCTGCTGGTATGATGGCAGGCGCATTAACCTCCACCCCCGTATTAGTAGGCGCACAAGATGCGTTAAACTCCGGGCTAGCCACCATTCCAAGAAATATGGATTTATCCCTTATTTTGGATAACGTTTCGGTCGGTTATGCGATGGCTTATTTAATTGGTCTTATCAGCATGATCATGTTTGCTAAATTGCTGCCTAAGTTGCAAAAACAAAACCTCTCAGATTCTGCTCAGCAGATTGCTCAAGAACGTGGGCTTGGGGGGAGTGGTCAGCGCAAAGTCTATTTACCTATCATCCGTGCCTATCGGGTCGGCCAAGAGCTGATCAACTGGATTGATGGACGTAATTTACGTGAGCTTGGTATTTATCGCCAGACTGGTTGCTATATTGAGCGTATCCGACGTAATGGTATTCTTGCCCATCCTGACGGTGATGCCATCTTGCAAGAAGGGGACGAAATTGCATTGGTCGGCTTCCCTGACAGTCATGCAAGGCTAGACCCTAGCTTTCGAAATGGTAAAGAGGTGTTTGATCGCAACCTACTGGATTTACGCATTTCTGAAGAGGAAATCGTCGTAAAAAGTGACAGTATTGCCGGTAAACGCCTATCGGATCTCAATTTATCCGAATATGGTTGTTTTCTGAACCGAGTAATACGCGCACAAATTGAAATGCCGATGGACTTAGACATTGTGCTTGCCAAAGGCGATGTGCTGCAAGTTAGTGGTGAAAAAAGCCGTGTTCAAGGCTTGGCCGATAAAATCGGTTTCATCTCTATCCATAGCCAAATGGCCGATTTGCTCGCTTTTTGTAGCTTCTTTATTCTCGGCATTTTGTTTGGTTTGATCACCATGACCTTTGGACAAGTCTCCTTCGGTTTAGGCAACGCGGTTGGGCTACTGCTTTCTGGCATTATGCTTGGTTTTTTACGAGCCAACCACCCCACTTTCGGCTATGTACCGCAAGGGGCATTAAATATGGTGAAAGACCTAGGTTTGATGTTCTTTATGGTAGGCATTGGCTTAAGTGCTGGCGGAAAAATGTTCCAGCACCTCTCAGAGGTGGGCGTACAAGTGATCGGCCTTGCATTTTTAGTCAGCGTGGTGCCAGTCGTCTTTGCCTATTTGGTTGGTGCGTACATTTTGAAAATGAACCGCGCGCTTCTATTTGGTGCGATTATCGGTGCACGAACCTGCGCACCAGCGATGGATATCGTTAACGACTACGCAAAATCGACCATTCCCGCATTGGGTTATGCTGGCACCTACGCTATCGCCAATATACTGATGACACTGACAGGAACTATTTTAATTTTACTCAGCTAAACCTAATAATCCTCAGTGCTACTCGCCAAAGTCACATGTGTGGCTTTTGGCGAGCCATCGCCCCTCTAATTACTTCGCTTTTATCTCAATGTTTTCCGCTTTATCGACTCAGAACTGCATCTTTTCTCCTGAATTCAACTCACCACTGCTTAATTTTTCAAACAAAAGGCAATCGTTTGCTTTTTATCTGGCAGCAGAAAATAGTTCTGGTATGATGCGCACAGTTTATCGATATCCTTACTAGCGTTGAGCTAAGCGATATCTTCTCTGTATGACGTTTGAAAAAGATAGGAATGTCTAAATGAGCCTTGCTGATCAAATCCTTGCCGTCAATGACGACCTCCCAATTCGCACCCACCAACCTGTTCATAGCGGCAAAGTTCGCTCTGTTTATTGGCTAACTCCAGAAGATAGCCAGCGTTTGATCAAAGAAAAAGGTTACAACATTGCTCCTGATGCACCTTTAGCCATTATGGTAATCAGTGACCGTATTTCCGCTTTTGATTGTATCTGGCATGCCGAAGGTGGCATCAAAGGTGTACCAGGTAAGGGCGCGGCATTAAACGCGATTTCAAACCACTGGTTTAAGCTATTTCAAGAGAGCGGGTTAGCCGATAGCCATATTTTAGATATTCCCCATCCTTTTGTATGGATTGTGCAAAAAGCCAAGCCAATCAAAATTGAAGCGATTTGTCGCCAGTATATTACTGGTTCAATGTGGCGTGCTTACGAAAAAGGTGAACGAGATTTTTGTGGTATTCAATTACCAGAAAGCTTGCAGAAAGATAAAAAACTGCCCGAACTGCTCATTACACCATCAACCAAAGGCATCTTAAAAGGCATTCCCGGCGTTCCAGAAGCCGATGATGTCAATATCTCACGTCATAATATTGAAGAGAATTTTGCCGCTTTTAACTTCAGTCGTGTCGAAGATATTGCCTTGTACGAAAAGCTATTAAAAGAAGGCTTCGGCGTCATTAGCCATGCACTCTGCCAAGTAGAGCAAATTTTCGTCGATACCAAGTTTGAGTTTGGTTATGTCACCGATGCCAACGGCGTTGAGAAACTCATTTATATGGATGAAGTGGGTACGCCGGACTCTTCTCGCATCTGGGACAGCGCTGCCTATCAGCAAGGACGTATTGTGGAAAATTCGAAAGAGGGTTTTCGTCAATTCTTGCTCAACTACTTCCCTGACCCAGATATTTTACTCAACAAAGAACGGATGGTTGAGCGAGAAGCGCTTGCACGTGATAATGCGCTGCCTTTGGCTGCATTAATGGATATTTCCAACACCTATCTTGCGATTGCAGAGAAAATTGTTGGCCAACCGATCGTATTAAGCCAAAACCCAAAGCAAGAGATCATTACGATCCTGCGTTCTCAATATGGCTTGATTGACTAGCACTCAACAATAACGGGGCATTAAATATGCCCCGTTATCTGTTTATACCCTTACAGGGTGATAAGAAATTCATCTGGTTTTGTATTTTTTATCAAAGATTGGCTTTTATTTTGAATCAATTGGATCTGTTCAGAATCCAACGCATACGGCATTACTAATTTTAGCTCTTCAATCCCCTCTAATTTCGCCAATCTCACCAGTGAAATTAAATTCGCTTCATCACTACGGCGTGTTGATAACGACTTCAACGCCATTTCCCATAAGCGATCCTCTGGGCTTGATAATTCTTTAATGCTGTCTTTCCATACCGTACCAAAAATCGGTGCAAATGACGTCATGGCTTCGAGGAATGTCCATTTCTTCTTACATGACGCACCAAGAAATGTAGTGTAATCAAACACCACCCGTCTCCTTTCTTGTTTATTCATTTTGTCCCCCGACAAATTGGCAGCACACTGTACTCAATATCATCCATGATTGTTCATATAGCAATAGGATATAAAAAAACAGTCTTTTATGCCTTAAAACCGAATGGATTGGCTATATCAAAACCAGGTTTGTAACAAGGCATAAACAGACTTACTGACATATGTGTCTGATTGATTAATATTTCAAACCGTGAACAAAAAGTCGCTTTATCACTTAAAGTGATCATCGCTCAACACTACTTTTGAAATCTCTGCTTAGGGAGACCAATAGACAAAAATGTGTACATTGGCACCCTCAGCAATTAACACGGAGAATTCTACCGTTTTTATCGGCATTCTTCAGTATTCTGTGCCATGTGTCGCCGCTCGTCTATTTACAATCTCATGAGTAAACCGTTATCATTTTTGAGTTCCCTTCTACCCTAAAATAGGCCGACAATGAATAATGATAAACGCCCTCTTTATATTCCCTATGCGGGCCCCGCTCTACTCAGCACGCCTTTGCTCAATAAAGGCAGTGCATTTTGTGCTGAAGAGCGCAGTTCCTTCAACTTAGAAGGCCTGCTTCCTGAAACGACGGAAACGATACAAGAACAAGTTGTTCGCGCATACCAACAATACTGCAGCTTTGAAAGTGATATGGATAAGCATATCTATCTACGTAATATTCAAGATACCAACGAAACCTTATTCTATCGTTTAGTACAAAACCACATCACTGAGATGATGCCCATCATCTACACACCAACGGTGGGTGCCGCGTGTGAAAACTTTTCAAATATTTATCGTCGCGGCCGCGGTCTGTTTATTTCCTTTCCAAATCGAGATCGCATCGATGACTTACTCAATAATGCAGCGAACCATAACGTAAAAGTTATCGTAGTGACCGATGGTGAACGCATTCTCGGCTTGGGTGACCAAGGAATTGGCGGTATGGGTATTCCTATCGGCAAACTGGCACTTTATACCGCATGTGGTGGTATTAGCCCTGCTTATACTTTACCGGTCGTGCTCGATGTCGGAACCAATAACCCACAGCGCTTGGCTGACCCGATGTACATGGGCTGGCGTCACCCTCGGATTACCGGGGCCGAATATGATGCGTTTGTAGAAGAGTTCATCCAAGCGGTGCAACGTCGCTGGCCTGATGCATTGATCCAATTTGAAGATTTTGCACAAAAGAACGCAATGCCACTATTAGAGCGTTATAAAAACCGTATTTGTTGTTTTAACGATGACATTCAAGGCACTGCGGCGGTGACTGTAGGTTCGCTATTGGCCGCATGCAAAGCCGCGGGCAGTCAACTCTCCGAGCAGCGTATCGCTTTTCTTGGTGCGGGCTCTGCAGGCTGTGGTATTGCCGAAGCAATCATCGCGCAAATGGTATCAGAAGGTATTTCAGATGCTCAAGCTCGTTCTCAAGTCTATATGGTTGACCGCTGGGGTCTGCTGCAAGAAGGAATGCCTAACCTACTTGATTTCCAACAGCGCCTCGTGCAAAAAAACAAAGACACGCATGATTGGAATACAGAAGGTAATGGTTTCTCATTATTGGAAGTAATGAAAAATGGCAAGCCAACGGTGTTGGTTGGTGTTTCTGGGGCTCCGGGACTATTCAGTGAAGAGATTATCACAGAGATGCATAAACACTGCCCACGCCCGATTATTTTCCCACTATCGAACCCAACTAGCCGTGTTGAAGCGACGCCCAATGACATTATCCGTTGGACCAACGGTGAAGCACTCGTCGCCACAGGCAGCCCGTTTGCTCCCGTGTTGCATAACGGTAAAACCTACCCAATTGCGCAATGCAACAATAGCTATATTTTCCCTGGTATCGGCTTAGGCGTACTGGCGGTCAATGCTCGTCGAGTTACTGATGAGATGCTGATGGAATCAAGCCGTGCACTCGCCAACTGTTCGCCTCTGGCGCTTAATGGGCATGGTGCGTTACTTCCACCACTGGAAGCCATTCACTCCGTTTCCAAGAAAATTGCGTTTGCGGTAGCGAAAAAAGCAATTGAGCAAGGCGTTGCACTGGAGATCCCAGATGATGTGTTAGAAACCGCCATTGAGCAGCATTTTTGGCAGCCAGTATACCGTCGCTACAAACGCACTGCTTTCTAAGCTCCTACTCTGCTGCCCCTAAGCTTCGGCTGATGTTTAGGGGCTTTTTCTGTGAGTCAATATGATGAACTTTTTAGCGCCCGTAGGGCATTACTTATCACCGTATTTAACGGAGATATCAACCGCATTGATCGCTTGTTTGCTCGTGATGCTCGGTGGAGAGATTAACGCCGCGATGCGCAAGCTAATGCGCAACCAACACTTTGTCGTTCGCACATTTACGTTTATATTGATTAACGCTTTCGGCTACGGTTTGGTGATCATCAAAGCGAGCCCTTACCTTGCTCGGACACTTTCGCAGTTAGAATCAGGCATGATGTTTAGCATTATTATGCTCTGCTTTATAGCTATCGGGATCTGGGCACAAAGGAACCGTCAAATTTAGTGTTAAAATTTTCATCTTCAAATCACTCTCGCCCTGTTTGGAAAAAGCGGGTTCACACGCTGCTTCGCTACGTGTCTATACTGTTGTTCATTTCAAGCCTTTTTGTGCTTGGCATTGATCGCTGGGTCAGTTGGCAGGCCGAAAAACAAATCGTCACCGAGCAAAATCAAGTCGGTCAATTCCAAGTCGCTGTTGTACTTGGAACCAGTAAGTACTTGGGCAAGACGCTCAATGACTATTATACCCACCGAATTGAAGCCGCGATCGCTTTGTATGAACAAGGCAAGGTAAAAGGATTTTTACTCAGTGGTGATAATGCTCACCGTTCGTACAATGAACCGTGGACGATGAAACGCGATCTGCTGCGCGCAGGGATCCCGAGTGAACATATTTACTTAGATTATGCAGGGTTTCGTACTTTGGACTCCATTGTTCGCGCAAAACGTATCTTCGAAACCGACAATTTTTTGATCATTTCTCAACAATTTCATTGTGAGCGAGCACTCTTTATTGCCAACTACCATAACATTAATGCTCAGTGTTTAGCGGTTGCAGGGCCAACAACTCGTTCTGGTTTTAAAGTGAGGCTGCGTGAGGTCTTTGCTCGTACGAAAGCATTTTTAGATCTCTATATCACGAATACTCAACCTAAATTTTTAGGTCCCAAAGAGCCAATTGTGATCGAAGAGTTACCCTTAGAGCCAACCGAAGATGAAAGCTAAAAGAGGCACTACGCCCCAGAAACCTTTCCTTCGACAGATTTCCGGGCCACTTTGGTTACGCTAATGTGGATAAGACATCAAACAAAGCGTCAATTTCACTGCGCGTGTTGTAGTGCATAAAACCGATACGGACAACTCCACCGCTGTTTTCAAGATCTAACTGACGCACTAAACCAAGCGCATAGAAATGCCCATTCCACACACAAATATTATGCTCGCCCAATGTTTTGGCCACAAATTCTGGGTGGTGATTAGCTAAGCGAATGGCAAAGGTCGGTGTACGTAGCTCACTGTTAGCCTTGATCAGGCCATAGAGCTTAGCCGAACTCAATCCTTTAAGTTTATACAGAAAATACTCACTTAATTGGCGTTCATGCTGGTTGTATTGAATGAAACTATCGATCAAACGCTCTCTTAACGAGCCACTCACGTCTCCCCATTGCGCCAAATATTCCACTGCAGCAATCACGCCTGCCAAACCTTCAAAACTCTGCGTACCCGTTTCAAAACGTCCCGGACCAATATTGGTTGCAGGTTCAACTTTGTAGGGTTTAAGTGCATGTAACCACTGCGAAGCGATATAAGCGATACCAACGTGTGGACCAAAAAACTTATATGCCGAACAGGTTAAAAAATCACAGCCTAATTCTTGTACATCAATCAAATGGTGCGGAGCATAGTGAACGGCATCCACATACACCATCGCGCCGACTTGATGCGCCGTATCCACAATGCGTTTAACATCGACAATAGATCCTGTGGTATTCGAAGCATAAGTGACCGCTACCAGCTTTGTTTTAGGATTGAGCAATGACAGTAAGTGCTCAATATCCAAAGTACAATCTTGTTGGTTCACCTTTACCTGGTGCACTGTAACGTGCTTATCCTGCGCCGCTTGCTGCCAACTGGAGACATTGGAGTAATGGTCAAGCGCAGTAACAATCACTTCATCGCCCGCTTGCCAATCTCGGCTAATAGCTCGACTTAGCTGAAAAGTCAACGAGGTCATATTCGCGCCAAATACAATATTTCCTGATGACTCAGCGTTCAGAAGCGCTTGCACCGACTCACGAGCCTGCTGCATTAAATCAGTGGTGATTTGGCTTGAAAAATAGTGTCCGCCCAAATTAGAGTTAAAATGGCCCAGATATTCACTCATTTTGTCTATTACCGACTTAGGTACTTGCGAGCCACCTGGACCATCTAAGAAACTCACTGACTTACCATGATATTTTTGCGACAAAGCACTAAACTGCGTACGCACTTTTTCAGGAGTGAAGATCATTTCGGCCATCCTTAGCGGTTAACACAAAAACATCCATATGACCTTCTTGCCCATGCTCAATCGAGCGAATAGGACAAGCGTTATGCCATAACTTACTGTCCGCGAGCATCGCAATCTCACCATTTTCTAACACTTTCCGAAAGAAAGGGGCTTCATTGCAGTCTTGATAAAGCATAATTTCACCGCCGACGATGTTGTGGCGATTCACCCCCACCAACGCAATATGATCAAAACCATCTTGATGGACACCTTCTGGCGCGACTTGCGTCTCATCAAACACAGCAGCAATTCGGATCTGATGGATTTCAATCTCTTGCCCATTAGGCAGACCATTCGTACTCACAAACACCTCGCACACTTCTCTCATCCCCTCACTTTGTAACGTAGAGGGTAAAATAGGATCGAAATAACGCTTAATGTTGCCTTGAAAATGATTGATTTGATCGGTTTGCATAAAGTCATGCTTGTCCAACGCCTCGACTTTCCCTTTGCTAAATTGAACCACAGAGTAGCGCCGTAAACGATACTGACCATCAGCATGCTCCGTATGTGGTAATTGCGCAAAGGAGGGAGCAAGTTGTTGAATCGCTTTTTGACTTAATTGCGTAATCTGTAAAGTGTTTTCGTGTACAGCTAACATCACCAGCTCCTTAATTAAATGATTGGATACATTAAATTAACAATTAATTTACATTAAGGATACGCACTAATATTGCACATTCAAGTAAAAATGAATGTTATATCTGTATGTGACTAGCAATATAAAATTTAATACTTAAATAATCAAAAAAATAAGAATTAACATCCAATAGCGAGCATGACACATAGCGATTTTTAGACAAGCTCACTACTTCAAGATTAATAAGCTTTTAAAAACAATGAATTACCAACATTAGGATGATGTAGGAATGGTATGTAGACCATGGGCGGGTTTAAAGGAAATATCAGTAACTAATTTATCAGCTCGATTCGACTAAATTTAGCATGTATTAATCCATGAGCCATATAGCATCTCATTAACTCGAAATTAGCACCATTTAAGTAGTAAGCCATGCCAAAAATTAGACTAAAGTTAATACTAGATCATCAAACTAATTGATATATTTGACTATTAAGACTTAGTTGAAACATCGCTCAGCTGATAAGGAGATCCTCAACTCGTGAACTCTAGTATTAAAGTCACACTGTGGACTTTCATCGCATTAGGTTTCAGTGTAATCAATGCCTATGCGGCTATGGATCCTAAAGATAAATTTCTCCAAGCATTGGAGGGCATTGAGCAGATCACCTATTCACTACCGATCAAGGCAAAAGCACAAATTAGTGAACTAGAAGAAGACTACATCATATTGTCACAGCCTTCCGCTCTCGTTGTACGTTACTATTTGGCCAAAGCCACTGTATATGGGCTACTAGAGGAATATGATAGGAGCTTAGAAGCGGCACAATTAGGATTAAAGCGAACAGAACACACCAACGTTGAAACGCTCACTCTCAAACTAAGAGAGATTCAAGCTTTACGGCACCAAAAAGTCGACGTGTTGCCGAAACTTGACGCACTGTTAGTTGAAGCAGGAAACGATCACAATGCACAAATCGAATCAGAAGTATTACTAGCTAAAAGCCTCTATTACCAAGAGCAAGGCGAGTTTAAAAAATCGTACGCCGCAATAATGACCTCAATTGATACAGCAAAATCAATAGATAACAAAGAGTTAATGGAGAGAATATCTCACGGTCTAGGTCAAATACTGGTTCAGCTACAAGATTTTGATCGTTCACAGCTGTTACTTGAAAATTCCTACAGTTACTTCAAGCAGCGTAAAATGTCTTATAGCCAGTTGGTTAGCTTACTCGACATCTCTAAGTTGCAAGAGTCACGTAATCAAATCACGGCGGCGATCGAAACCTATAAAACCGCACTCAAGCTGGCACAAATACTGGGTGACGGGCGACATCGCTTTCGTATTAACATTGAACTTGCACGGCTTTATCGAGATACCAACAACCGTGATCAAATGCGCTTTTTCTTGAAAAAAGCGGAGGAACTGCAGTACCGAGAAAGCCAACCAGGCTACCTTGCCACTTTTCAGCTATTACAAACACAAGATCTATTGGAACAAAAACGCTACGGTGAAGTGATTGAATTTGTAGAACCACTCATTGCGCATATCAAACAAAGATCAAATCTACTTATTCAACAGATAGAGTTGTTAAAAGTGGCAGCACAGGCTTATGCTGGGCAAAATAACTACAAACAAGCCTATGAAACTTATGATTTTTATCATTTACGATCGCTCACACTTCGCAATGTTGAACAGATAGAGAACTTACAGAGACAACAAATGTTGTTTGATCTTGAGCGTCTACAATATGAAAATCAGGATCTAAACTGGAACAACGTACTTCAAAAGCTAGAGATTGAAAACCATCAGAAAACGTTTCATCTATTAGGTGAAATCGTCTTTTTCCTTGCTCTTGCATTAATCGGATTATTGGTCATATTTATCTGGGCCAACCGCTCTCGCATCAAAATGGGCATGCTTGCCAAAACGGACACCTTGACTGGCTTGTATAATCGACGCTACATGGAAGAACGATTTGCAAAACATCAATCCAAATCTTACCAAAATAGTAGCGAAGCGCTTATTAAACTCGCACAACGGATTTTGATGTGGCAACAGACTTGGTTCAAAGGTCAATCTTCACCTAAAAAAAACGCCGAACCATTCGACTCAGCGCAATTAGACGAACAAATCCAACATAATGAAGATGCAAAACCGATTAGCCTTATTTTGACCGATATTGATTATTTTAAAGTCATTAATGACACTTATGGTCACGCCTTCGGCGATCAAGTATTAGTGGAAATTGCCGCTATCTTTAAGTCATCGGTACGCTCTTCCGATGTTGTCGCTCGCTACGGTGGGGAAGAGTTTCTCATCTTACTACCCGACACTGACTTAAGCGTCGCTAGCGAAATTGCCGAAACCTTACGCCGAAAAATTGAAGACCACGATTTTGTAACCGAATCACGAGAATCGGTATCCGTCACTTCGAGTTTTGGCGTGTTGACCGCAACGAATACGGATTTAGACCTCCAAGCATTGTGTGAAGAAGTCGACCAACTGCTTTATGCAGCTAAAGCCAGCGGCCGAAATTGCTTAAAAACACGTTGGCTGACTTATTAGCCAAGTCCCATCATTGCTTAGTTTGGCTATATAACGATTATTTCTAAGCTAGCCCATGTAATCGCTTTAATTGACTCGAGATATTCCCTACAATCGTGTTAAATTTTCGAGCATTTTCGATACTGGAGTCCCCATGAGCAACGTGAAACATTGCAAACTTCTTATTCTTGGTTCAGGCCCGGCTGGTTATACGGCAGCCGTTTACGCAGCTCGCGCTAACCTTAATCCAGTTCTCGTTACCGGTATGCAGCAAGGTGGCCAGTTAACGACCACTACAGAAGTAGAAAACTGGCCAGGAGACGCCGAAGGCCTCACGGGCCCTGCTTTAATGGAGCGAATGAAAGAGCATGCCGAGCGCTTCGAAACCGAGATTGTGTTTGATCATATTAATGAAGTTGATTTTTCACAGCGACCATTCCGCCTTAAAGGCGATAGTGCAGAATATAGTTGCGATGCTCTGATCATTTCAACAGGTGCATCCGCACGTTACCTAGGTTTAGGTTCAGAAGAAGCCTTTAAAGGACGAGGAGTTTCCGCTTGTGCTACTTGCGATGGTTTTTTCTATCGTAACCAAAAAGTTGCAGTAGTGGGCGGCGGCAATACCGCGGTGGAAGAAGCGCTTTATCTATCTAATATTGCGGCACAAGTTCACCTCATCCACCGCCGTGATTCGTTCCGCGCAGAAAAAATACTGATTAACCGTCTGATGGATAAAGTCGCAAGCGGCAATATAGTGCTACACACTGACCGTACCTTAGAGGAAGTCTTAGGTGATGAGACTGGCGTGACGGGTGTTCGTATGAAACACACCCAATCAGAAGCGACAGAAGATCTGGACGTGATGGGCGTCTTTATCGCGATTGGTCACAAACCGAATACCGACATGTTTGCTGGTAAGCTAGAGATGAAAGAAGGCTATATCGTGGTCAGATCTGGCCTTGATGGTAATGCAACTCAAACTAGTATTGAAGGTGTGTTTGCTGCTGGTGATGTGATGGATCACAACTATCGCCAAGCGATCACTTCGGCAGGAACAGGTTGTATGGCCGCCTTAGATGCGGAACGTTACCTAGATAGCTTGAACGATAAGTAGGCATGAACGGCAAGTAAGCAAAAGGTTATTTTCCAGTTTTATAACAAAACCCTACAGCCCGGTGGTATATCCATCGGGCTTTATTTTGTATACTACCGCCCTTCCGTTTACATAATAATTCTCATTAAGCCTTCGAAATGGATAAGAAAAAGCAACGTAGCTTGAATAATTGGCTCAAACAGCAAAGTAAACTGGCAAAACGCTGGTTAATGATTGCTGTTGGCCTTGGCGTATTATCAAGTGTGTTTTTGCTGGCTCAGGCCGCACTCCTCGCCTCCATTCTGCATCAACTGATTATTGAACAAGTTGATAAAGCAGAGCTCATTCCCTATTTTCTTGGTTTGGTGGTGACGATTGCCGCACGTGCCGCGTGCGCATGGGGGCGTGAAATTGCGGGTTTTCGCTGCGGAGAGCAGATCCGCATTTATATCCGTCAGTTAATACTGGATAAAGTTCGCGAGTTGGGCCCTGCTTACATTAAAGGTAAACCTGCCGGTGCATGGGCAACATTACTGCTTGAACAAGTCGAAAACATGCAGGACTTTTTTGCGCGCTATTTACCGCAGATGTCATTATCTGTGTTGATCCCGTTTATGATTTTGATTGTGGTCTTTCCCGTCAACTGGGCGGCGGGTTTGATTTTCTTAATCACCGCACCCTTAGTGCCGCTGTTTATGGCCTTAGTCGGTATGAAAGCAGCCGATGCTAATCGTAAAAATTTCAAAGCTCTGCAGCGGTTATCTGGTCACTTTTATGATCGCCTGCAGTCGATGACTACAATACGCCTATTCAACCGCACACAAGCCGAAGCCGATCAGCTTAAAGGCGCTTCTGAAGTCTTTCGCACTCGCACAATGGATGTATTGAAAATCGCCTTTCTATCATCAGCAGTGTTAGAATTTTTCACCTCGATATCGATCGCCATCACCGCCGTTTACTTTGGTTTTAGCTTTATTGGCGAGTTGAATTTCGGCTACTACGGTACAGCCGTAACTCTATTTTCCGGCCTATTTATCTTGATCCTTGCGCCTGAGTTTTATCAACCATTACGTGATTTGGGCACCTTTTATCACGCCAAACAACAAGCTGTCGGCGCGGCTGAAAGCATTGTCGAGTTTTTGGAAACAGACATCAGCAAGGTGAAATCAGGATCTATCTCGCTCGACGGTGCACAGCAGATTGGCATTGTAGCGCAAGATCTCGAAGTGTTTAGTCCAGAAGGAAAACGCTTGGTCGGTCCAATTTCATTTACGTTAGATAACCATTCAACCACTGCGCTTGTCGGGCCAAGCGGTGCAGGTAAAACCAGCTTAGTAAACGCCATTTTAGGCTTCATGCCTTACCAAGGCAGTTTGAAAATCAATGGTATTGAACTGAGCGATCTTGAGCATACCAGCTGGCGTAAGCAGATCAGTTGGGTTGGGCAAAACCCACTATTGGTACACGGAACCATCATTGAGAATATCAGCCTCGGCAAGCATGACATGAGTGACGAAGCGCTTCATTCGGCTTTAGACAATGCCTATGCGGCTGAATTTGTCGACAAACATGGTTTGGATTACGCCATCACCGATCGATCCGGTGGATTATCTGTCGGACAAGCTCAGCGAATTGCACTTGCTCGCGCGCTGCTACAAAACGGCAATTTTTGGCTACTTGATGAACCAACCGCCAGCTTAGATGCCCGCAGCGAACAGTTAGTGATGCAAGGTTTGAACCGCCAAATTCAACACCACACCGCTTTAATCGTGACGCACCAATTAGCACCATTAAAATCGGTGCAACAGATTTTGGTGATGCAAAATGGGGCGATAGTTCAAACAGGCGATTACAACACACTCAGCCAGCAAAAGGGTCTGTTTTCAGATATGTTACAAGCTAATCAAGCGCTTGATGAAGCCAATAAGGGGAACCTTGATGCGTGATCTCATCCCTTACCTTAAATTGTATAAAAAGCACTGGTTTGGTTTATCTCTCGGCATGCTGCTGGCCTTTTTAACCCTGTTTGCCTCGATTGGCCTACTGACCTTATCCGGCTGGTTTTTATCCGCAGCGGCCATTGCTGGCTTAACCATTGCTCGTGAAACATTCAACTACATGCTACCGGGCGCGTTTGTACGTGGGTTTGCCATGGGACGCACTGCAGGACGTTGGGGTGAGCGTGTTGTCAGCCATAATGCTACATTCAAGCTGCTGACGGATCTGCGTATTTTCTTCTTCCAAAAACTCGCGCCACTGATCCCAGGTCGTGTGTCAAACCTCAGAGACGCTGATTTACTCAACCGTCTAGTGGCAGATATCGATGCTATGGATCACGTCTATTTACGCTTAATCAGCCCAGTAACCGTGGGTGTACTGGGCATTAGTGCGTTAACGGCATTCTTATGTTGGTTCGACCCTGCCATTGGCTTAACCCTTGGTGCAATTCTTCTGACGCTACTGCTCGTGTGGCCTGTCCTCTTTTATAAACTGGGTCAGCGTAATGGTGCCGAGCTCACCCAGCACAAGGCGGATTTGCGTATTGCAACGCTTGACTGGTTGCAAGGCTACAGTGAACTGACCCTGTTTGGTGCAGAAAACCGTTACCGTGAAGCGATTCTTAGAGCGCAGCAAAAATTGCTGGTCAATCAATTGGCTAACGCTCATTTTTCTGGCCTTGCACAAGCACTGCTCATGCTCGCTAATGGCTGGACGCTTGTGTTAGTGATCTGGCTTGCCGCCGATGGTGTGGCAGGTAATCAACCCGACCCGATGATTGCACTGGTGGCTTTTGCAACTATGGCAAGTTTTGAGCTGCTGATGCCGATTGCTGGTGCATTTCAACATTTAGGGCAAACACTCACTTCTGCTCGCCGCCTCAACGATATTATTCTGGCTGAGCCTGAAGTTCAATTTCCTACCGCTTTAACTCAGCACTCAGGTCAATTCGATATTGAATTTTCAGACGTAACCTTTCACTATCCTGACAGCAGCCAAGATGTGTTACGCGGTGTTAATCTCCATATTCCCGCAGGGCATCGCGTTGCGATAGTGGGGCAAACAGGCTCGGGCAAATCAACCTTAATGCAATTGCTGTCACGCTATTGGGATCCACAGCAAGGTAGCGTCTCTATTGCAGGTACCCACTTAACAGCGTGGAATGAGAACGAACTTCGCCAAACCATCAGTGTGGTTAGCCAACGTGTAGATGTACTCAATGGCACGCTGCGAGACAACCTCGCGATGGCCAATCCAAGCGCAAACGATCAACAGTTAGCTCACGCCTTAACGCAAGTCGGTTTACATACTCTATTGGACGATCTAGGTTTGGACGCATGGCTGGGTGACGGCGGCCGTCAGCTCTCTGGTGGAGAGAAACGCCGCATCGGTATCGCGCGCGCACTGCTGCATAACGGTTCCATTTTATTACTCGATGAACCCACGGAAGGCTTGGATAAACAAACAGAGCAGCAAATTCTGGCTCTATTTCAACAGCATTTTGCGCATAAAACGGTCCTCTTTATTACTCACCGCTTGGTCGAGTTAGAAACAATGGATGCTATTTGCCTGATTGAACAAGGTGAAATAGTGGAATACGGTAGCCACCAAACGTTATTGGCCAAACAAGGCCGCTATTTCCAACTACAGCAAACCTTGTAGCCATCGTTTGTCATTTGCTCGTTATGAGACTTATCTTTTTTAGGAACACTATGCTGAATTAGGTAACTGAAGCTTGGTATGAAAAATCTTCGCCCTCTTGCTTTGAGAGTCAGTGCATGAGGGTGAAGAAGCGGCCTTGCAAAGAAGCGGCAGTCAACCAAACTAGCTAAATACATACCTCATCAGCTTAATAAGTACTGAGCGTACTACTCATTTTATAGGTGAGATTTTTAATTAATATTCAAAGATAGATGGTTAATAAGATCTTCCACTGGCATTGGGTGTCCTAGGTAGTAGCCCTGCACTTGTTGACAGCCCATTGTCTGCAAAATTTTCAATTGGTTGGCTGTCTCTACGCCTTCTGCCACAATATTGATGTCAAAACTTTGCGCCATAGCAATAATGGCATTCACTATCGTTCTTGAGCGATCATCATGTTCTACTTCAGAGACGAAACTGCGGTCAATTTTGATTTCATCTACAGTAAGATCTTTGAGCATGGCAAGTGACGTATAACCCGTGCCAAAATCATCGATGGAAAAAGTAATCCCGTTAGATTGCAGATTAGAAATAATTTCAACACTCTTTTTCATATCGGTAAGCGTTGCTGTTTCCGTAATTTCAATGCGTATGAATGAGTTCAAATTCTCATGCTGCTGAATAAATCGCGTGAGTTCATACATCTCATCAGCATTATTGAACTCAGTCGCGGAGACATTAACAGCAACGTGTTTAATTTGTGTCCCCAATATTCCTGAACGCCCCAGCTCCTGTGATACTTTTCCAACCACAAATTTGGAGATAGCGCCCGTCAAGCCATTGTCCTCGGCTAATGGGATAAAAACATCCGGCGGGATAGCGCCTTTAACAGGATGGTTCCAACGAATCAGTACTTCGACACCGTTGACTGTTAATGTTTTTAGGTCATATTTAGGTTGATATACAACCGTTAAGCTATCGTCGTCGATCGCTAAGCGCAGGTCGAGGACCATTTGCCGGCGCTGCATCGCTTTTTCTGTTAATGTTTTGTCATGATACTGAATGGCATTCTTTTGTTTCTTTGCAACATTAAGAGCCTCAGTCGCGGAAACCATCAGTTCTCTGGCACTGATACCATCGGCTGGGTAAATGGCAACACCTATGCAGCAAGTTGTTTCAATATTGTGTTGCTTGGCCCGATGGGTATACAGACGTTGGACGCTCCGAACATGAGAATCCATATCTACAGCGTCACTCAACTTTACAAAACTGGCAAACTGATCGGCATGTAAGCGCGATACTAATGAGCCGGGCAAAGTCATTTCGTTAATATCGTGAGCTAAATCCTGCAAAAATGCATCTGCACGCTCAAACCCCAGAGTTTCGTTGATACTTTTAAAATCGTCGACATCGAGGTAACAAAGAATAAATCGCTCATTAGACTTTAATTTCTTGATCGTTATATTGAGAGTGCGCACAAACATACTAAGGCTGTGCAGCCCAGTGAGGCTGTCCATATCATTGGCCTTTTCTAGTAAGCGGTTACCTCTAAGCACCAACATGAGCAAAAGTAAGGCGGTAATACTGACAAACATCAACCCCTTATAGGTTTGAGCGAGAGCGCGCAACTGGGCGTTATCTATCAATAATTCGACTGTCATATCCGAGAATAATATCCAGAGCACGGCAAATGTTGCGTAGATAAGTGTCACTTTAACGGCTGAGATGCCTGCTCTATCCATGTTTAACTAACTCCAAATCTACCCGCTTATGATCGTAACATTGTAGCATCACTAAAATTTAGTCAACCATACCATACATGCCACATGTAGCCTGTTTCTTCACTCTACACACTTAATACCGGAAAATATGGAACATATGGATGTCAATCATGTACAAGTGCTCAATACCAACTCTATTGTTTTAATTTTTAGTTTATTATCAATCTCTTAAACGAAAAAATCCCGAGCTTAGCTCGGGATTTAAATATCAATTAACAGGCAACGAGAAAGTTTCGCTTATCGACGTGGCGCTTTCGCTTTACCAGTTTGAGGCCGACCAGTGCCGCGGCTACCATCTGCACCACTGTTACGGGTACTTGAAGCAGGCTTGCGACGGCCAGTAGTTGTGCCATTGGTTGTCGTACCGTTAGTTTTTTTACCATTCGTCGTTGTACCATTGGTCGTACGACTTTTAGGCTTGCCTGTCGTCGTTACGCGCTCTTCATGGCGCTTAACGGCACGGCGAATTTTTTGGCTACGCGCACGCTCACGAGTACGTGAAGTGTTGTCTTTGCTCAAATCTAGCATCGTCTCTTTCTCAGGACGCAGTTCAACCAATTCACGTAAATAGTTTACATCTTTAAGATCCAGTTCCATCCAACCGCCGCGTGGCAGTTTTTTGTCCAAATAGATCTCGCCATAACGAACGCGTTTCAAACGGCTCACTGTGGTATCTTGAGATTCCCAAAGACGACGAACTTCACGATTACGGCCCTCGTTAATCGCGACGTAGAAAGTATGGTTCATACCTTCACCACCAGCGTAAACGATATCTTCAAAGCGTGCCAAGCCATCTTCTAGCTCAACCCCTTTAACGAGGTTACGCACTTTCTGCTCGTTCACTTCGCCAAAAACACGCACTAAATATTCGCGTTCTACTTGACGGCTTGGGTGCATAAGGCGATTAGCCAATTCACCATCGGTAGTAAAGAGAAGTAAGCCTGAGGTGTTGGCATCTAAGCGGCCAACTGAAATCCAACGCGAACCACGAATTTTAGGTAGACGATCAAATACCGTCCGACGACCTTCTGGATCATGACGGGTACAAAGCTCACCTTCCGGTTTGTAGTAAGCAAGCACTCGACAAATAACCTCTTCTGGCGCTTTAACGGAAACAGCATGTCCATCAATACGCACAACTGCGTTATCATCTTCTAGACGCTCGCCCAACATAGCTACCTTGCCATTAACACTGACACGTCCTGCTCTAATCAAAGCTTCTAACTCACGACGAGAACCATGACCAGCTCGTGCTAAAACTTTTTGTAACTTTTCGCTCATTTATCTACCTATGTGTCGTCTTCACAGACGTCGAATGAAAAAATGCGACCCCAAAATCGCGGCCGCATAGTATCTCAAATTCTACGCCAAAAAGCACTCGTTTTGATGGCCTACTCAAAAGCTATTCAAAAGGTGTTGGATCGCCCGCTCCCACGCGAGCAACCACCATCTCATCTTCACTGAAATCAATCACTGTCGTCGGCTGTTCACCTAAATAACCCCCGTTTAAAATGACATCCACGGCGTGTTCAAGGCGATCCCGAATCTCTTCTGGATCCGATTCTGTATGGGTGTTGCCGGGCAAAATAAGTGAGGTGGACATTAGCGGTTCACCTAACGCTTCAAGTAAATCAAGTGCAATACGGTTATTAGGCACGCGGATACCAATCGTCTTACGCTTCGCATTCATCAACCGACGTGGCACTTCTTTGGTCCCTTTAAAAATAAACGTATAAGGGCCAGGTGTATTATTCTTTAGCAAGCGAAAAGCGGTATTATCCACACGCGCATAAAAAGAGAGCTCTGACAAATCACGGCACAGCAAGGTAAAATTATGCTTATCATCAAGGCGGCGAATTTGGCAAATACGCTCTAGTGCTTGTTTATTTTCTAGTTGGCAGCCTAGTGCATAACCAGAATCCGTTGGGTACACAACAACTCCGCCATTGCGGATAATAGCAACCGCTTGAGTAATCAAGCGAGTCTGCGGGTTTTCTGGATGAACGTAAAAAAACTGGCTCATTGTAATTCCTCATTATTGAGTCTATCTACGGGGCTTAAACCCCAATCTTTCCAGACAGGATCGACGCCAGAAGGCAACCAAAGATTTCGCCCCAGTTCCATCCAAGGTGAGGGGTAATGAAAGTCACTACCTTGAGAAGCTAATAGATTGTATTGTATGGCATAATCGGCTAAATTACGTCTTTCTTGTGGCGCTTGTTGTGGCTGTGCCACTTCCATAGCGTCACCACCCGCTTCTACAAACGCCGTTATTAAGCGCTTGAGCCACTTGGTCGTCAAGTCATATCGTCCAGGATGCGCTAATACCGCTTGGCCACCAGCGGCGTGTATTGCTTCAACGGCATCGGTCATCGAGCACCAACTTGGTGGTACATACCCGGGATTATCGCGGGTGAGAAACTTTTTGAACACCTGCTGCATGTTCTTCGCAAAACCCTGTTCAACCAGCCATTTTGCGAAATGCGCACGAGTAATCGGTGCTTCTCCGGCGATGGCTTGCACCTCTTCTAACACCCCTTCACGTGTCACTTTTTGCAATCGTTGTGCAATCAATTGTGCGCGCTGCACACGATGTGCCTTTTGCTGCTCAATTAACTGCTGCAGAGCTTGAGCGTTTGAGTCGATGTTGAGCCCAACAATATGAATATCTTTATTTTGCCAAACCGTGGAAATCTCGATGCCATCGATCAAGGTGATGGGTAATTGTTGCTGATTAATATAGTCATGAGCAATAGTTAATGCATCAGTCGTATCGTGATCAGTGATCGCCAATACCTCAATATCAAAGCTTAGCGCCCTATCGATTAACGCTTGCGGCGATAACCTGCCATCTGAAGAAGTGGTGTGGCTATGTAGATCAATTCTCATAATTTTATTTTGGCCATCTTTTAGGCTTGACTTTTTACTCTCGCACTAGTTAACTAGTACGCAAATGCAAGGCACGTATTTGAGGTTGACCATGTTACAAGAATTTAACCAAAACCATAATCACAATTTAAGCGCAGCTTCATCTGAGCTCAATTGGTGGCACACTTGGACAAGTTCTTGGTGGGCAACCGTGTACTTTTAAAATAGAACACGAATTCACAAAGCCCGCCTCAATGAGCGGGCTTTTTATTTTGTCGAATAGCTCACATTACATTGCGCAATAAAACAGCGCCCCCCCCAAAGTGATGATTGGGTCTCTAAGAGGATTATGCGAGTATGGACGACAGGAACATTAAAATTCATCAAGGAGGTCTTGTGAATAAGACCATTGAAATTAAAAACTTAGGCCAAATTGACGTAATCAATATGTCCGTGCCTTATACCCAAGATCCAACACGTCTATTTCATACGCTATGTGAGTCAAAAACAGATTGTTTGCTATTAGAATCCGCCGAGATCGACTCAAAACAGGATCTCAAAAGTCTATTATTGGTTGATGCTGCCGTGCGCATCACCTGCTTTGGTCACGTTGTCACTTTTCACGCATTGACAGACAATGGTCAACAGCTCATCGAACATCTACAGCGTAATATTAAAGCGGATATTGAACATCAGTTACAACAAAATACCTTAACGCTTCAATTTCAAGCACCATGCGACACGCTAGACGAAGATTCTCGCCTACGCGAAGCCTCTTCTTTTGATGCACTACGCCTCGTGCAGCACAGTTTCGATCTTCGTCATCACGATAAACATGCCCTCTTTCTAGGCGGTTTATTTGCCTACGATTTGGTGGCCAACTTCGAACCGCTAGGAAATGCCGATACGACTAATCAGTGTCCAGACTACGTTTTTTATATCGCAGAAACCTTGTTGGTGATTGACCATAAAACTGAGCATTGTCAGTTGCAAGCCAGTGTTTTTAACCCCACGCCAACAATGCGCGAAACATTAATTACTCGTTTACAAGAGATCGCGCAGCAATGTGCCGCACCCAAATTACTACCGCAAGCCAAAACCGTAGCTAACGTAAGCGTGACAACGAATATTTCTGACCAAGAGTTTTGCAAGACCGTTCAAGCGTTAAAAGAATTTGTCGTGAAAGGCGATGTTTTTCAGGTGGTCCCTTCTCGCCGATTTACCCTGCCTTGCCCTTCACCACTTGCTGCTTATAAAAAACTGAAAGAGAGCAATCCAAGCCCTTACATGTTTTATATGCAAGACGAACGCTTTACTCTGTTTGGCGCTTCTCCTGAAAGCGCATTGAAATACGCCACCGAAACCAACCAGATTGAGATTTACCCTATCGCAGGGACTCGCCGCCGTGGTAAACGCGCCGATGGTTCAATTGATTTTGATTTAGATAGCCGCATTGAACTTGAACTACGTTGCGACAAAAAAGAGAACGCTGAACACATGATGTTGGTCGACCTTGCGCGCAACGATGTCGCGCGTATTGCACAAGCAGGAACGCGCCACGTCGCTGATTTATTGAAAGTGGATCGCTACAGTCACGTTATGCATTTGGTTTCTCGCGTGGTGGGTCAACTCCGAAGCGATCTCGATGCACTGCACGCTTACCAAGCGTGCATGAATATGGGCACACTCACTGGTGCGCCGAAGATTCGCGCCATGCAGCTTATCCGTAACGTGGAAAAAGCCCGCCGTGGCAGTTACGGTGGCGCGGTAGGCTATCTTACCGGGGAAGGCGATTTAGATACTTGCATTGTGATCCGCTCGGCTTATGTCGAACAGGGTATTGCGCAAGTTCAAGCGGGCGCTGGGGTCGTTTATGATTCAGACCCTCAATCGGAAGCCGACGAGACACGTGGTAAAGCACAAGCCGTGATCTCTGCAATTCAAGCCGCGCATCAGGAGTAGCAGACATGGCCAACATTATTTTTATCGATAACTTTGATTCCTTTACCTACAACCTTGTTGATCAATTCCGCTCACTCGGCCATACGGTGACAGTTTATCGCAACAACATCGCCGCACAGAGCATTGAACAAGCGGTCTTTCAATTGGATGAACCGCTGCTGCTACTCTCCCCCGGACCGGGCGCGCCCGCAGACGCGGGATGCATGCCACAATTAATCCAACGCCTTAAGGGCAAAGTGCCGATCATTGGCATCTGTTTAGGTCACCAAGCGATTGTTGAAGCTTACGGCGGCACCGTCGCGGGTGCTGGCGAAATTATCCATGGAAAAATCTCGATGATGGAACACCAACATCACCGTATTTACCAACAGCTACCGTCACCACTAGCCATTGCTCGTTATCATTCCCTAGTGGCTACTGAGGTTCCAGATAGTTTAACCATCACGGCTGAGGTTGATGGGCTCGTGATGTCCGTGGTGCAAGAGCAAGATAAAGTGTGCGGCTTTCAATTTCATCCAGAGTCCATCATGACTACTCATGGCGCAGCATTGCTTGCCAATGCGATCGATTGGGCTTTAGAAAAAAGCACCCACTAACGGATTTATAGGGATATTTTATGGAAAACATCATTAATAAACTTTACGCGCAGCAGTCGCTCTCGCAAGCAGAAAGCCAGCAACTGTTTGATGTCATCATCCGTGGTGAACTCGACTCTATTTTGATGGCAGCGGTATTGACGGCACTGAAAATTAAAGGTGAAACACCCGATGAAATTGCTGGCGCAGCCAAAGCATTATTGGCTAACGCGGCCCCGTTTCCAAGGCCAGACTATGATTTTGCAGACATAGTCGGCACTGGTGGTGATGGCTCAAATACTTTTAATATTTCAACCACCGCAGCATTTGTTGCTGCTGCCTGTGGCGTAAAAATTGCCAAACATGGTAATCGTGGAGTATCGAGCAAATCAGGCTCTTCTGATCTACTGGATTCATTTGGTATTAACCTTGCGATGAGCGCTGAAAATACTCGCCAAGCCATCGATGATTTGGGCGTCGCTTTCCTATTTGCGCCGCAATATCATGGTGGCGTACGTCATGCGATGCCCGTGCGCCAAACCATGAAAACGCGCACTATCTTCAATATATTAGGGCCGCTGGTTAACCCTGCTCGCCCCAACATTGAACTGATGGGTGTTTACAGTAAAGAACTGGTTCTGCCTATTGCCCAAACCATGTTACAAATGGGATTGAAACGTGCAGCGGTCGTTCATGGCAGTGGTTTAGATGAAGTGGCGATTCATGGTGAAACATTAGTGGCTGAAATTCGTGATGGACACATCATCGAATACACCTTAACACCTAAAGATTTTGGTGTTGAAAGCTATCCACTTGAAGCCATTCAGGGTGGTGAGCCTGCGGAGAATCGCGCCATTATTACCAACCTGCTGACAGGGAAAGGCACGCCAGCACAACTGGCTGCCGTCGCTGTCAATGTGGCGCTGCTGCTGCGTCTTTTTGGCCAAGAAGATCTCAAAGCCAATACGCAACAGGCCATTAGTGTAATGAACTCGGGCAAAGCCTACCAGCTTGTCCAACAACTGGCACAAAGAGGTTAAGCCCCATGCCTGAGCAACTTTCTGACCACATTTCAACCCAGCATACTCAAATGGCTGAAGTGTTGGCCAAAATCGTCAATGACAAATATGAATGGGTCGAGCAGCGTAAAGCGCAGCAACCCTTGGGCAGCTTCGAACATTTATTAACCGCATCGGATCGCTCATTTTATGATGCGTTAAATACGGGTAAAACCGCTTTTATTTTGGAATGTAAAAAAGCGTCACCTTCCAAAGGGCTCATTCGCCAGGATTTTGATTTGGATTATATCGCCTCGGTTTACCATCAATATGCAGACGCCATTTCAGTTTTGACTGATGAAAAATATTTCCAAGGCAACCTCGAATTTCTGCCACGCGTTCGCGCGCAAGTAAGCCAACCTGTGATTTGCAAAGACTTTATGGTTGATGTTTATCAGGTTTATTTGGCTCGTCATTACAGTGCAGATGCCATTTTATTGATGCTGTCCGTCCTTGATGATCAACACTATCAAACGCTAGCCAATGTGGCTCACCAACTGGGTATGGGTATTTTAACCGAAGTGAGCAATGAGGAAGAGCTGCATCGGGCAGTCGCCCTGCAAGCGAAAGTTATTGGCATTAATAACCGCAACTTGCGCGATCTCTCAACCGATCTAAATCGCACTAAACAGCTGGCACCTTTACTCCCAGAAGGAACCGTGATCATCTCTGAGTCTGGCATTTATACTCACCAACAAGTGCGTGAACTTTCGCAATACGCCAACGGATTTTTAATCGGCAGCTCGTTAATGGCCGAAGAAAATTTAGAGCTAGCGGTACGCAAAGTGACGCTCGGCGAAAACAAAGTGTGCGGCTTAACTCATGCTGACGATGCGGCCAAAGCCTATCAAGCTGGAGCCGTGTTTGGTGGCTTAATTTTTGTGCCGCAATCCAAACGCTATGTCGACTTGGACAATGCACGTTTGACGATGAGCGGCGCGCCGCTGCGCTACGTGGGCGTGTTTCAAAATCACACTATTGAAGCCATTACGCAGATTGCTACGACGTTAAAACTCTTTGCGGTGCAACTGCATGGCGAAGAAGATCAAGCCTATGTTGACCAATTGAGAGCTCACTTACCTAGCCAGATTGAAATCTGGAAAGCTTATGGCGTGAGCGACTGCCTGCCGACCAAACTTGAGCGCCACATTGACCGTCATTTATTCGATGCCAAAGTAGGAACGCAATCTGGCGGCACTGGCCAACGGTTTGACTGGCAATTACTAACCGAGGTAAACGATATCATGTTGGCGGGTGGCTTATCCCCTGAAAATGCTCAGAAAGCAGCAAACATCGGTTGTTTAGGGCTCGATCTCAATTCAGGTGTTGAGAGCGAACCGGGGAAAAAAGACTTACACAAGCTAACCCTAGCGTTCGACGCTATTCGGCAGTACTAACACTAAATCGATTCCCATTGGCTTGAAAAGCGAGTGACTCACCCAGCCGCAAGGTCAAGTAGCAAGGGATAACAACAGATTCATTACCGCTGAATCACTCAGCAGTAACACAGAGACTAAGGATACGAATCATGGCAAAACTCGATGCCTATTTTGGCGAATACGGTGGTCAATACGTTCCACAAATTTTAGTACCAGCGCTTGACCAATTGGAACAAGCTTTTATTGATGCGCAGGAAGATCCTGAATTTCGTGCTGAATTCATGACGTTACTACAAGAGTATGCAGGTCGGCCAACGGCGCTAACTTTGACGCGAAACCTCACGAAAGGCACAAAAACCAAATTGTACTTAAAACGTGAAGACTTATTGCACGGTGGCGCACACAAAACTAACCAAGTACTTGGTCAGGCACTGCTTGCTAAGCGTATGGGTAAACATGAAATTATTGCCGAAACAGGCGCAGGGCAACATGGTGTTGCAACGGCGTTGGCCTGCGCACTACTGGGGCTAAAATGTCGCGTTTATATGGGTGCAAAAGATGTTGAACGCCAAAGCCCCAACGTGTTTCGTATGAAGCTAATGGGCGCAGAAGTGATCCCCGTTCATTCAGGATCAGCAACACTTAAAGATGCGTGCAATGAAGCGCTACGTGACTGGTCTGCCACCTATGAAACCACCCACTATTTATTAGGTACTGCAGCGGGGCCTCACCCATTTCCAACCATAGTCCGTGAATTTCAACGCATGATTGGCGAAGAAACGAAACTGCAAATTTTGGCTCGCGAAGGTCGTTTACCAGATGCGGTGCTTGCTTGTGTCGGCGGCGGTTCGAACGCGATTGGCATGTTTGCTGACTTTATTGAAGAAAAGAATGTCCGTTTGATTGGCATTGAGCCAGCAGGAAAAGGCATTCATACCCACCAGCATGGCGCGCCATTAAAGCACGGCAAGACAGGTATTTTCTTCGGCATGAAATCACCTTTGATGCAAGATGAAAACGGGCAAGTGGAAGAGTCTTACTCGGTGTCCGCTGGGCTTGATTTCCCTTCTGTTGGCCCTCAGCACGCTCATCTTTATGCGACAGGCCGCGCTGAGTACGAAAGCATTACCGATGACGAAGCACTCGATGCTTTCCAATCGATCGCACGTAACGAAGGTATTATTCCCGCGCTGGAATCATCACATGCGGTTGCTTACGCCGTGAAGATGGCGTATGCCGAGCCAGAAAAAGAGCAGTTATTGGTCGTGAATCTATCCGGTCGCGGCGATAAAGATATTTTCACCGTCCATAAACTATTAGAAGAGAAAGGAGCGCTGTAATGGATCGCTATCAAACCCTATTTCAGCGTTTAGCTGACAACAATCAAGGTGCGTTTGTTCCATTTGTGACCATCGGGGACCCAGATCCAGAGCAATCACTGCGCATCATGCAAACGCTAGTGGAAGCAGGAGCAGACGCATTAGAACTCGGTATCCCTTTCTCTGATCCGCTCGCTGATGGCCCAACCATCCAAGGGGCGAATATTCGTGCACTGGATGCAGGGACGACTCCAGATATCTGCTTTGAGTTGATCACCAAAATTCGCGCGCAATATCCTGACCTGCCTATCGGACTACTCATGTATGCCAACCTCGTTTATTCACGTGGCATCGACAACTTCTACCAACGCTGTAAAAATGCGGGTGTAGATTCAGTATTGATCGCCGATGTTCCGACTAATGAAAGCCGTGAATTTGTCGCGGCGGCAGACAAATACGGGATTCAACCCATTTTCATCGCACCACCCACCGCCAGTGATGAGACCCTAGCCGCGGTCGCCAAACTTGGCCGTGGCTATACTTATCTACTGTCTCGATCTGGTGTGACAGGAGCAGAAACAAAAGCCAATATGCCAGTACATGCCTTGTTGGAAAGACTGAGCCAATTTGATGCCCCACCCGCATTGCTTGGGTTTGGCATATCAGAACCTGAGCAAGTCAAACAGGCCATCACCGCCGGTGCCGCTGGCGCAATATCGGGATCCGCAGTGGTGAAAATTATTGAACAACGACTTAATCAGCCAGATGAAATGTTAACGACTCTCAGCCATTTCGTTTCCAGCATGAAAGCAGCGACGTTGAAATAAATTGGTTTACAGCAAAAACCAACCCGATCGATTTCTGAGTCAAACCAAGAAATCGATCTTTTTTTTAACATTTACGCCTCGCCAAATTCATTCATAAAACACAAATCAACCACTCATTGAATTGACAAAAAAAATAGCAAACGTTTTCTTTTTGAAAAAACCACGTTTCATGTCAATAAACTATCAACAATCTTGTCAATTTACCTTGTTACCATATTGCTAAATGTAAAATATCCGTGTAAAAAGCTAGTCGAGATATTTATCCACCGATTGATATTTATGTAGTGGGTAACACTAGGAATTTACAATTAATTAGCACAGAGGTTATGGAAGTGTTAAACAAAAAGAGTTTGTTAAGCAACATTGGCGTGCAAGTCGTCATTGCAATGATCATTGGTACTGCCGTTGGTGCCATGATGGGACACGATGCGGCCGTCTTTTCGCCACTAGGTGTCATTTTTATCAACCTAATTAAGATGCTGGTGATCCCACTGGTGGCCGTTGCGCTTATTTCCGGTGCTGCGGGCCTTGGTAATAGCCACGCGGCGGGTAAAGTCGGTTTTGTCACACTCAGCTTTTTTGCGGTCACTTCCGCACTCGCCGTGACGCTGGCACTGGTAATGGGCGAAGTCTTCCAACCGGGTATCGGTGTCGATATTTCGGGCGTTGAAGGTATGTTTTCTGCCGAATATGCAGCAAAAGGTGAACTACCTACTTTTTGGGCAACCATTACGGGTATGATCCCAACCAACGTTTTCCAGTCACTGAATAATGCCAACATTCTACAAATCCTTGTTTTTTGCTTGTTCTTTGGCATTGCCATTTCTAAACAAAGCAAAGAAAAACGTGACCCGATCATCAATGGCGTAAACACCATTGTTGATGCCATGGTGTGGATGATCAACAAAGTGATGATCATCGCGCCTATCGGTGTATTCGGTTTGATGGCTGAAGCCGTCGGCACGTTTGGTTTTGGTGCACTGATGGTGGTGTTTAAACTCTTTTTGGTTTATGTCGCGGCCATTTTAATTTTCGGCTTTATTGCTTACCCGCTGATGATTCAGGTCTTAACCAAGACGTCGGCTAAGAAATTTATCCTTGCGATGAAAAAGCCTCAAGCCGTAGCCCTTTCAACCGCGTCATCAATGGCGACACTCCCTGTCACTATGGATACCGTAGAGCACGACCTTGGCGTACGCAACTCAACTGCCGCCTTTGTTCTGCCGTTAGGTGCCACCATCAACATGTCTGGCAACGCCATCTATTACGGTTTAGTTGCGATTTTCTTCGCCCAGCTATTCAATATTGATCTCTCGATGGGCGCTTACATTGCCATCATCGTAACAGCGACACTGGGCGCCGTCGGTCAAGCAGGTGTTCCTGGTCCTTCTTTCCTTGTAGTGGCCGTTTTGCTAGCGGCTGGGATTCCAATTGAAGGTTTGCCACTACTGTTCGCCCTAGACCGTATCTTCGACATGATCCGTACCGCGCTCAACATCACAGGGGATGCCGCGTGTGCCGTTATTGTTGATGCTTTGATTGAAGAAGAAGCCACTGAGGCCTCATTGAAGCAGCAAAAAGCCTAACTCATCACAGAGCATCATTGATCCAATACAAGCCGCATCCTATGCGGCTTTCTTTTTGCATCGCAATTTGCAAAAAAAACAGTTCTCATACTAAAGTTAATCATTAAAGCGCCCTATGACTGACGATAAAGTTGGCATTGCGATTGCTATAATAAACGACACCTCTTTCGTGCCACATAGCAGCGGCAAACTTTTGGCGTTAGCACGAATCGACTTGGAGTATGAGTAATGGATATTCATCGTGATACTTATTATGGTTTGATTCACCACGGGATCCGAGAATTGGTTATCGATCGGATTGGCCATTTCAGTGAATTTGAATACCACCAATATCTAGGCTTAATTACTGGCAAAGATTCCTGTTTTTCAATGACAGATGAAGAATTGCAGATAGCCGTCGCCAATTTAAAAAGCGAAGGCTATTTAGAAGATATGAAACGAGCAATACCACAACTTGAAACCAGCGGCTGGGAACGCTAATCCATTTCTAGTTAATTTGTTTCGAATTGTCTCTTTCTATTTAGCTCTGACACGGTTTTGGTTAGACTGTGCGCAACGTTTAAATCGGAAGCATAAATACGAATGAAGCAACTTATTGATTTTATACCACTTATCATCTTTTTTGCCCTTTTCAAGATGTACGACATCTATGTCGCCACAGGGGCACTTATCGTGGCCAGTGCGGTACAGATTGCCCTGACCTACGCACTGTATAAGAAAGTTGAAAAAATGCAGATCATCACGTTTTTGATGGTGACTATCTTCGGTGGTATGACGATTTTCTTTCACGATGACAATTTCATTAAATGGAAAGTCACCATTGTTTACGTTGTGTTTGCCTTGGGCTTGACCATCAGCCACATCATGGGCAAATCAGCCATTAAAGGAATGCTTGGCAAAGAGCTAACCTTACCTGAACACGTATGGGCAAAAATCAACTGGGCGTGGGTTTTCTTTTTCAGCGTTTGCGCTGTACTAAACATCTACATTGCATATCAACTGCCATTGGATGTTTGGGTCAACTTCAAAGTATTTGGCTTATTAGCCGCAACTTTTGTTTATACCTTATTAACGGGTGTTTTTATCTACAAACACCTGCCAAAAGAGAAGCAAGTTTCCGAGAGCAAACCCTCCTCGCACGAGCACTGATTGCACTAACCTTCTCGCTAGGATTCATTCAGAGGACTCTTTAAGTGCAAAACAGGCTGTCTTTGGTATAATCCGTCCCTATTTTTCAGCGACCACTTTGGTCGCTGTTTTGTTGTTGTGGATGTCGAAAAATGAATCAGGAAAATAGCGCCCCAAGAGGCCAATTATTGCTACGCACCTTAGCCATGCCAGCAGATACTAACGCCAACGGTGACATTTTTGGCGGTTGGATCATGTCTCAACTCGACTTGGCTGGCGCAATTTTAGCCAAAGAGATCTCATTTGGCCGCGTTGTCACTGTGTCTGTTTCTAGCATTACGTTTAAAAAACCCGTCAAGGTAGGCGATGTGGTGTGTTGTTATGGTGAATGCACCAAAATTGGCCGCACTTCAATGTCCGTCAATCTTGAAGTATGGGTAAAACCCATCAAATACGACAGCGTGGGAGATCGTTTCCAAGTATGTGAAGCAACCTTCAATTATGTCGCCATTGATACCGATGGCCGCCCTCGACCGATTAAGCCTAGCAACTGATCACAGAAATTCAGTTTGGTTGCTTTCAATACGCGCCAGTTTCAGTACAGTAAGGCCTCGACTTCATTATCAAACAATAAGGATATCAATATGTGGTACGTTATTTTCTCTCAAGACGTAGAAAACTCGTTGGAAAAACGCATGAGTGTCCGGCCACAACATTTAGAGCGCTTACAAACCTTGCAAGATGAAGGTCGTCTATTAACCGCAGGGCCAATGCCAGCAATTGATTCGGAGAATCCAGCAGAAGCTGGGTTTACGGGGTCAACAGTCATCGCTGAGTTTGATTCGTTAAGACAAGCTCAAGCATGGGCGGATGCCGATCCTTATGTTGCTGTAGGTGTGTATCAACATGTTATCGTTAAACCCTTCAAGAAAGTGTTTTAAGATGAAAGTCATTCTCTGTGCTCTGTTTACAACGCTGGTACTGGTGGGTTGTAGCTCGAATGGTGATCAGCAAAAATATTTGGAAGCCGTAGCCAGTAATCGCGCGAATGTGATTAGTGCTGAGTTACCCTTAGAGTTTGGGCCTTTGTCCGTGATGCGTGCCAGTGCTAAAGGCAGTACGGTGGAAATTATGATGATTTACAATGAGGATCAAAAAGGAGCAAAGCCGATTGATCAAGTGTTGAAAACCAGCATCAATACCTACTGCTCAGATTCAACCACACGCGCTAACCTCGACCTCGGCTTGACTTATCGAATTAAAATGCGCAATACGCGGGGCCAACTTGTTGTGGACCAATTAATTAGTAAAGCAACTTGTTCGGCACAATAGTCCTCCCCTTATTAGTGATGACCACTCATCAACCACTTTATTCGTAAAAAACAGAGGCTTCATTTGAGGCCTCTGTCAAGATTAATGTGGCTTAACTTTGCTGGGGTTTAAGCTCTTTGCGCAGCGCTTTAGCTGCTGACACTAAGTTGGTCAGTGCTGCCTCCACTTCATTCCAATTGCGCGTTTTTAAGCCGCAATCAGGGTTAACCCATAATCTCTCTGCTGGAATTTTTTCCGCCGCTTTACGCAACAAACCTTCAATCCACTCTTGAGAGGGAATGTTTGGCGAGTGAATATCGTACACACCTGGGCCAATTTCATTCGGGTAGTTAAACTCTTCAAACGCTTTGAGCAGTTCCATATTCGAGCGAGAAGTTTCAATCGTAATCACATCGGCATCCAGTGCCGCTACTGAGTCAATGATTTCATTAAATTCGCTGTAACACATGTGAGTGTGGATCTGCGTTTCGGGTTTCGCACTCGCCGCCGCAATTTTAAATGCCTCAACCGCCCACGCCAGATATGCTTGATGGTCACGCTTCTTCAATGGCAACCCTTCACGAATCGCAGGTTCATCAATTTGGATGATGTTAATGCCCGCTTGCTGCAGGTCTGCCACTTCATCACGCAAAGCAAAAGCCAACTGCTGAGTGATGGTTTGACGAGAAACATCTTCACGAGGAAACGTCCAGCATAAAATCGTTACAGGCCCAGTCAACATTCCTTTCATTTGCTTCGCAGTCAATGATTGAGCATAAGTAGACCACTCCACCGTTATCGGTTTTTCACGTTCAATATCGGCCACCACGATAGCCGGTTTTACGCAGCGTGAGCCGTAACTTTGCACCCAGCCAAATTGCGTAGTCTGGAAACCGGCTAAGTTTTCGGCAAAGTACTCCACCATGTCGTTACGCTCAGCTTCACCGTGCACTAACACATCGAGATCAAGTGCCTCTTGACGTTTTACTGCATCGGCAATGTGCCCTTTCAATGCATTGATATAATCAGCGTATGCCAGTTTACCTTGACGGTAAGCACTGCGCTGATGACGGATCTCACTCGTTTGAGGGAATGAGCCTATGGTTGTCGTTGGCAAAAATGGCAACCCTAACACTTCAGCTTGGTGATGAGCGCGCTCTGAATAAGGTGCACTGCGCTCAGAGAGTGCCGCCGTTATGCTGTTGACTCTCGCCTGTACATGCGGTTTATTAACGTGAGTTGCCGTTTTACGTGCAAGTATCGGTTGGCTATAAGTTTCACAGGCCAGAATCGCCGCGTCATCACCGTCCAGTGCCTTACCAAGTAAAGCAACTTCTGTCACTTTTTGTTTGGCAAATGCAAACCAACTTTGTACTTCATCACTGAGCTGCTGCTCAAGATCTAAATCGACCGGGCTATGCAAGAGTGAACACGAGCTCGCAATCCACAGACGATCCCCAAGTTGCTGCTTCACTGGCTGTAAACGAGCCAATAACGTCGCAAGATCGGCGCGCCACACATTGCGTCCATTGACCACACCTGCCGAAAGTACCCAATTTTTTGGCAATTTCTCTAGTACCGCGTTCAATTGATCGGCAGAAGCGGAGAGATCGATGTGCAATCCATTTACTGGTAGCTCAATGATTTTATCGAGCGTATCAAGCACCGAATCAAAATAAGTAGTCAGTAACAGTTTTACATCACCAGCGATCACTTGATAAGCCAACTTAAATGCATCTTGCCACTTTGGTTCTAGCTCTAACGCTAAAATAGGCTCATCGATTTGTACCCATTCCACTCCTTGTTTAGCAAGCTTAGCTAAAATTGCTTGATAAGCGGTCAATAAACGAGGCAGTAAGGTCAGGCGATCAAATCCCTCTTCGACCTCTTTACCCAAGTAGAGGTAGCTCAGCGGGCCAAGCAGTACAGGCTTAACTTGGTGGCCTGCTTTCGACGCTTCATTGACTTCCTCAAACAGTTGAGGCCAGCTGACTTCGAACGTATCGTCTTGGCTGAACTCCGGCACAAGGTAGTGATAATTGGTATTAAACCATTTAGTCATATCAGAAGCTGCGCTTCCGCTACAGCCGCAACCCGCTTGTGATTGACCACGTCCAACGCGAAAGAGTGTATCTAAATCAGGAAAGCCGTTTTTATGGCGTTTAGGAACGTGTCCAAGGAGCAATGTGGTTGTGAGTACGTGATCGTACCAAGCGAAATCGCCTACGGTTGAAAAACTCAGACCCGCTTGTTGCTGCTCAGCCCAGTTTTTCTGACGAATGTCATGCCCCACTTGCAGTAACTGCGCTTGATCGCTTTCGCCACGCCAATATTTTTCTAACGCAAATTTCAGTTCGCGTTTTTCACCAATGCGTGGATAACCTAAGATGTGAGTCGTCGTTGTCATGTCCCTAGTCCTTTTGCTGTTGATCGTGTCTGATTCTTTATCGCATAAGATAAAGATGTCTGGATGGCTAGACTATCCATCTAAACTGACCCACAGACAAGGTGCAATTATTCAACTTGTTTATTAAAAAAATTCATGTTGATTGCAGAGAGCTTTAATTGACATCAAGATAAATAGACGTCTAGATGTTTACAGCTCCATATTAAAAGCGTAACTTAGCTCAGAACAGCAGAATGGTCACCGTGTTGATGCGACCCACGATATTGGTATCAACTACCGTTCTCTCAAAGGAATGAAGGAAAATAATGGCAATGATTGAACTTAAGCATCTGAAGACTTTAGTTTCTTTAAGGGACAGCGGCTCACTCACCTCAACAGCTACCGCGCTCCATTTGACGCAATCGGCCCTTTCACATCAGATTAAAGATCTCGAGACACGCATTGGCGGGCCACTGTTTCTACGTAAAACTCGCCCAGTGAAATTTACCTCAGAAGGAGAGATCCTACTGAAACTGGCTGACGAGATCCTGCCAAAGCTGGCCAGAGCTGAAAATGATTTAGCCAGTTTGAAAGAAGACGTCAATGGGCGCTTACACATGGCGATTGAATGTCACTCTTGCTTTCAATGGTTGATGCCAGCGCTGCGCGAATATCAGCTTGCTTGGCCAAGTGTGACGTTAGATTTTTCGTCCGGCTTTGGCTTTGAACCTTTACCCGCATTGCTGGCCGGCGAACTTGATTTGGTCATCACTTCCGATATTTTGCCTCGCTCAGAGGTACATTACGAACCACTCTTTGATTTTGAAATGCGCCTTATCACCTCTACAACTCACCCACTTGCAGGAAAATCGGTGATTGAACCAGAGGATCTCGCCTCACAAACGATGCTCACTTACCCCGTACAAAAACAGCGTTTGGATGTGGTGAAACACTTTCTACAACCTGCTAGTGTTGAACCCGCGAAGTGGAAACAAGCCGACAACACTTTGATGCTAGTACAAATGGTCTCTGCTGGATTAGGTGTGGCGGCACTGCCAAATTGGGCCATCAGCGAGTTCTCTAGGCAGGGGCTTATCACCAGCAAGCCACTAGGGAAAGGTTTATGGCGTCGACTATTTGCCGCAACACGCCACAGCGAAAAAGATCGCCACTATTTACAAGCTTTTTTTGCCACCGCGCGCCAACAATGCAAAAGCCACCTTGACGGGATCAAGATGGCTTAAACTATTCGTCGTATCGACATGGCTATTTGAATGACAGTGCGGTTGGTTAACTGTCACTGCACGCTGCTTAGCACTAGCGTTGGTTCGCTTTAAATTGGTTGGTCAGTGGGTCGTATTGGTAGCCTAAAACATCCAGCTTACCGACTACATTTTCTCTATCCATTTCATACATACTGGCAAGCTCTTCGAAGCTGTCACACTCTAAGCGTAGCTTCTCATTGACGATGCCAAGTAATATATTGCTATCAAAACGGCTGACGTTACTCAAATCCATGGCTCACTCCTATAGCAAAGAGACCACTAAAGACTAGCGGTAAAATTCGCACTAAAGAGTGACCCAGGTCTAGAGATTAAACAAACCTTGAAAACAAATACTGGCAGCCAACATCAATAACAAGGCTGCCGTTAATTGAATTTTCTCAGCGCTTTTGGCAAACAGGATATGCCAGCACCACACGATAATACCTGCAATCATGAAACCGAATGTCGTTAGTAACGGCAATGTTGCTCGAGCCAACGTTTCATCATCTAACCCGTACGCGTGCGGCACAACGCATAAAGCGATCCCCATCGAGCAGAGAATGCCCACAACGGGTAGAACTCGATGGAAAGCTTGTAAACGCGAGCGCGCTATCGTTAGTAGAAGGTGCGAGAAACTCGCGCCCAACAAACCAACCAACAGCAACATGGCGATAGAAGCTGACCAATGACCCTGCTCTGATATCTGAATCGCGACATAAGCCAAGGCAAGGCCATTCGCCAAATACAGTGCCCATAACGGGCCTTCATCTCGAGTTTTCTTGGTTTGAACTTGTGAATAGAAATAGAAAATGGAAAAGACGACCAAAAAGGCTTCAATTTTTAGTGAAGCCACTGCCAACCAAAGCACACCAATGGCTGGCAAGACGCGATGAATACGGCCACGTTGTCCAGGACAAATATCCCCTTTGACCAGCACTAACGTCAGTAAGATTTGCGCACCGAGCAGCATGGGTGAAAAAACAGAAAGTAAGGTTTGAATCATAATCTAAACATCATCTGGAAACATCTGGGCGCGATAATAGCAAAGAGTAAGCGCGGATGCCCAGAGAAGGTTACTGACTTTCGGCCAAATACCTCAGCACGTCCGCTTGAGTCAATAAGCCTTTATAACGAGTGTTATCGACCAGTACCCATGGAAAATCATGTCCTTTTTCGATCAAATTCACTACTTGGTTTAGCTCGGTGTACGCGTCAAGCTGAGTGAAATGAAATTTCATGATCTGACTCACGGGCTTACGCCATACGGCCGCTTCACGCGTGGTTTCAAGATCGGTTCCCATGTTCGGCGTCAGATATAAATTGAGTGAGGCCACATCGACGATGCCGACACACTCTCCTTGATTTACGACTGGCAGCACATCAACTTTAGTCGATTTAATATACTGATAAGCAAGAGAGATTGGCTCACTGGGATCCAAATGTGGTTTCCCCTCTTTGAACAGATTGAGCAAACAGTTGGGCTTTCGCTTTTGTTCTACTTTATCGCCCGAATACGCAAAACGATTACGATACTCCTTGGCCCGAACCAGTTCCTTAAGCGGTAGTGGTTTTGAAAAAATATAGCCTTGTATGTAGTCAATGCCCAATGATTTAAGCACCCAAACCTCATGCTCTGTTTCTACTCCCTCGGCAACCACTTTCACGCCGAGTGTGTGCGATAGCTCAGTGATCATTTTAACAATACTGTATTTATTGCTGTTGACCTGAATGTCCGTGACAAACTCGCGATCTATTTTTAAATAATCAAAATTGCAATCGCTGAGGTAGGTAAAAGAGGAATAACCCGTACCAAAATCATCAATCGCAACCGTTACGCCGCGCGATCGAAGAGCATTGAGGGCATCAACCTGATGAGATTGGCTATCAAAATAGGCGCTTTCGGTTAGCTCAATGGTGA
Source organism: Vibrio anguillarum (assembly GCF_001989995.2). Lineage (GTDB taxonomy): Bacteria > Pseudomonadota > Gammaproteobacteria > Enterobacterales > Vibrionaceae > Vibrio > Vibrio anguillarum. Next base: position 80,733 of record NZ_JAHGUP010000039.1, read on the forward strand.
CTGACTGAGGCGTATCCGTGTAGCGATCAATGATCTCCATGGTATTGGCTAAAATCTGCGTCGCATCCATTTTGGTATTTAAAGAGCGGTTGATCGTTACCCCAACACCTTGGCCAAACAAGGTTTTTATCTTGGGTAAATCTTGCAAAGATAAAATACTGACACAACGATCAAGCTCGGCAATCAAATCCAGATCTTCCGCGATACCAATCATTTCTTGCGTGGTAAAAGGTAAATCGGGCACAGGCTTAAAACGGCATAACGCTTCGAATTTCGCAATGTTCCATGTTTTAGTATCAACTATCGGTTGGTAGTGTATCTCCAAGTCCTTCTGCGCAATCGCTTTGGCGACTCTGTCTTCCAAGTTTTTTCTACGTTTCACTTGTTGATGTATTTCACTGTGATAGAAACTGATGTTACGCGCTTCCCCTGCATGCTGTTCAAGCATCGCTTGCATCGCATGCGTCACCATTCGAGCTGGCGTTTTTGCATCGAACCCTAAAACAGACACACCAATTCGGCCATTAATAATCGCGGCGTGCGAGCTCGATTCGTTCTTTAACTCTTTCATAAAGCGACGGATCGCATGTTGAATGAGGCGAAAGTCGGTAGTTTTTTTGCACTCTGAACAGCTCAAACTGACCAAATAAATATCTTTTCCCACATAGCCCACCAGCTTTACTTCTTTACTGCGTGCCAAAAAGCTAGAAAGCATCAAAGTTTCTGTATGATGTAGCCCTGATTCAAACCCAGGCTGAAAAGCCAAAACCATTTGCGTTTGACCCTGGGGGTGCTCCGCGCAATATGTTTCGAGCAAGGCTTTAAACTTTTGTTCGGTAGGCAGTTGCGTCAAAAGATCGATATCCCCAAGTGCCGTATCGGCTACGCGATGAAGATTATCGGCTAAATCAAGCGTCATCCCTACAAAGAACACTCGGCCATCTTGCAGTACGATTTTTTGAATCGTTAATTCTTGTGGTGCAACCAGCCCAGATGCCCGACGATTGAGAATGACACCGCTCCAATGATCTTTGGTGTTGATGTCGTGCCACATCGATTGAAAAAACTCTTTGGAATGCTTGCCTGCATTAAATACGTTGGCTTTTAACCCAAGTAGCTCGTTTTGTTTGAAACCTGAATGCTGCTCAAAATAGTGGTTACAAGCCAAAACCCGCGTTTGATCGTCGGTTAGGATCAAACCATGATGTGTATTATCAAACACTCCTTCAAAAAGCTTGGCCACCTCTTGCAATGATTCCAGTTTGAGCAGCGGTCGAATCGTACCTTGCAACTGCGTGAGAGAAGTACGCTCGATAAAAATCTCCACATAAGTTAACGCCTGATCCGAAATAACAAGGTTGCAATTTAAAGCATGGCTTTTGCCACTTTCAATCACATACTTGAAGCAGCGCTTCATCTCTGCAGCTTTGCTCGGCGTCATATAACGCAATAATTCTTGAATATTGGCTATCGAAACACGGGAATGAAGTAACGCATTCGCCGCTTTCAGATCACAAATAAACTCTGAGGTCGTCAGGTTAAACGACCAATCAATCGCATCATATCGAGCCACTGGCGGTTCTCGAAGCACTGCCTTTTCTCGTAGCCCTTGAGACTTCACCTGTGCCATATAGACTCCAACTCATTCAAATGATTGACCATTAATGATCACAGCATAGAGCAAAACTTAATCACAAGCCGTGAGTTAGCACTAATGATGTAAATGCAGTTGCTTATTTATTATTTTAGGCCAGACAAGCCATATAAAAAACGCCGAACATCAATACACCTCAAAAGGAGTACCCTAGAACTATCGTCATCGAAAGAAAATAATGAACACAAAATAACCAATACGTTCATTTTATAAGCTACTGAAATACATTAACTTGCCTTATTTGATTAATATATCTTGTCGATATGATAATTATTACTGATTGACGAGATTCATTAGCCCCCATATGGTACCGTTCCCACACCCAAGGGGTGCTGGAAAAACTAATCCGAGGTACTCATGAACAAACCCCTTTTTTCAGTCGCGCTAGGAGCGCTTCTGTTTACATCTTTTCAGTTCAGTGCTTCTGGAACGGAATCCGGAATATCAACTAGAATCATCGATGGCGCCCCTACAGTAGCACATGAGTTTCCCTTTATGGTTGCTCTGCACCATGGGGAATACAAAGACAGCTTTTGTGGTGGTAGCTACTTGGGTGGTAAGTATGTGCTTACAGCCGCTCACTGTGTTACGAAGGAAAAAGCATACCTTGCACCTAATGCGGAAGATATCCAAGTCACGGTAGGAACAAACGACCTGTATTCAACGGCCGGATATCGAGTAAAAGTTAAGCAAATTTATTACCATGAAGACTATAACGCAACTTTAAACCGTAACGATATTGCCATTCTCGAATTAGAGCGCACGTTACCCATCGAAGCAATTACTCGGCCTACTGTTAGTTTATTTGATGCACTAGTTGAGGGCTCAGCTATGCAAATTATTGGCTTTGGTACAACGAAATACGACCTAGATACTTTGCAATCCAGCAATCCCTCTTCAGTCTTGCGTAAAGCAGAAGTGTCGTTAATGGATACGGAACGATGCAAAAATTTGGGTCCTGCTAGCTATGCGAATATCGAAAATGATGTTTTTTGTACGACCAGTTTCCCGCAAGATACCTGCCAAGGTGATAGCGGTGGCCCTATTTTCGTTAAATCAGGCACTGATTTTATTCAATATGGCGTTGTCAGTTGGGGACTTGGTTGTGGATTTAAATCTACAGCTGGCGTTTATGCAAAAGTCGACCATTTTAATGATTGGCTGACTAAAAGAACGTCCAATGTTTCTTTCCGACAAACTCAACTCAAAGACGAGATTAAGTATGGAACTCATACCCATCGCTTTCATTTTGTAAACAACTCTAGTGAGACTATTACCGCAAACAACGTCACACTATCTCCAGCTTCTGCAAATATCACAGACCAAAACTGTTCGCTAGGCTTGGATCCGAGTAGCCAATGTTATGTTGATGTTTCTTATACCATTGATTCAATGACACCTGCTGATGTGCGCTTAGAGATTGACACTGACAGCACACTAGATTTAGGAATCGTGACTTCATCATTAAAGTTCAAAACAATTTTTGAAGCAGCCTCGCAAGACTTGAGCAGCTTAATCGCTGTACCTAACGCTAGTATTAACGTCAGTAGAAATCCTTGGATAGAAGAGGGTGGTTGGTTACGCTCAGCACCGATGGCCGATGCGGAACAATCCGTACTGCAGTTGGAAAATGTTCCACAAGGAAAATTACACTTTGATTTCCAAGTATCATCAGAAAGCGGAGACTTATTCATTGCTAAGGTTAATGGTGTTAAATATATTATGGAACATGGAGAAAAAAGTGGCAGTAACACACTCTACCTCAACAAAGACTTTAACAACATACGCTTTGAATACATAAAAAAATCCGATAAAGGAAGTGGTACCGATGCGGCTTACATCAAAAATTTGAAATATGAAAAGCCTTACTCCTTTACCTTACCCCCACTTTCAGGAGGTTCAGGCGGCGGTAGTACTGGAGGTAGTACTGGTGGCATGACTTTATTGTCAATGTTGGCAGCCTTATTGATTCGACGTCGTTACATGAGCCACTAACTCTTGTCTAAAGGTCAACCCGTTTTATTACTGGTTGACCTTTTTACTATTGGTGCATCCTTTTTATCACATATCACTTAATATCTCTCCGACACACTTACCACTCACTTGATTAATAATTTTCTTTATAAAGAGAACGCAAAGCCAATGTTCCGCTAGATACTACCAGTGCAAGTCGTTATAATGCGCGGCTCATTAATCAGAGGTCAAAATATGCACAGCAACGTCACTCCTATTCATCAATATAAAAAATACTGGGCAGAGTGCTTTGGAACCGCACCTTTCCTGCCAACCAGTAAAAAGGAGATGGATGCCCTAGGATGGGACAGCTGTGACATCGTGATCGTCACGGGTGACGCTTATGTGGATCACCCCAGTTTTGGTATGGCGATCATTGGCCGTTTACTCGAAGCGCAAGGCTTTCGCGTTGGGATCATTGCCCAGCCGCAATGGCAAAATAAAGACGCTTTCATGGCGCTGGGAAAACCCAACCTGTTTTTTGGCATCACGGCCGGCAACATGGATTCGATGATCAACCGCTACACCTCTGACAAAAAATTGCGTCATGATGATGCGTACACACCCAATAATGAAGGTGGCAAACGTCCAGATCGCGCCACACTTGTCTATTCGCAGCGTTGTCGTGAGGCTTATAAAGATGTGCCACTGGTGCTCGGTGGTATCGAAGCCAGTTTACGCCGCGTTGCCCATTATGATTATTGGTCAGACAAAGTGCGCCGTTCTGTGCTGTTTGATGCCAAAGCCGACATACTGCTATTTGGTAACGCAGAGCGAGCGTTGGTTGAAGTGGCGCACCGCTTGGCTAATGGCGATAACATCGCTGATATGACCAATATTCGCGGCACGGCCGTAAACCTGGCCGCTGAGCCTGAGCATTACACCATCATTGACTCATCACGTATTGAGAAACCCGGTAAAGCGTTTGTTCCGGTGAACCCTTACGCGGTGGAAACGCAGTGTGAAACCAATCAAGAAAAAGAAGCCGAAGCAAAGCCAATCACCATTCGTCCTTCTCGCCATGATGCCGCTACAACAGCGGTTCGTTTGCCTGCTTTTGAAAAGCTCAATAATGACCGGATTTTATACGCGCATGCAAGCCGTGTACTGCATTTAGAAACCAACCCCTATTCCGGCCGGGCGCTGATTCAGCGTCATGGCGACCGTGAATTGTGGGTCAACCAAGCTCCGATTCCACTCACTACAGAAGAGATGGATTACGTGTTTGGCCTGAGCTACGCACGCGTGCCTCACCCTATGTATGGCAAAAGTAAAATTCCTGCTTACGACATGATCAAAACCTCGGTTAATATCATGCGCGGCTGCTTTGGTGGTTGTTCATTCTGCTCGATTACCGAACATGAAGGGCGCATTATCCAAAACCGTTCAAAAGAGTCGATTTTGAATGAGATGGAAGAGATCCGCGATAAAGTTCCCGGCTTTACTGGAACCATTTCGGATTTGGGTGGGCCAACGGCGAACATGTACCGTTTAGGTTGTAGTGATCCTAAAGCTGAGATGAACTGCCGACGCCCATCGTGTGTTTTCCCCGGAATTTGCCATAAGCTCAATACCGACCACAAACATACGATTGATCTCTATCGTGAAGCGCGCAAAGTCAAAGGCATTAAAAAAGTGATGATCGCCTCTGGTGTGCGTTATGACTTGGCGATTGAATCTCCTGAATATGTGCGTGAATTGGTCACGCATCACGTAGGAGGCTATCTCAAGATCGCCCCAGAACATACCGAGAAGAATCCGCTTGATCTGATGATGAAACCGGGCATGGGCACCTATAATCGCTTCAAAGAGATGTTTGAGAAGTACAGCGCTGAAGCAGGTAAGAAACAGTACCTCATCCCGTACTTTATTTCCGCGCATCCCGGTACGGAAGATGAAGATATGCTCAATTTGGCACTGTGGCTAAAATCAAACAATTTTGAGTGTGATCAGGTGCAGAACTTCTATCCATCGCCAATGTGTAATGCAACCGCGATGTATTACTCAGAGACTAACCCGCTCAAACGTGTGAAATACAAAAAACGTGAAGAAGTGACTGTCGCGAAGGGAGAGCGTCAACGCAGGCTGCACAAAGCGCTGTTACGCTACCATGACCCATTAAACTGGCCAATTATCCGTGAAGCCTTGATCAACATGGGTAAAAAACATTTGATTGGTGATAAACCTAGCTGCTTAGTGCCTGCGAATGATGTCGATGCACTCACGCCTGCGCAGCGTCGTAAGTCGGGACGTCACGGAGCGAACCGTTTTGCGACCAAACACACCAAAACTCAGCCGGGTTTTGATGCTCTTAACCCGCGTAAAGAGAGCGCTACTTCACCAAGTAAATCGCCAAACAAACCACGCGCTAGCAGCGCGGCAGACAACGGTAAGAAAAACCAAGGCGGCGCATCTAAACCTGCACACTCTCGCCCGACAAGTAAAGGCAAGCCGTTTGCTCAAGCCTCTAAACCAAGAGCGCCACGCGCAGAACAGAGATAATTCCAAAGCCATATGATCAGCATAATAAGGCTCCGAAAGGAGCTTTATTGTTTTTCAAAGAACAGCGTTAGTTTACCGACCTCGATACCAAATTTTTTAATTTTAGTCAGGTTAAACACCCGCTTTTCATCTTGCCGATAAAGCCAGTCGTCAAAGGTAACGGTTAGCGTAGAATCACCATAAGGTAAGGAAAAATCATATTGCCAACGCAAAGCGTTACCCACTTCTTCCCCTTGGGCTTGGCCTAATACATCATCCGCTTGACCGATATATTTTCCATCAGCAAAACGTTCAATCACCCATACTCTTTGGCTTTTTTCACCATCATCAAAATTGAAGTCTTCAACCAAAGTGAGTTTATTCCCCTCAACTGTTCCGTCGATGACAACCTCGAAACGACGCGTTTGCATCCCCGTATAATCTTGCACCATCCCCCATGCTAACGTTCGACCAGAGAAGTACTCAAATAGATCAAACTTAGGTTGCGTGGATTGGTATTGAGTGAGATCAGCGCTGCACCCCACTAACCAAAGTAGAAGTAACAGATAACTGCGTCTGGCTATCGCTTTCATGGTTGCATTCCTATCAATTGTTTGCGTAAGTGTGGGTATTGCGTCTGTGGCGACAGCCATATCGCGAGAAAGGCGTCATTTAACGCTTCGTCGACTACTGTACCAACCTGGGCTTGAACACCATTCTTAGGATGAAAAATAAAAGCGCCCTGCTGCCCATCGGAGGTGTAAATCAAGCGGTCGCCCTCAGTAACGCTGGGAAAAATGGACGATAGGTGCACCAACCATGGTGCAATTTGTTGCTCGGCTAATTTGAGTTTTTGCCACTGCTCTGCGGTCGATTCCACCAGCTGTTTACTACTGATGTCGCGCTGATATTCAATTTCAAGCGCCAAGGGATGGGGCGATAAATCGCTTCCTTGCTCGTACTGCCCTGATGGGGTACGCAGCTGCGAGGAATAAATATCTAGCCATAACCAGCTTAAATTCGCTTGGCCAATCACTGGCCAAGTTTGCCACTCGGTCAGTTTATCGTCGGCCACCGCCGCAAAAGCGTTATTCACCAAGCTGTGAAAGGCAATCACTATCAGTAACAGGTTGAATTTTCTTAGCCTATTTCTCTTTGCTAACATCATCGCTAAATATCCTAAGTATCAATGCACCGATCATCACCCATTGCAGCCACAAGATAGTCATAGTCAAACCCAATGGCCAATCAAAATGTACAGCGCCTAAACGTTCTGCCGCCCAATAACTTAAACTACCTAACACGCCGACCATCAAACAAATGAGTTTGGATGGATAACGTTTCAGCAGCACCACTAAATGAGCGGCATACCAAGAAAAAGCACCCCACAACACCATTAACCAAATGGGAAAATCATTGGTAGCAAAGCGGAATAGTCCGAAATACTGATTAAGGGCATCGATAACAATACCCACCATAGTTAACGCAATCACTCTTTCCAAAGGATAGGAAAAGTGCCGCAAGGAAAACATCAATGCGGCTAACATCATGGTCAATGCCAACCACTGCAAACGTTCTGTCCCCAACACAGCAACAAACCAGATCGCTTGAAACCAAAGAGAGACAGCAAACAGCGTCTTCATTACATCGGTCTTTGCAAAGTCATATGTACAGTGCTGATGGATTTTGCTAAAAATCCACCCTCGCAGTAGCAGAAATAGTAACGCCACATACGCGTGAATCGCTCATCATACCCAAGTTGTGAAACCTGATGTTTTGCAAGCTCAAAACGGTGACGCCAATGAGCAAGCGTATGCGCATAGTCAGGACCAAGATCAAACAGGTTGCGAACCACTAAATCACTGTGCTGTGTCGCCGCCGTTGTCAATGCAGTAATTGAGGGTAAAAAACCGCCGGGGAAAATGTATTTCTGAATGAAATCGACATTATTGCTGTAATAATCATAACGTTGATCAGCAATGGTAATGGCTTGAATCGCCATTAAGCCATTAGGTTTTAGTAGTGACTGGCACTGTTCAATATAAGAGGCGAGGTACTCTTTACCGACCGCTTCGATCATCTCTATCGAGACTAATTTATCGTACTGACCTTGTAGCAGGCGGTAATCTTGCTTAAGCAAGGTGATTTGACTCCCCAGCCCCTGCCGCTCTATTTGCTGCGCGGTGTAGTAATGCTGCTCTTCAGAAATGGTCGTCGTCGTGACCTGACAGCCGTAAGTTTTGGCCATGTAAATCGCCATCGCACCCCAACCGGTGCCGATCTCAATCACGTGGTCGCTTGCTTTGAGTTGCAACTGCTGGCACAAACGTTCCATTTTATTGATTTGCGCCTGCTCTAACGTTTCATCCGGATGCAGAAACAACGCGCTGGAATAGAGCATATTACTGTCTAAAAAGGTGTGGTAGAGATCATTACCTAGATCGTAGTGGGCATGAATATTCTCTTTGGCTTTATCGATTGAATTTCGGTTGAGCCAGTGGCTGACTTTATAAAAAAGTTTGGTCAACACACTACTGCGAGCTTCAATGCCATCTAATGCACTGACATTACGAGCCATCAGTTCCATTAGGCTGGTCAAATTCGGGCTATCCCACCAACCATCCATATAGGCCTCACCCGCGGCAATACTCCCCCCTTTTAATAAACGAGCGTAAAAATGAGGGTGATGTATTTCAATAGTTGCATGGGGTTGATGCTCTTTCAGTTCGCCAAAAGTCTCCTGACTGGACGCGCCTTCATTGGAAAAGGTTTCAATGATGGTTAAAGTGCCGACGTCTAAACGCTGTAGACAGCGAAAAATGAAGCTTCTTGCACTCTTTTGCAACCCTGTCAGTTGCTTGGGCAACGCGAGAGTTTGTGAATTAAGCATTGAGCGTTCTCCTTGTTATTGTTATTTAGACACTGTCTCTGTGTAGATCTTGCGTATTTATGAATGTGGATTGGAGTAGAAAGGTGCTCCTTTAAGCCACAGCTTTAAAGCATGCCAGTAAATACCTATTGTCACTTTTACGGCCATCACGGGTGTTTTGATCAATAACTTGAGTAAATTTTTTGAATTAAATGGTTGTGCCTTCATCGATAAAGTAGCATCGAAAACTTTACCTTCTTTGTGACATTCCAAATGCACACTCAATGACGAACCAAGCGGCTTCAACTTCCAATGATATCGCTGATCAATAGGATTGAAGGGAGAAACATGAAACGCCTTTTGATGACGCCACTGTTGCTGCTCTTCTCCCGCTTGTGCTTTCACCGCGTAGTAGTGCCGTTGATTCCAAGGTGTATTACTCACTTCGGCCAACAAGTATTGCCATTCACCTTGTTGATCATAAAGATAGTAGAAATTAACCGGGCTGAAATAGATTCCTAAATAACGAAGGTGACATACTGCTATCACCTTTCCAGAGCAGCGGTCGCCCGTCAGCTCATGAACTTTATCTTGTATGCACTGTTTTAAATCCCCTTCACCAAGATAATCGGCGCGCTGAAAACGCGCCCAGTGCCACCATTTTTCGCCAAACCCCCAAACTGAATCACTCAGTTGATCCAGTTCATCGAGATCAATACACGGCATAAACAATGGATAATTGAGCGCATGTTCAATCGGAGTAAAGCGTCGATGACGTACCATGCCAACCATCAAACAACTGTTGGGCTCCGTCTCCATCACGCCGCGCCTTTTAACTGCTGCGCTTGCGCTTCAAGCTGTGTCACCACATCCAGCGCACTGGTCACGCCATCTTCATGAAAACCATTGCGCCAATAAGCGCCACAGTACCAAGTGTTATTCACACCGTTGACTTCAGGCTTGCGTTGCTGAGCCGCGATAGATTGCGTGGTAAATACCGGGTGGTGATAAGTAAACTGTCGTAAAACTTTCTCATCAGCAATGCGGTCACCGCTGTTGAGCGATACACAAAAAGTATGAGCGCCTTTAATATGCTGCAAGATATTCATATTGTAGGTCAGCGCTGGTAAACGCGATTCTTGATCTGGACTGCCATCAAGCCAATAGTTCCAAGCTGCCCAAGCGGCTTTTCGCTTAGGCAGCAGTGATGTGTCGGTATGTAGAGTGACTTCATTAGCTTGATAGTGTATTACACCGAGCACTTCTTGCTCAGCCTCTGTCGGTTGCTCTAACATACCTAATGCCTGATCGCTGTGACATGCAAAAATCACATGATCAAAGTGGTGTGATTGCCCATTAACAATGAGCTCGACACCCGCCGAGCTGCGTTTGACTTGTGTAACTGGGCTATCAAGATGAATCTTATCTTTAAAACCTTGCGTCAAGGGTTCGATGTACGCGCGCGATCCGCCTTCAACCACATACCATTGTGGTCGGTTAGTGATCTCTAGCAGTCCATGGTTGAGGAAGAAACGCAAAAAGAAACTTAACGGAAAAACCCGCATATCAGCCAAGGAAGACGACCAAATTGCCGCCCCCATCGGTAAAATATAATTTTCACAAAAATAGTCAGAAAATTGGTGCTCAAATAAGAAATCACCTAAGGTTTGCATTGATTGATGAGCTTGTTCTGCTTGCTGTTTCGCTAACCGATTGAAGCGAATGATTTCAAAAATAAAGCGATAAAAGACAGGGTTTAACCAGTTCCGCTTTTGTGCAAACAACGTAGTTGCGGTATGACCGTTATATTCCAGCCCATTCGCATCATTACGCACACTGAAGCTCATTTGAGTCGGAATGCCTTTTACGCCAATTTCATTCATCATTGCGATGAAATTTGGGTAGGTCCGGTCGTTGTACACGATAAAACCAGTATCAACCGCATGATTTTGACCATCGAGCTCAATATCGACGGTGGCGGTATGCCCACCAATGTAATGATTGGCTTCAAACACGGTAACATCATGATGTTTATGCAAATAATAACCGCATGTTAAACCGGAAATACCGCTACCAATAATGGCGATTTTCATACTCAATTCCTTTAATTACAAAACAGCTCGTTATTTAAGTAATGCCGCAACTAATTTGCCTTGCCATGCGTAAGGTAAGCTGCCAATCAAACGTAATAGGCTCGTAAAACGGGCCGGAAAATAGAGGGTGGTTTTGCCTTTTTCCAACCCACGGCGAATCGCCTGCGATGCATACTCGGTACTGACCATCATTGGCATCGAAAAACTATTTTTATCAGTCAAAGGCGTGGCAACAAACCCAGGATAGATCATCGTCACAGCAACACCTTGCGCTCGCCAATCTTGCATGAGCGAGCGTGCTAGGTAACTAACCGCTGCTTTAGAAGCGCCATAGGCTTCTGCTCTTGGCAGCGCGATTTCACTGGCGATGGAACCAACGATCGCCACACGGTGGTTAGCAACAAAGTGATGCTGTATCGCCTCAATGCAATGAGCTAAACCCAAAACGTTTACGTCAAACACACGCTTAAACCGGAGTGAATCCATTTGACCATGATCGATGTATTCGCAATCGCCAGCGTTAAGAAGCCATAGTGCCGGAACAAAAGGCAGCTCAAATAACGCAGCTTTGGTCTCTTCTAACTGAGTAATATCAAATGCAATACCGTAGATCTGCGGATACTCTTGGTGCATTTGATTAAGCTTGGCTTGGTTACGCCCACAAGCAATCACTTGCCAACCCGTTTTTGCATAATCAACAGCTAGCTGATAACCAATACCAGAAGTGGCTCCCGTGATAAGTACACTCTTCATTGCCCTAACCTCTGTTTGATCGAACGAATAACACTTCCCAGCAGCGGAATGTGTTCATAGAGCATTTCTCCCAAGTCGAAGTAATCACGGTGATAAATGACTTGGTTGTCTTGAAACTTGAGATGGCTCATCCCTTGCACTTGTATAAGTTTTCCACGAGCTAGCCGAGGATGCTGCAAAGACATAGTCCATGTGAGAAAGCCGCAGTCACCGACTTGCTGGTGATCATGGATGGTAAAATCACAACGCTCTACGTTCTGATACAAACGAGCAAAATAATCCGATAGCGCACGCCAGCCTTCTATTCGATGAGCGGCATCCTCAAAAAGGACATTGTCGTGATAAACCTGACGTAATAAAGGCAAGTTCTCTTTGTTGAGTTGACGATAAACTTGAGCAACCGATTCGACATCCATTGTACGTTTCCATAAGTTATACAAAAACTTCACATGTACAAAATAGTACAAGTCACTTAGTTATACAAAATATTTCTTGTATAACTTTGTATCTTTTCAATGCATACGTGGTTGCAAGGAATTAAGATCAAAAAAGAAAATAAAGACTAAAATTCCAATAGTTACGACGATCAAAAAGGCCAGCGTAATTCGCTGGCCTTCTCTTTTTTAGTTAGCTTAGATTAACTATTGCGCAAAGCGGCGATGCGTTTATCAAGCGGTGGGTGACTCATCAATAATTCCGTCATTGAACGTTTACCGTTGATACCAAAAGCCATCATGGAACCTTCCAATTGAGATTCTTGCCCCATTTTTAAACGCTCTAACGCCGCAATCATCTTGTGTTTACCCACAAGCTTTGCTGCACCTGCGTCGGCGTGGAATTCGCGATGACGGCTATACCACATCGTAATAAAGCTCGCGAGGAAGCCAAATACCAATTCCAACACCATAGAGATGCCAAAATAAACCATCATATTGCTACCGCCACCCTCTTCTGAATCACGAGACGACACGATGTTTGCGATAAAGCGCGATAAGAAAATAACGAAGGTGTTAACCACTCCTTGCATTAAAGTCATCGTGACCATATCGCCATTGGCAATGTGGCTCACTTCATGCGCCAATACCGCTTCGGCCTCGTCACGCGTCATGCTGTGCAATAGCCCCGTTGAAACAGCGACGAGGGAATCATCACGCTTAGCGCCAGTTGCAAAAGCGTTGATGTCCGGTGAATCATAAATTGCCACCGTTGGCATGCCAATGCCCGCCTGCTGAGCTTGACGACTCACAGTTTGCAATAACCAATGCTCAGTTTCGTTACGTGGACTTTCAATCACCATTCCACCTACCGAGCGCAGAGCCATGCTCTTTGACATCAATAATGAAATAAATGAGCCGCCAAAACCAAACAACGCGGCCATGACGAGCAAGCCAGATAAACTGCCCGGCTGCATCCCCGTCACAGCATAAACAATATTTAATACAAGGCTAAGAACCAGAACCACCGCAAGGTTGGTTGCTAGAAATAACATGACTCGCTTCATTACTTATCTCCGAATGAAAAGCTTATTATGAGTGTAGGCTGCAAGCGACGCTAGCATGAACCTACACAATTTTTCATATACATATAGTCTAAGATTTGAAAAACAAGGTTAAGCGATAAATTGAAACATTTAATGTCTGACACCGAGTTTTCTAAAATCTGTTGCTGGACAGCAAGATGGTTAACCTACCCTTACAGTACGTGATGGGCAATTGAACGCATAAGACTTTGGTCGTATTGAGAGTCCCAGCTAAAGTGACTACATTGCATGGGCAACAGACATTTTCGACTGACAAAGGACAGCATCATGGCTGAAACGAGCAACTATCAAATGGCGATCGATTTACTGTGTTGCCACTTAGGTCTCTCTGAAGATGAAGCTAAACAACAATTGGGAATTGGCAGTACACCATCCGCGCAGCAACAAATATCTGACACGCAACAAGCACTGATGGGGCTGATGCAAGAAAAATAGCCGTTAGCAAGGCTGGCGAGAGTTTATGCTAGCTAAATTGAAACAGCGCCGCTCATGGCATTATGGGTGGCGCTGTTTTGTTTGTATTGCCTACAATGACCGTGATTAATCTCGCGGCGGCGCTGGCGATAGTACTTCGCGATTACCATTATGACCGGGAGCGCTCACAATACCTTGTGCTTCCAACTGCTCTACAATTCTTGCAGCACGGTTGTAACCGATTTTAAATCGGCGTTGCACTCCTGAAACTGAACCTCGACGCGTTTCCACTACATGTTCAACCACTTGATCAAATAGCGGATCCACTTCTTCATCACTTTCCATCTTCTCACCGGGTAGCAAGGCTTCTGGTCCTTGGTCACCATAAGTGATCTCTTCTATGTAGTTCGGCTTACCGCGTGCTTTCCAGTTGTTTACCACCGCATGCACATCTTCATCCGAGGCAAACGCACCGTGAACCCGGATCGTGTGGCTAGAACCCGGTGGTAGATAGAGCATATCGCCCATACCGAGCAGTGATTCCGCACCACTTTGGTCCAAAATAGTTCTTGAGTCGGTTTTAGTCGAAACGGTAAACGCAACGCGGGTCGGAATATTCGCTTTGATTAAACCGGTGATCACATCAACCGATGGGCGCTGAGTGGCCAAAATAAGGTGAATACCCGCAGCACGAGCCTTTTGTGCCAAACGCGCGATCAACTCTTCTACTTTTTTACCCACCACCATCATCAGATCAGCAAATTCATCAACAACAACGACAATGTAAGGCAGTTTTTCCAGCAGCGGCGGTTCACTCTCCATACTGTCCCCTTCTCTCCACAAAGGATCGTGGATAGGGTGACCAGCAGCAGCGGCCATTTTTAGCTTATCATTGAAGCCTTTGATGTTACGCACACCAAGCACAGACATTAATTTATAACGACGTTCCATTTCACCCACACACCAACGTAAAGCATTTGATGCGTCTTTCATGTCAGTCACAACTTCAGCTAGCAGGTGAGGAATACCCTCGTAGATCGATAACTCTAACATTTTCGGGTCAATCATAATAAAGCGAACGTCTTCTGGGCTCGCTTTATAAAGCATGCTGAGGATCATCACGTTGACCCCAACCGACTTACCTGAGCCTGTTGTACCAGCCACCAACACGTGCGGCATTTTGGCTAAATCCGCGACCAATGCTTCGCCAGCAATGTCTTGCCCTAAAACGATGGTCGTGGGTGATTTCGCTTCTTGGAATTGACGGCTTTTTATAACATCTGACAAATAGACGGTTTGACGACTCATATTTGGCAGTTCAAGACCAACATAAGGTTTACCGGGGATCACTTCAACCACCCTCACCGCCATTGCCGATAAAGAACGCGCCAAATCCATCGATAGGCTAGAAATACGGCTCACTTTTACGCCTGGAGCTAAATCTAATTCAAAACGAGTGATAACCGGCCCCGGAAAGATATCAACCACTTGCGCTTGGATTTTGTAATCCGCGAGTTTAGATTCAACCAAACGAGCAACCTCCTCTAATGCCTCTCGGTCAATAAAGTGTTCACGCTTTTCTGGGTGATACAGAAGCTCTAACGTCGGTAGTGGCTCCGTCGGTTTAGGCAGGTTAGTTTCTTTTTGCATTAAAAATGGATTTTGCTTGGCCGCCATATTGGCCTGAGCCGAAGACACCATGTTCTGAAAAGCCGTCACATCACTGTCTTGCTGGCCTAACGGTGGCTCGTCATCTTCTGACATCACATCAAGATCAGCAGCCAACGCTTGATCTGATTCATCTTCATCCAGCACATCTAAATTGGAAATAACCGGTTCAACACGCGACACATCAAGATCAACTTCTGTCATCGTAAGCGACGGCTCGCTCACCTCTTCGTCCTCTGCCCATGCATATTGCTGAGCTTCTTGACTGGCATCGAGGTCGGCACTGGCTAATGCTTGATGCTCATTAGCTCTTTCATCTACCCAGTCTGCCGATGAAAGAGCAAGGTCATCCTCTTCCAACGCAACAGTTTCTAACTCTTCAATCGTTGCACTAAGCTGCTTGCTGCGATCAAATGGCGCTTCATCTGAGTGAGTTTCACTGAATTCAGGAGAAGTGTTAGCCTGAGTTTTGGCCGCTGGCATGTGAATATTAAAACGTCTTGGCGAGTGAGTCTGTTCCAGCTCTTCTTCAACCCCTACCGCAGGCGTGTATTGCTCGGCCCCAAACGCATCGAGGGCTGATTTGACATATTCTTCATTTGGCGAACTAGACTCAACAACGGCTAAGTCTGCGGATGATGATTCAAGCGGCGACAACTCCATTGGCGACAAAACGGGCGCAATATCTTCATCTTTCTCACCACGTAATCGATTGATCAACGCAACGCCAAGAGAAATACTCATCGTGCCTAACCATTCCACGATGCTTAGCCAGGAGATACCCGTTAGCAGCGTAAAACCAGCGCCCCATAAAAAGAGCAATACTAGGGTTGAGCCTAGTAAATTAAGCGTTGGCAGCGCCAAACTGGTTAAGACATCCCCAATCACACCACCAGATGAAAAATACCAAATATCGTCAAAGTTGATATCCGCAAGGCCACAACTGGTCAAAATCAAGATGGTTAAGCCGAGTAAACGCGTTCCCCACAGCACAAAATCAAGGGGTTCATTCTCTTCTCTTTTACGCAGAAAAACCCATGCTAGTACGGTAATCATGAGCGGTATTGGGTAGGCCAGCGATCCAAAAATAAAGAACAAGGTATCGGCAATCCATGCGCCAATAATACCGCCTGCATTTTCAATATCGCCTCCCCATGCGGTTTGCGACCATGAAGGATCGGCGGGACTAAATGTTAATAAAGCGATGGAAAGAAGCACAGAGGCAAGCACAGCGACAATAAGCCCGCACTCTTTCAGACGCTGCGATCCATTGAGGCGTGAAGACTGAGGCTCTTCGCTGGTCTTAATAATGGTCTCAACTTTATTTTGGTTCTCTTTGAACATAAACCTAGATTCTGATTAACGCCAACACTCAAGGTTTATTGCGGCTTGATGCGTTGGTTTGGGTGAAAACAGTCCGAGCGGCAAAAGCCGCTCGGTTTGTTGTGTGATTTAACCACATCAAGGTTAAAAACCCAATTGGCGAACGTCAGAATGTGGAAAGAAGTACCACTATTCAGACAATCTGGCGTTATCGAGTTTTGATAACCAACTGGTTACTTTGCTTCACTTCTTCCATCACAACATAAGTGCGCGTGTCATTGACTCCGGGCAAACGCAATAGCGTATCACCCAACAATTTACGATACGCCCCCATGTCAGATACTCGAGTTTTGAGAAGATAGTCAAAATCGCCCGAAACAAGATGGCATTCTTGAATGTCATCCAGTTTTTGAACCGCAGTATTAAACTGTTCAAACACATCAGGTGCACCGCGATTCAATGTAATTTCCACAAATACCAACAGCGAAGCATCAAGATATTGTGGATTCAACAACGCGGTATAACCGGTAATGAAACCTTGACGCTCTAAACGACGTACACGCTCTAAACAGGGGGTTGGAGATAAACCCACTCGTTTTGATAATTCTACATTCGAAATACGACCATCTTTCTGCAATTCATTCAAAATATTGCGATCGATACGGTCTAAATCCTTGGACGGCCTTTTATAGTTGTCTGCCATTTTTTATTCCACCTTATTACTTCCTTGCAAAAATATATACTACAACTTTTTAATATTCAGTATCAAATTTTACACATTCACATCTATACTAGTCACAAATTCGAAACAACAACCCTACATATAGTTATAACAACCAAAAAAACCTAAGGAGTCAGGATGATCATTGGAGTTCCTAAAGAAATCAAAAACCACGAATATCGTGTGGGCATGATTCCCGCAAGCGTGCGCGAACTTGTCTCACACGGTCACCAAGTTTATGTTGAAACAAATGCCGGTTCCGGCATCGGCTTTTCAGACGATGATTACATCGCTGTAGGCGCATCCATTCTTCCTACTGCTTCTAACATTTTTGCGAAAGCAGAAATGATTGTTAAGGTCAAAGAACCTCAGGCTGCTGAACGAGCAATGCTCCGCGAAGGCCAAATTTTATTTACCTATTTACATCTAGCTCCAGATTTTCCACAAACTGAGGAGCTAATCAAGAGCAAAGCTGTCTGTATAGCCTACGAGACTGTAACAGATAATATGGGTCGCTTGCCACTATTAGCACCAATGTCTGAAGTCGCTGGTCGAATGTCTATTCAATCAGGTGCGCAGTGTTTAGAAAAATCACACGCGGGCTGTGGTTTGTTACTGGGTGGTGTACCCGGAGTCGCACCAGCAAAAGTGGTGGTGATTGGTGGTGGTGTCGTCGGTGCCAACGCAGCCAGAATTGCCGTCGGAATGCGTGCAGATGTGACGATTCTCGACCGAAGTGTTGATATGCTGCGTAAACTCGATGAAGAGTTCCAAGGTCACGCTAAAGTCGTGTATTCAACAAAGGATGCGATTGAAAAATACGTCCTCGAAGCCGATTTAGTAATAGGCGCAGTACTGATCCCCGGAGCAGCAGCTCCTAAACTCGTTACTAAAGATCTGATTTCTAGAATGAAACCTGGCTCTGCGGTCGTTGATGTGGCAATTGACCAAGGCGGCTGCTTTGAAACCTCACATGCTACCACTCATGATGACCCGACCTATATCGTTGATGACGTCGTTCATTACTGCGTCGCAAACATGCCAGGCGCTGTGGCTCGCACATCAACTTTCGCCTTGAATAACGCTACGTTGCCTTACATTGTTAAACTGGCCAATAAAGGTTATCAACGTGCATTATTAGAGGATAAAGGATTCCTAGAAGGTTTAAACGTGATACACGGTAAAGTCACCTGTAAAGAGGTCGCCGAGAGTTTCAACCTTGAATATCTTGACCCATCTGAAGCTATCGCTCTGTTTAACTAACGATAACAATTTGCGGTAAAGCTCTCAATTCTTAGCCAAGTGCGTCATGCGCTTGGCTTTCATTTTTTAAAAGCGTGAACCAATATATTGCGTGGCGTTACTTTCCTAGCGCAAAACTGCTCAATCTGCACCTCATAGCCTTGCTCTTGAAGATAAAGTGCCTTATCCAATACCAACCAAAGCTCAATCATGCGGCGAAATGCCTGTTGTACTAAGCCTATCCTTTCCATCTGCCAAAAACGCTGCTCGCCTTTACGTTCATAAGCAGGCCAATCCACTTCTGGTAATGCGATGCCTTTTTGTGCCGCCGCCCAATAACAAAAAGCTAAAAATCCTTCGGCTAGTTGTGATTTTTTGAGGCTCGGAATTGGGCAATATTGATGATGCCCAAGCTCAGATCTTAGCAACAAATCAAAACCCAAACGAAACGTCATTTCTTGCAAACGATGACGGCGAACCCGCTCTCCCCCCGTAACGGTTTCTTGCAGCGGAATACGCAGCTCTTCTTTGGACAAGGCAAGAGAAGAAGTACGACCATAGCTGGACATGGGTTGGTAGCTATCGGCTTTGATTAAATGGTAGCAACATGGTGAAAACGTAATCGCAGGCAAGCGATGAGCAACGGAATATTCGAGTAGGCGAACATGGAGATCACCACAGGCATGTAAAGCGACGGCATGCTGATTGGTATTGAAAACGCCAAACGCTTGCGGCTCAAAAGCGTCCCCTTGAATAAATTGCATCGGAAGATCATGTTCATCGGCGCATGCTTGTCCTGCATGGCAGAGCTGCGACTGATATTCAAAACTAGTGACTTTTTGTTTTGACTGCGCTGCGATAATTCGACCTAAAAAGCCTTTACCCGCGCACCACTCTAGCCATTCCGTTCCTGAATGCCTAGAGAGGAGTGATTCGCTCATTAAACGAATTTGTTCTAGCTTTCTGCCAGGGATCCCCTGCTCTAAGTAAGGGCTGAGTGCTTGCTGAGTATTACGAGGGGCATCTTGAAGCCTAATCATGATATCCGCTTCTTTTAACCCCTCGATATACGGATGAAGTTGCTCAATGAGCGCTTGCGGCGATGACTTTAAGCTATCGATACTGTCCAAAGATAGCGTTTGCAACCACTGATCCAGCCTATGATCTGAATGTTTCCAAGGTGAACTGTCTAAGCCACTATGATGAAAGGGCTCAAATCGCCAAAAACGTTGGTTTTCAATTAAAAAAGCATCGATATGTTTGAAAAGCGCGCGCATACATCCCCCTAGAAAGGCCAATTCTAGGAGGTGATGGTTTAATTAGAAAGTGTTTCGTTTTAAATGATCGAAATTTGCTTAACGAACTGGCAATTCAATGTCTTTAAACATCTCTTCTATTTCGATATTCGATTTTAACGAGGTAGCCCGTTCGACGACAGGGCGAGTAAGATGAGGCGCGAAACGTTCCATAAAGTCAAACATATAAGAGCGCAGGAATGTACCTCGGCGAAACCCAATGCTAGTCGTGCTCGCACCAAAAAGATGGCTGGCATCAATCGCGATAAGATCGGTGTCGCGTGATTTATCTATCGCCATACTTGCGATAACACCCACCCCAATTCCCATTCGGACATAAGTTTTTATCACATCCGCATCGGTGGCGGTGAAGACAACTCGCGGCGTTAACCCTACGCGATTAAATGCAGTGTCTAACTCTGAACGACCAGTAAAACCAAACACGTAAGTGACCAATGGATACGCGGCTAAATCCTCAATCGTTACCCGTTCTTTTTTTGCAAGAGCATGATCTTTTGGCACAACAATAGAACGGTTCCAATGATAACAAGGTAGCATGATGGCATCTTGGTACAGATGAAGCGCTTCTGTTGCTATCGCAAAATTAGCGGTACCTTTTGCAACCGCTTCCGACATCTGACTTGGAGTGCCTTGGTGCATGTGTAACGACACTTTCGGATAACGTGCAGTGAATCCTTTGATTACATCAGGTAACGCGTAGCGAGCTTGTGTATGAGTCGTTGAAATATTCAGCGTACCCATCTCAGGGTGCGTATGCTCCCCTGCCACGGCCTTAATGCTTTCCACACGTGAAAGGATCTCTTGTGAGATACGAATAATATCTTCACCTGCACCCGTGACTTGTGTCAGGTGCTTACCGCTACGCTCAAAAATTTGAATACCCAATTCATCTTCGAGTAAACGAACCTGTTTACTAATGCCTGGCTGAGAGGTATAAAGGCTTTCCGCAGTTGCTGAGACATTCAGGTTGTGATTAACCACTTCAACAATATATTTTAACTGCTGTAACTTCATTATTGGCCCCGTAATCCATTATCAAAGATCCAGATCTTTCAATCATAGTTTATAATTATTAGTTATAACGCTTAACACTCTCAATTCAAAGCTTGATGATTCAAGAGCGAAGAAAAAAGTAAGTATTTTGCGTAGCTGACTAAATTTTTGCCAACTATCGCCCAATCTAAGCAATAAAAGGCAGTTTTTAGGGGTTAAAACAGGAATAATAAAAATAGTCAATTTGAAGGTGTAGTGATAACTAAGGATCGTGTATTCTTAATTGCTAGCCACTGAATTCTAATAAAGATACGGATTATATGAATATAGGTTTAATCATTGCTCTTGTAGCAGTTTTGCTGGTGTTAGTCCTTGGCTATAACATCATGCTTCAATACAAAGTAAAGGTCGAGTCAGCTAAAAAGCAGGAGTCGACTCGATATATCGCCATTATTGATGCGACAGAAGACCTTATCGGCAACGCACACCACATGCCGTTTAGTAAAGAACTCTTAGTGTGTTTAAATACCCGTATCCTTGATGCCCTACTTAGTATGTATGAGCTTGACCCGAAAAATAAGCAGTTAGCACAACGCATTGAGCATATGAAAGGGCAAATTAAGCATTTACAAGAAAACCACCCAAGTGGTGACAGTACAACGTTTAAAGTACCCACCAGCGATAAACAAGCTTTGATTATGCTTAAACTAGTGAAACGTTTAAGAGACACGATTCGTAGTGAGCACAATAAAGGACGTTTTGAAACACAATCTTACGTCGCTGAAAATGCGCGTCTAGAAACAATACAAATTCGAATCAACATTGAAAATGTTGTTAAGCGGGCAAATGATTCGATCGTTCGTGGGCAACCCGGAACTGCGATTCAGCTATTGCGTAAAGGGATCGATGTTCTGAGCTCAAAAAATGATGCTTATTCCAATCAAGCTCGTGAAAAACTTCAGTCAATGTATGATGACTTAGAAAAACGACGCCAAACAAAAAGTGCAACGGATCTTCAACAAATTGAAGATAACGAGAGAAATAGTGATATGGAAGCACTGTTTGGTGAAAAGAAAAAATGGTAGCCCATTATTTTTGATTAGGAAGTATTTTTAAGGTCGCATAAGCGACCTTTTTCATACAACAACGTAAAGAAAACATTAATTTAAATTAACGTATCATTTATCGCTTTTAGGACTTCATCCGGTCTTGTTGCCTGAGTAATTGGGCGACCGATGACTAGATAATCTGAACCAGCTTTTATGGCCTCACTCGGAGTCATAATACGTCTTTGGTCTCCTGTTTCAGAACCAATAGGACGAATCCCTGGCGTAACTAATTTAAACTCTTGACCAAGATGGCTCTTAAGCATGTGCGCTTCTTGAGCTGAGCATACCACTCCATCTAACCCTGCATTTTGAGTTAGGCTAGCCAGACGCATTACATGCTCTTTAGGCGCAACATCGATGCCAATACCACGAAGATCAGATTGTTCCATACTGGTTAGTACTGTGACAGCAATAAGTAGTGGTCTATCGTTACCATAAGGTTCAAGAATCTGGCGAGACGCCGACATCATTCTCTCCCCACCACTGGCATGAACATTCACCATCCATACGCCAAGCTCAGCCGCCGCACGTACGGCTTTAGAGCACGTGTTGGGAATATCATGAAACTTTAGGTCTAAGAATACCGAAAAACCTCTTTTGTGTAGCTCACGCACAAAATCGGGACCAAACAGGGTAAACATCTCCTTACCCACTTTTAATCGACAGCTGCTGGGGTCAATTTTATCAACAAAAGCTAACGCTTCCGCTTGTTGCTCATAATCCAACGCCACAATTACTCTCTGGTCTTTCATTTTCACTCCTAAAATAATTAAGCTAAAAAAATGCAGCTTTCATAAGCTGCAGTTTTCGAGTCGATCAGTAACTCCAGTACATGAACTCTATTCACCATCCAAACCACGGATAGGTTTAATTGAACCCCAATTCTTACATGATGGGCAGTGCCAGTAGAGAGAATGAGTTGAGAAACCACACTTTCTGCATCGGTAGTGAGGTTTTACTTTTAGTTGCTCACCTACCAATTTTTGCAAGGTCGACAAGCTCTCTTTCGCTCGACCTTCCTCCGCTTCGATGAGATGGTAGTCAATTAAACGGTAGAAGCCCTTCATGGTCGGATTTTTAACCAATTGCCGTGTCAAAAGTTCCTGTGCTGCTCCAGCACCATCATGTTGTGCCACCAACTGTGCGAGCATCAGTTCAGCTGACACTCCAGCTTCATTGATAATGCACTCGCGTAAAAACTCAACAAGTTCACCCTCTTTCCCAATATGGTGATAGCACTCAGCAAGCGTAGGCAATACCTCGCCGATAAAATCAATGTCCTGCTCCAAGACCATTTGCATATACTGGATTGTATGACGGTAGTCATCATTTTCAAGATACAGCTTACCTAAAGAGATCGTTGCGCGTACACATTTCGGATCTTCAGACAGCGCTTTTTTAAGATATTGAATCGCTTTGCTATCGCGTCCTTCAGCCTTCTCTTGCATTGCAAGTTCACACCAAAAATGGGCTATAACACTGTGCATCCTTTTTCTGCCTAATTTTACCAACGCATAAGCGTAATCGATAGCTTTATGCCACTCTCGAGTCTGTTGGTAAATAGAAACCAATTGTTGCAACGCCGCTTCTTTGTGTTCGGGCTCTTCAATCAGTTGTTCAAATATTTTTTCAGCGCGGTCGAGAAAACCTGCCACCATATAATCTTTTGCCAATTGTTGTAAGGCGAGATTTTTTTGGTCAATAGTAAGACTTGAACGAGATATGAGATTTTGATGGATGCGGATAGCACGATCAACCTCTCCTCTTGAACGGAATAAGTTGCCCAGCGCTAAGTGGGTGTCAATCGTTTCATTGTCTACTTGGAGTAGCTCGATAAAATGGTCAACGGCCTTATCTGATTGATCAGAAAGCAGTAAGTTAAGACCCGTCACATACTGACGAGAAATTTGGTGAGAGTGTTTCTGCTTATCTTGCTGAGCACTGCGATTTCCCATATACCAGCCGTAGGCGGCGGCAATCGGTAATAGCAAGAAGAGAATTTCTAACATCAAGTCAGCCTTTATTTCACTACGCTTTACTTGTTACAGAGCTGTTCTCTGCTGTTTGCTTTTTCAGTTGCTTATTCAACTTTCTAACTTGCAACTGAGACTTGAAGTAGAAGCTACTGCCAAGTAAACAAGCAAGTAAAAAACCAGAGACAAAGACAGTGCCAAGTAAAGTAGACAGGTGAAATTCGCCTTGAGCGATCAAATAGTTAAACGTCACAACTGCTTGATTTTGAGCCCCTAATGCTAAAGCAATCAAAAAAAGTGCAAGAATTAGAACGATTTTTATAATTTTCATATGCCACTACCTATCCAGTATTGATCTGGTCTGATTATGCAGGAAAATGGCCTTACAAACCATGTCTATTATGGATTCCTTTCTTAAAAAAACGGCATACTTAAACTGTATGCCGTTTTTTAGAATACTCTCTAAATCGCTTTAGATATTCTCATTAACTCGCTCACGTAACTCTTTACCTGGCTTGAAATGAGGGACGAATTTGCCATCCAACACCACTTTATCACCGGTTTTAGGATTACGACCTACTCTAGGCTCACGATAGTGCAAAGAGAAACTACCAAATCCGCGAATTTCGATTCGCTCTCCGCTTTCTAAAGTTGATGCCATATGTTCAAGAATATCTTTCACAGCGTCTTCAATTTCTTTAGCAGATAGGTGCGTTTTCTCAGCACAGAGTCTTTCTATCAATTCAGACTTAGTCATAGTTTCCCTCATTACTTATCAAAGTAGGCACTAACTGAAAAAAAAGGAGCCTTACGGCCCCTTTTAGCGAGTTAGATTATTCGCCTTTAGCAGCCTTGAATGCATCAGCCATAGCATTACCAAACGCACCTTCATCAGCTTTGTTCAGAGTAGCCATTGCTTCTTGCTCATCAGCTTCATCTTTAGCTTTGATAGATAGGTTGATTACGCGGTTTTTACGGTCTACACCAGTAAATTTCGCTTCAACGCTGTCACCAACGCTTAGGACTAGAGACGCATCTTCAATACGGTCACGAGATGCTTCAGAAGCACGGATGTAACCTTCAACGCCGTCTACAAGTTCAATTGTAGCACCTTTCGCGTCAACTGCAGTAACAGTACCGTTAACTAGAGTACCTTTTTTGTTATCAGCAACATATGCGTTGAACGGGTCGTTTTCCATTTGCTTAACGCCAAGAGAAATACGCTCACGCTCTGCATCTACTGCTAGAACAACTGCAGAGATTTCATCGCCTTTCTTGTAATCACGTACCGCTTCTTCTCCAGGAACGTTCCAAGAGATGTCAGATAGGTGAACTAGACCGTCGATGCCGCCGTCTAGACCGATGAAGATACCGAAGTCAGTGATAGACTTGATCTTACCAGTAACTTTGTCGCCTTTAGCTTGCGCTTCAGCGAATGACTGCCATGGGTTAGCTTTACACTGTTTAAGACCTAGAGAGATACGACGACGCTCTTCGTCGATATCAAGAACCATAACCTCAACTTCGTCGCCAACATTAACAACTTTAGATGGGTGGATGTTCTTGTTAGTCCAATCCATTTCAGAAACGTGTACTAGACCTTCAACGCCTTCTTCGATTTCAACGAAGCAGCCGTAGTCAGTTAGATTTGTTACACGGCCAGATAGTTTATGACCTTCTGGGTAACGCTTAGCGATAGCTACCCATGGATCTTCGCCAAGTTGCTTAAGACCTAGTGATACGCGAGTACGATCACGATCAAACTTAAGAACTTTAACTAGGATTTCGTCACCAACGTTAACGATTTCTGATGGGTGTTTAACGCGTTTCCAAGCCATATCTGTGATATGTAGAAGACCATCAACACCACCAAGGTCAACGAATGCGCCGTAGTCAGTAAGGTTCTTAACGATACCTTTAACTTCAGTGCCTTCTTGTAGAGTTTCAAGAAGTTCGTCACGTTCAACGCTGCTTTCTGATTCGATAACAGCACGACGAGAAACAACAACGTTGTTACGTTTCTGGTCTAGTTTGATAACTTTGAACTCTAGCTCTTTGTTTTCTAGGTGAGTAGTGTCACGGATAGGACGCACGTCAACAAGAGAGCCTGGAAGGAAAGCACGGATACCGTTTAGTTCAACAGTGAAGCCACCTTTAACTTTACCATTGATAATACCAATAACAGTTTCAGCTTCTTCGTAAGCTTTCTCAAGAACGATCCAAGCTTCATGACGCTTAGCTTTCTCACGAGAAAGTTGAGTTTCACCGAAACCATCTTCAACAGCGTCTAGAGCAACGTCTACTTCAGAACCAACTTCAACTTCAAGTTCGCCAGCAGCGTTCTTGAACTGTTCAGCAGGGATAGCAGACTCAGACTTAAGACCAGCGTCAACAAGAACGAAACCATTCTCGATAGCGACTACAGTACCTTTAACGATTGTACCTTGTTGAAATTGTGTTTCGTTTAAAAACTCTTCAAAGAGTTGAGCAAAAGATTCAGTCATTTATTTAATCTTCAATAATTAAACTTCCATGGGTATCCTACCGCATGGGGTTATTAAATTCGCCAGTCATCATCCTTGCGACCGACGCTCTTACCTAGCAGAACTACTCTGCCAGCTTAGATTCTACATATTGTAATGCTTCTTCTACAACTTCGTCGATAGACATTGAGGTTGAGTCAAGCAATAGCGCATCCTCTGCAGGGCGTAATGGGGCCACTGGGCGGTTACGATCTCGGTCGTCACGCTCTTGGATCTCGCTTAAAAGGGCGTCAAATTTAACATCTAGCCCTTTGAGTTGCAACTGCTTAAAGCGACGTTGGGCTCGCTCTTGCGCGCTGGCATCGAGGAATATTTTCACTTCTGCTTGAGGAAACACAACTGTGCCCATATCACGTCCATCAGCAACCAGTCCCTGCCCTTTCGCAAAGGCTCGTTGGCGACGTAATAATGCCTCACGAACTCTAGGCAATGCCGCTACTTTTGATGCCGCCATTCCTGTCTCTTCTTTGCGCAATTCTTTCGATACGTCCTCACCTTCAAGAATCACTCTAACCAAGTCGCCTTCTGCGATAAATTGGACATCTAAATGTGTCGCCAGAGGAACAAGCGCTTCTTCCGACTCCGTATCCACACCGTGGTGAATCGCCGCCAATGCAAGAACGCGGTAAATAGCTCCAGAATCGAGCAAATGAAAGCCTAATTTCTTAGCCAACAACATACAAAGAGTGCCTTTACCTGCACCACTTGGTCCATCTACGGTAATTACCGGAGTGTGAGAGGACATGATTTACTCCACTTAGTTTTTATGCGGCTTGCTTGCTCGCTTTTGTCGGCGACAAATTATAGTGCTTATCCGTTACAGGCGCTAGGAAGGAATGGTGATATGACTGAAATTTCACAGTGATACAAGCGTCGCTTTTAGGGGGCGACGCTTTTGATAGAGACTTTTATAAAATGATACGCTCAGCGTTTTGCCTGACAGTAACGGCACCAATGCCTTTCACCAAGCTCAGATCTTCTTTGGTTTTAAAATCGCCATTTTGTTGACGATATTCAACAATCGCTTGTGCTTTTTTAAGTCCAATACCTTTCAACAAAGTAGCAATTTCCTCAGCGGAAGCCTGATTTATATTAACCGTAATTTCAATGCCTTGGTGCGTTTCTACCACCTTTTCTTCTGCTAATGTCGGTGAAAGAGGCAATACGATACTTAGAAGTAACAATCCGAGTTTTGTTTTCAATTTCATATGAACATTTCCTTGTTTATTAATGGGTACCAATATTAATTGAGCTTGGAAATGAGAGGGAATCAAAAAGGTAGAAATTGAAATGGGCTGCATAAGCAGCCCATTTTGAGTTTCATATCAATTACATTACTAGCCTTTATTGGCTCACAACATAATATTCAATGTCTGTATTTTTACGCAAAGTTGTAAGTATCGCAGCCAAATCACGTTGGCTACCGATGCGCTCTAACTGAGCCGTAATTTGATCGTTGTACTGAGGTGTGACTTTAGCCTCAACCTTATGTAGTTCAACAAGAACAATATCACCGTTCATTGCTTTCGCTTGACCGTAAACCACACTATCTGTAGCGGGTTTAGGGAGAGAAAACACCGTACTCGCCAATGGAGAGCTACGATCAATCATTTCCAACTCAGCAAATTTTAACCCACGCTGTTCCAATAAGGATTGGTCACCTTGCTTTAGCGTATCAATCAATTTTGTGGCTAACTCAATCGCTTGTTGTTCGCCTTTGACTTTAGAAAGCTGAGTAACCACTTGCTCTTTCACTTCAGCCAAAGGAAGAACTATTTGTTCCCGAGCATCATCAACACGAACAACGATAACGTGTTCTGGGGCAACTTCTAATACCTCAGAATTGAGCCTATCTTCTTTTACCTCTGGGCTTAGAATAGCTTGAAGAACAGCTGGATTTTTAAGAATTTCAGGCGCATCTTGCTGAGAAATAAAATCGGTTTTCTGAATCTTAGCTGAGATAGCGTTTGCTGCTTCATCCAGAGAGTCAGGTGATTCAAATGCCACTTTTTCTAGCTTAGTCTGCAACTCATAAAACTGATCTGCGGCCTTTTGGTCTACCATTTCAGCTTTGATTTCAGAGGCAACCTGTGCGTAGGGCTGTGCGATAGGGGCTTTAACATCATCAAGACGGATAATGTGATAGCCAAATTCAGATTTGACCAACCCTGTGATATCCCCTATCTGTTCGATAGCAAAGGCTGCTTGTTCAAAAGCTGGGTCCATCACATCATGTTCAATCCAACCTAGCGAACCACCCTCTTCTGCGCTTCCTACGTCTTCTGATTTTTCTTTCGCTAAAGTCGCGAAATCAGCGCCAGCATTCAGTTCATCGAGAATCGCCTGCGCTTTAGTTTTATCATCACCTTGAACCAAAATATGGCTTACTTTACGCTGTGCTTGAGTGGAGTATTTGTCTAAATGCTCTTGGTAGTACTGCTCGGCCTGTTCATCAGACACTACAATTTGGTCTTTCAATTGTTGGGCAGAAAGCTCGATATAAGCCACTTTAACCTGCTCTGGACGGGTATAGCGCTCTGCATTTTGTTGATAATATTGAGTAATTTCTTCATCACTCAACTCAACATTTTTAGCAAAGTCGTTGAGTGACAATGTGAGCGCACGGATATCACGGGTTTGAGAGATCAGTTCACTTTGCTGATTAACCTCACCCTGCAACGTAAATTCACTACCTTGGATAGCACTAAGTAACTGGTTACGGATAAGATCACGACGTAGATATTCTGCAAAGCTTTCAGCAGAGAAACCTGCACGGCGAAGAGCCGCTTGATAGATTTCTTGGTCAAACTTACCGCCTGTCTGGAATTGAGGCATGTCTAAAATCATTTTACGAACCTGATCATCGCTCACTCGTAAACCTAGTGATTGTGCATGCTGCTCCAACAATAAATCGTTAACCATACGATCAAGCACTGACTTACGAAATGACTCGACATACTGAGGATCAGCGAGCAAGTTAGCAAAATAATCCCCTAATTGGGATTGCATGCGATTGCGCTCGTTCTGGTACGCTTGTTCAAATTCACCACGGCCAATCTCACTATTGCCAACTTTAGCCGCAGCATTACTGCCACCGCTTACCAAGTAGCTACCGACACCTGCGAATACGAATGATAAGATAATCATTCCTAGAATAATTTTCACCGCGATGCTGTTCACGCCTTCGCGTAATCGATCCATCATAATCTAACTGCTCTCCGGATAAGAAGCTTCACACTTCAGCCTAAAAATTGAATAGCGCGATAATATCAGAAAAAGAAATGCGCATCAGTAGGATGCGCATAATTTCAAAAGGTTCGAATTAATTTTGCGCTTAAGCCGCAAAAAATAACGATTTTGATTAGTTGCAAGCGTCTTTAAGCGCTTTGCCTGCTTTGAAAGCAGGTACTTTTGCTTCTGCGATTTGGATCTCTTCACCCGTTTTAGGGTTACGACCCGTGCGCGCTGCACGAGTGCGAACGCTAAATGTACCAAAGCCAACAAGCGCTACTTGATCGCCAGATTGAAGAGTGCCACTAACGGCTTCGATGAATGCATCAAGAGCACGGCCTGCCGATGCTTTAGAGATGTCAGCGTTTTCTGCGATTTTTTCTACTAATTGTGTTTTATTCACTGTGATTCCCCTTTGCGTCACCCATTATTATTTTTTAACGGTGACTTTTCGTTCCATTAAGTTCCCAAACTAGCTTGAAGCCTTATTACATCTGGGCTGCAAGCTATAGGGGCTTACGTTAGCGCCCAAAAAAAACGCTGACAAGCCTTTTTAAGCCTATCAGCGTGATCTTTTACTTATTTTTGCTGCACATCACTATTTTTTAGCTTCAAATTCAACCCCAGAAGGGTCTCGTTCAAGTGCGATCTTCAAAACTTCATCAATCCATTGAACGGGAATGACTTTTAGATCAGCAATCACATTTGCAGGGATCTCTTCCAAATCACGCTCATTCTCTTTTGGGATCAATACGGTGGTGATACCACCACGATGTGCTGCGAGCAGTTTTTCTTTCAAACCACCGATAGGTAATACTTCACCACGCAACGTTATCTCACCCGTCATCGCGACTTCCGCTTTCACAGGATTACCCGTCAAGCTAGAGACAAGCGCCGTACACATAGCAATACCCGCGCTTGGGCCATCTTTTGGTGTTGCGCCTTCTGGCACGTGAACGTGAATGTCGCGTTTTTCATAGAAATCAGCGTTAATCCCTAATTTCTCGGCGCGTGCGCGAACCACCGTCATCGCAGCTTGAATGGATTCTTGCATCACCTCGCCCAGAGAACCAGTTTGCGTCAACTTGCCTTTGCCAGGCATTGATTCGGTTTCAATAGTCAGCAAATCACCGCCTACTTCTGTCCATGCTAAACCCGTAACTTGGCCAATTTGGTTACTGTCGTCGGCTTTGCCAAAATCGCAACGTTGCACACCTAGAAACTCTTTTAAATTCTCTTGGTTGGCTACCACGGTTTTTACATCTTTATTCAACAAGATTTTCTTAACCGCTTTACGGCAAATTTTTGAAATCTCTCGCTCTAAGCTTCGTACGCCCGCCTCACGCGTGTAATAACGGATAATACCTATGATGGCTGAATCTTCGATAACAATTTCATGAGGCTTCAAACCGTTCCGCTCAACTTGCTTAGTCACTAGATGGCGTTTCGCAATATTCAGCTTTTCGTCTTCTGTGTATCCAGAAAGGCGGATAACTTCCATACGGTCAAGCAGCGGGCCTGGGATGTTCATTGAGTTTGATGTCGCAACAAACATGACATCAGACAAATCATAATCCACCTCTAAATAGTGATCGTTAAAGGTGCTATTTTGTTCAGGATCAAGAACTTCCAACAATGCGGAAGATGGGTCACCACGCATATCTGAAGACATTTTGTCGATTTCATCAAGCAGGAAAAGTGGGTTTTTCACGCCAACCTTTGCCATTTTTTGAATCAATTTACCCGGCAGAGAACCAATGTAAGTACGGCGGTGACCACGAATTTCTGCTTCATCACGCACTCCACCTAACGCCATACGGGTATATTGTCGACCTGTTGCCGCCGCTATCGAGCGGCCAAGAGACGTTTTACCAACGCCCGGGGGACCAACAAGACACAAAATTGGCCCTTTCAGCTTGTTGATACGACTTTGTACCGCGAGATATTCTAAAATACGCTCTTTGACACGATCTAAACCGTAGTGATCGGCATTTAAAATCTCTTCAGCTTTTGCCAAATCTTTCTTAACTTTTGAACGTTTTGCCCAAGGAACATTGACCATCCAATCAATATAGCTACGCACAACGGTTGCTTCTGCAGACATTGGAGACATCATCTTTAATTTCTGTAGCTCTTGTTCCGTTTTTTGGCGCGCTTCCTGCGGCATTTTGGAATCGTCAATCTTCTTCTTCAGCATTTCAAATTCATCAGGTGCGTCATCCATCTCACCTAATTCTTTCTGAATCGCTTTCATCTGCTCGTTGAGGTAATACTCACGCTGAGATTTTTCCATCTGCTTTTTAACGCGACCACGAATGCGTTTTTCAACCTGTAATAGATCGATCTCCGCTTCCATTTGTCCCATTAAAAATTCCAAACGTTCACTGACATCAACAATTTCGAGAACTTTTTGTTTTTCAATCAATTTCAATGGCATGTGAGCGGCGATGGTATCAGCCAAACGCGCTGCTTCATCAATCCCATTTAACGACGTTAATACTTCAGGCGGGATTTTCTTGTTGAGTTTGATAAAACCATCAAATTGGTTGATTGCGCTGCGAACGACGACTTCCTGCTCTTTATCATCCAACTCAGGAGTGACAAGATACTGCGCTTCTGCGGAGAAAAATTCACGCTCGATGAAGCGATCAATTTTCGCTCGCTGTTGGCCTTCAACCAACACTTTCACGGTACCGTCAGGTAATTTCAGAAGTTGTAAAATCGTTGCAACTGTCCCGACTTCAAAAAGATCTTCAATTTTCGGTTCGTCGGTTTCCGCTTGCTTTTGTGCCACAAGTAACACTTGCTTGTTGTTATCCATCGCCGCTTCAAGGCATTGGATGGATTTTTCTCTGCCAACAAACAAAGGAATGACCATGTGAGGATAAACCACCACGTCACGTAGAGGTAGTACGGGGATCTCGATACGCTCGGAACGTTCCAAGTTCATATTATTCTCTCTTCCGCTTCAACTGATTACCGAGTATATGGGGGCTAACTCACTGGATTCAATAACAGAATAAAAAAAAGGAGGTATTTGCTACCTCCTTTAAATATTTCTGATTGAGATTTACTCTGCGCCAGCCGCTTGGCTCTCATTTCCGCTGTAAATTAGTAGCGGTTGTGATTCACCATTAATGACTGATTCATCGATAACCACTTTGCTGACATCGTTTACCGATGGCAGTTCATACATGGTTTCGAGTAGTACACCTTCCAATATTGAGCGTAAACCACGTGCGCCCGTTTTGCGGTTCATTGCTTTTTTTGCAATGGCGCGCAATGCGTCTTCACGAAACTCTAGGTCAACGTTCTCTAACTCAAACAAGGCTGCGTACTGTTTCGTCAGCGCGTTTTTCGGCTCACACAGGATTTGAATCAGTGCTTCTTCATCCAGCTCTGTCAAGGTAGCCGTTACGGGAAGACGACCGATAAATTCAGGGATCAACCCATATTTTACCAAATCTTCAGGCTCTACTTGATTGAACAACTCACCGATAGTTTTGGTTTCATCTTTAGAGCGAACTTCCGCACCAAAGCCAATACCTGAACCTGTCGCAACACGTTGTTCAATCACTTTATCTAGGCCCGCAAATGCACCACCACAGATAAAGAGGATTTTGGATGTGTCTACCTGTAAAAACTCTTGTTGTGGATGCTTACGGCCACCTTGCGGCGGAACCGAAGCGATAGTGCCTTCCACCAATTTCAACAGCGCTTGCTGAACCCCTTCACCTGAGACATCTCGGGTAATTGAAGGATTTTCTGCTTTACGAGAAATCTTATCAATTTCATCGATGTAGACGATACCACGTTCCGCTTTTGCAACGTCATAATCACATTTTTGCAGCAGCTTTTGGATGATGTTTTCAACATCTTCGCCAACATAGCCTGCTTCAGTTAATGTGGTGGCGTCTGCCATTGTGAAAGGTACGTCTAGGAAACGAGCTAATGTTTCTGCAAGCAGTGTTTTACCACTACCTGTTGGGCCAATAAGAAGAATATTACTCTTACCTAACTCAACCCCATCGCTCGTTTTATCACCGTTTCGTAAACGCTTGTAGTGATTATATACGGCCACTGCGAGCACTTTTTTTGCATGTTCCTGGCCAATCACATAGTCATCAAGATGTTCACGGATCTTATGCGGCGTAGGTAACGCCTCAGATTCCTTTTTTGGCAGAACATCCTTAATCTCTTCACGAATGATGTCGTTACATAAATCAACGCATTCATCACAGATGTAAACAGAAGGACCGGCGATCAGCTTGCGAACTTCGTGCTGGCTTTTGCCACAGAAAGAGCAATACAACAGTTTACTACTACCGCTCTCTTTGCTTTTGTCTGTCATTCGCTAACCTCTTAGCCTTTACTTTTAATCGTCTGAGTGTAACTCAAATTACGCCAAAATGCGTTAAACAATTCTGAGAACTGTTATTCGCCGCGGTGACGCAAGACTGCATCGACTAAACCGTATTCCACAGCTTGGTCAGCAGACATAAAGTTATCACGGTCGGTATCACGCTCGATAACTTCAAGCGGTTGGCCTGTATGCTCAGCAAGCAATTTGTTGAGTTTTTGCTTGATGGTAAGGATCTCTTGAGCATGGATCTGGATATCCGAAGCTTGCCCTTGGAAACCACCTAACGGCTGATGAATCATCACGCGTGAGTTAGGCAACACATAACGTTTCCCCGGAGCGCCACCAGCCAATAGGAATGCTCCCATTGAACAAGCTTGGCCCATACAAACAGTGCTAACATTCGGCTTGATGAACTGCATGGTGTCATAAATTGACATACCAGCAGTCACACTACCTCCTGGCGAGTTGATGTAGAGGAAAATATCTTTATCAGGGTTTTCCGATTCTAAAAACAACAGCTGCGCTACAACAAGGTTAGCCATGTGATCTTCAACTTGACCCGTTAAGAAAATCACTCGTTCTTTGAGTAGGCGAGAATAAATATCGTATGAGCGCTCACCGCGGGAAGTCTGCTCAACCACCATGGGTACTAGCGCGTCAAAAATTGGCGACATTGCGTTTTTTTCTTGGTAGCTCATATTGTTATGTCCCTAAAATAAATGGCCCGAATGATGGGTATCACACGGACCATTGTTAGCAGAATAGTTAACCTGTAGTCAACCACCTACGCTACATATTGCTTATTAAGCAGGTTGCTGGTTCATTAGCTCATTGAAGCTAACAGCCTTTTCAGAAACCTGTGCTTTAGCAATGATCGCGTCGATTGCTTGCTCTTCTAGAGCAAGGTTACGCATGTTGTTCATCATTTGCTGATTTTGAGAATAGTATGCCATTACTTCAGCTGGATCTTCGTACGCTGTTGCCATCTCTTCGATCAATGCTTTCACTTTATCTTCGTCAGCTTTTAGCTCTTCAGACTTGATCACTTCACCAAGAAGTAGGCCAACCACTACGCGACGTTTTGCTTGTTCTTCGAACAATTCACGTGGTAGTTGAGCGGCCGCTTCTGGGTTACCGCCAAAGCGTTGTGCAGCTTGTTGACGCAGTACGTCGATCTCTTGATCGATCAGTGCAGAAGGAACATTGATATCGTTCTCTTTTACTAGACCTTCAATCGCTTGCTCTTTAATGCGGTTTTTTACTGCTTGCTTAAGTTCACGTTCCATATTCTTGCGAACTTCAGCTTTCAGCGCTTCAACGCCACCTTCAGCGACACCGAATTTGGCAACGAACTCGTCGTTTAACTCTGGTAATTCACGCACTTCAACTTTGTTGATTTTAATTGCGAATTTCGCCGCTTTACCTTTTAGATTTTCCGCGTGGTAATCTTCAGGGAAGTTAACGTCGATTTCAAATTCCATACCTTTGGTTTTGCCAACGATACCGTCTTCAAAACCAGGGATCATGCGACCTGCACCCATTTCTAGAGGGAAGTTTTCAGCTTTACCGCCTTCAAACTCAACGCCATCAATAGAACCAACGAAATCGATCGTCGCGCGCGAACCCGCTTCCGCAGCTGCGTCTACTTCTTTCCACGTTGCTTGTTGCTTGCGTAACGTTTCTAGCATCTCAGCAACGTCTTCTTCCTTCACTTCAACCGCTGGTTTTTCAACAGTGATGTTTTCTAGACCTTTTAACTCAACTTCTGGATATACTTCAAAAGTTGCATTGAAAACAAGGTCTTGGCCTTCTTCGATAGAAACTGGTGCGAATGTTGGTGCGCCTGCTGGGTTGATTTTCTCTTTTACGATAGCTTCAATGAAGTGGCGTTGCATCACTTCGCCCATGACGTCTTGACGTACCGCTTTACCGTACATTTGCGCAACCATTTTCAAAGGCACTTTGCCTTTGCGGAAACCATCGAAACGACGATTCTTAGCGATATTGCGTAGCTCTTTTGTAACTGCATCTTCGATGTTAGCAGCAGGAACAGTAATATTCAGACGGCGCTCTAGGCCTTCTAGCGTTTCAACAGTAACTTGCATTATTTATAAACCTCAAAACTGGCCCAGTATTTCTGAGCAATATGAGCCGCAACTTAGGCGATGCCTTGTGCTTGGCTGCATCCTTGTGTTGTGCTCTATCCGAACACTTATATTAAAACCAGCATCAACATTGGCCAAAAGACCCAATATTGGACTAATAAGCGATATCTTTAGAGACTCTAATGCATCACAAAAGGTATCTCTGATTAGTCTCAGGACAGAAAATTTAGACGCGACATTCTACCGACCAGAATCAGTGCTGTCGAGCCAATCACCGCAGAGAGATGATTCCGTACCCTAAATTGCTTTCTAAGTGCTAAAAATTCCACCAACGTGAAAAAGCACAGTTTTGAAATGGGGACAATAAAGGCTTTTTCAAGGGAATCGAGGCTTTTTTTACCCCAAAAGCGTAAAAAGAGATCTTGCTCCTGTTTTGCACCCCACAATTGCGCTCTTTTTAAACATCACCCAAAGGAAAACCAGTAGAATTATGAGTCAATGCTGGGAGCATTATCACTTGCAAAAATGGATATCTCTCGCAAAAGAACCGCCCTTGTCGCGCCGCTGAACATGGAGAAAGGATGCTACATATTCGCCGAGTAAACCTTATTTTTGTAACGTTATTCCTTTTGTCTACCGCGGCTGGGGCGCATTTTGTTTGGCGGCACAACTACCAAAGTTTATTGATTGAACATCAAGCTCAGCTAGAGCGATTCTCTAGCCACATCACCACAAAACTTGATAAATATGCACATATCCCAAGATTGCTAGCCAAAGATAAAGAACTCATTGACGCTTTACACAGCCCCAGCAATAGCGCCCAAATTGAAATCACTAATCGCTATTTAGAACAGGTCAATGAAGTGATTCAAGCCGCTGACACCTACCTCATCGACCAATATGGCAACACGATCGCAGCAAGTAACTGGCACCTCACTCATTCATTTATTGGCCGAAACTTCGCTTGGCGGCCTTACTTTAAAACGGCCATAACTGGACAAGAGAGCCAATATTTTGCGTTAGGATCAACATCGGGGCAACGAGGATATTACTACTCCTACCCTATCGTTTATGCCGCGGATGTCATTGGCGTAGTGGTAGTGAAGATGGATCTTTCCGCGATTGAGGAAAACTGGCAGAGCAAACAAAGCTATTTTGTCGCCACCGACAACAACAACATTATTTTCATGTCCAGCCAACCGGAGTGGCTGTTTAAAAGTGTTGCCATGCTGAGCGAAAGCGATCGAATTGCGGTTCAAAATAGCCGCCAATATCTTGATACCTCTATTCGCTCACTCGGATTGATCGGCGATTTCAATGCATCCGTTGCCGAATGGGAAAATCCTTATCAAACTTGGATTAAAGGCGATTTCATCGTTTCAACCAAACCGCTGCCCAGTATCGGGCTCAACATTCGGGTTTTATCGCCCAAAATAAACATTTTCTGGGATAGCTTTGGATTTACTCTGATCAACAGCATGCTGTTTGCCATCGTCTACTTAGGGCTATTACTGGTTCATCACCGCCAAATCGAACAGTTACAGTCTGAAGCAAAACAAAAATTAGAGTTTCTGGTGATGGAGCGAACCTCTGCACTGCACGCGGAAATTGCGGAGCGAAGTAAAACAGAGAGCATGTTACGCCAAACTCAAGATGAATTGATCCAAGCTGCGAAACTGGCTGTGCTTGGTCAAATGTCCGCCAGTATTAGTCACGAGCTGAATAATCCACTGGCCGCTATCCGCAGTTTTGCCGACAATGGGCGGCGTTTTTTAGCCAATGGTAAGCCGGAACGGACCGATGACAACTTGACTCGCATTTCAGCGCTCACCGAACGCATGGCTAAAATCAGTGAACAGCTCAAATCGTTTGCGCGAAAAAGTAACACCGATGAGAAAGTGAACGCGCAATTATTACCGATTATTTTGTCGACAAAAGAGTTGATGCAACCGCAATTTAAATCGAATTTGATTCAGTTTGAAATGGAATTACCCGCGATGGATCTTTGGGTGCGTGTCAATCCAATCCAACTAGAACAAGTCTTGATTAACTTGCTAACCAACGCGATGCAGGCCCTTGAAGAACAACATCAAAAATGCGTTCGTTTGAGCACTGAGTGCAAGGCCTCTCAAATGTTGATCCATATTGATGATAACGGCCCGGGAATTACACAAGAAAAAATAGCCCATCTTTTCGAACCGTTTTTCACCACGAAAAAAAATGGCTTAGGCTTAGGCTTGTCGATTTCACAGCAGATAATACAAAGCATGGACGGTGAGTTAACGATGACCAGTTCACCGCAGTGTGGGGCGCGATTTTCAGTCTCTCTACCGATCGTTACGCCAAGCGTGTGATTTACAGACAAAGTATGGTTTAAAGATAAAAAGCAGTTAAGGACAACCAATGTGTGATGTATTTTTTATCGATGATGAGGCGGATATCCGTATCGCCATTGCGCAAAGTTTCGAGCTCGCCGACCTCACAGCGCGGTTATTTTCCAGTGCGGAAGAAGCCTTACTGGCGGCCAAAGCCGACGGGCTGCCTCTTGTGGTGGTGAGTGATATTTGCTTACCTGGCCTCAGCGGCCAGAGCTTACTCAACTCGATTCATCATCAAGATGCTGAGGTCCCTGTTATTTTGATCACAGGACATGGCGATATTTCGATGGCCGTACAAGCGATGCACGATGGCGCATACGATTTTATCGAAAAACCTTTTGTTACTGAACGCTTGATAGAAACCATCCACCGCGCGATAGAAAAACGCCACTTAACGTTAGAAAATCAACAGCTAAAACGCAGCTTAAAAGCGAGCCAAACTCTTGGACCACGCATTATCGGTAATACTGGCAACATACAAGCGTTAAGGGACACCATCACTCATGTCGCCGACACTCAGGCTGACATTCTACTGTTTGGCGAAACTGGCACAGGAAAGGAGCTGGTTGCTCGCTCGTTACATGAGCAGAGTTCTCGCCGCGAGCTCAATTTCGTCGCACTGAACTGCGGCGCAGTGCCTGAGAACTTGATAGAAAGTGAACTTTACGGCCATGAAAAAGGCGCCTTTACTGGCGCAGAAACCAAACGCATTGGCAAATTTGAACATGCACAAGGCGGCACCTTATTTCTGGACGAGATTGAATCAATGCCAATGCAGGCACAAATTCGTTTATTACGCGTATTGCAAGAAAGAGTCATTGAACGTGTCGGGTCCAACACCTTGATTCCTCTTGATATTCGAGTCATCGCCGCAACAAAAGTCGATTTAAAGCAAGCAGCTCAAGCAGGCACCTTTCGTCAAGATCTCTACTATCGCTTAAACATTGTCACATTAGATATTCCACCACTTCGCCAACGTAAAGAGGATATTCCTGCGCTTTTCCATCACTTTTTGTTAGTGGCCGCGGCTCGTTACGGTAAAGCGGCAACCGCACTCTCTCAACCTGAAATGCAGTGCTTAATCAGCCATGACTGGCCGGGAAACGTGCGCGAACTACGCAACGCCGCAGAGCGCTATGTGCTATTGGGGAAACTGGCTCAGTTAGGCGACAGCGAGCCATCACAAAAATTACCCACCCATTTAGTCGAACAAGTGGCCGAATTTGAAAAATCAGTGATTGAACAAGCATTGATTGAGTGTGGTGGGCGTATCAATGAAACAATGGAAAGACTCAACGTACCGCGTAAAACTTTGTACGACAAAATGCAGCGTTACGGATTAGACAAAGAGCTCTATAAAATATAGAGCTCTAATAACATGCCGCAGCCATAGAAATTTCAGGTCAGCATTTTGGTTACTTAGTGATGATTTCCGGCCCCATTAAGGTGGTTGGTAACCAAGTGGAAATCCAAGGCACGTAGGTCACAATCATCAAAAATAGGAACATAATCGCCACCCACGGTAGCGCCGCTTTCACCACATTCATCATCGACATTTTGGCTACCCCTGCGGTGACAAACAAGTTTAACCCGACGGGCGGTGTGATCATCCCTATTTCCATGTTCACCACCATCATGATCCCAAGGTGAATGGGGTCAATACCGAGTGCGATGGCGATGGGGAAGACCAATGGAGCAACAATGATCAGCAGCCCTGATGGCTCCATAAACTGACCACCAAGTAGCAGTAATATGTTGACTACAATCAAGAATGTTATAGGCCCGAGACCGGCGGAAAGCATCGATTCGGCAATAATTTGCGGAATGCGCTCTTCGGTCAGAACATGTTTCAATATCAATGCATTGGCGATAATAAACAGCAGCATGATGGTCAGTTTGCCTGCATCAAACAAAGTCGCTTGCGTATCTTTATGGAAAAAGGCTTGCACGATTTTGACCAAGGCAGGTTTGGTATTTTCTTTGTCGGCGAACGGCCCCATATCTTTGTAAACAAAATTGGCAATCAAGAAAGCGTATACCGCTGCCACCGCAGCCGCTTCGGTTGGCGTAAAGATACCACCGTAAATCCCGCCGAGAATGATCACCACCAGCAACAAACCCCAGCTGGCATCTTTGGCGGCGAAGATCGCTTCTTTC
Source organism: Vibrio anguillarum (assembly GCF_001989995.2). Taxonomy (GTDB): domain Bacteria; phylum Pseudomonadota; class Gammaproteobacteria; order Enterobacterales; family Vibrionaceae; genus Vibrio; species Vibrio anguillarum. The sequence continues at coordinate 121,672 of NZ_JAHGUP010000039.1, forward strand.
CAACCCACAAAAGGTTGTTTCGGCAGGTTTTTAATTCGTGCAAAAATGTAGATAGCAACAATCAGCATCAAACCCGCTAATAAACCTGGGATCACACCACCTAAAAACATGCGCCCTACCGATACATCGGTCGCGGCTGCGTACACGACCATCACAATCGAAGGTGGGATCAAGATGCCCAATGTGCCAGCATTACAAATAACCCCAGCGGCAAACTCTTTGCTGTAGCCATTTTTGACCATTCCAGCAATAACAATACTGCCGATCGCCACCACTGTCGCCGGTGAAGAACCTGACAGCGCCGCAAACATCATACAGGCCACTACCGAAGCAATCGCAAGCCCTCCCCGAAACCAACCCACCATAGCGATAGCGAAACGGATAATGCGTTTTGCCACACCTCCGGTTGACATAAAGCTGGAAGCCAAAATAAAAAATGGAATCGCAAGCAAAGTGTAATGGCCTTCAAAAGCGTTAAACAAGGTTTGAGCCACTGACGCTAAAGAAGTATCGGAGTG